>CABPWH010000047.1 GCA_902461085.1 uncultured Collinsella sp. | reverse complement strand
CGGCAACGTTGTAGACGGCGGTACCGCAGACGGCTGCCGTAAACGGGTCGGCGGCGCAGGCGTACACGGCCAGCACGCCGCCCTGCGAGCAGCCGCAGCCGGTGATCTTGGACATGAGCGGGCTGCCGCCGTGGGACTTGGCCACGGTCGTGCCGTCGGTAATCAGGTCGACTTCGCCCGAGACCACTACGGCGCCGCCGGTGTAGCGGGCGAGCGCCACGGCGGCATCGCGGGCGGCGTCTACCGTGTCGGTGGTATCGACACCGCGTACGCGGCTCAGATCAGCTGCCTCGCCCTCAAGACCCCACAGGCCGGCGAGCGCGATAATCTCGGAGGCGTTGCCGCGCACGATGGCGGGCTTGTACTGCTTGAGCTCGTTTACCAGCTGGGTGCGCAGGCTGCCGATACCCAGGCCCACCGGATCGAGCACCCAGGGCTTGCCGGCGTCGTGTGCCGCCTTCGCCGCGCGGGGAATCGTCTGCTCGTAGATAGGGAAGAGCGTGCCCATGTTGAGATAGATGGCGCCGCCGCCGGCAACGAGCGCTTCGCCCTCGTCGGGCAGATAGACCATGGCGGCCGATCCGCCCACGGCGAGCTGTGCGTTGGCGACAAAGTCGATCGTCACCGTGTTGGTGATGGAGCCGGCCATCGGATTGGTGGCGCGAATTTCCTCTACGGCCTTGACCATATGTTGCTTAAGCTGTTCCGAATCAATCACTGCACATGCCTCCTTGGCATAGAAAAGGGGCGCTGTGCATAGACAGCGCCCCTGTAAAGGCGGCATGCTCCCTACGCCAGCATTAACTGACAGGTTCAAAGGATTGGGCCCCATGCCCTCTCAGCCTTGTGGTTTGCACCGCCGGCACTCCCGCATCGAATCTGTTGTTCCCTATACTAGCGCACCTGCCAAAAAGGGACAGGTTTATTTTGGCAGGTCGTTACAATAGGTAGGACCGATACGAATGGGGGCCTTATGATTAAACTTGTGCTGACCGATATGGACGATACACTGATTCCAGCCGGGCATGACGGCGCCAGCGACTACGCCATTGAGGGTATTCATGCCATGCAGGCGGCGGGTCTGCACTTTGGGCCGGTTTCGGGTCGTCAGCCGTCCGCGATGGGCTGGATGTTCAAAAACCGTTCCGAGTGTTTTTCGACCGGTGCGTTCTGTAACGGCCAGGTGATGTTTGTCGACGGCGAAGTAGTCGCTTCGCGCGCAATCGACAACGATGCTCTGATGCGTTTGGCTGACTATCTGGAGCAAGAGACCGACGATACATTTCTAAAAGTCTACAGCCTGGGCGATGACTTTTGGGGCAACGATGCCTATTGCGTGACGAGCAATCCCGAGCGTGTGCGTCGCGCTATGGAGTCGGGCGGCAATGCGTGGCTCAAAGGCGAAGAGGCCCCGTGTCGTCCCGTCGTCGATGGCGCGCCGGTGTTTAAGGCGAATATCTGGAGTGCCCGTTCGCGTGAGGAGCTCGCGGAGCTACGCGAGCGCGTTGCCGTTGAGGTGCCGGAACTCTCGCTTGTGTTTCCCAACAACCGAGTGCGCCTGTTCGACATCCTTCCGGATGGTTGGGACAAGGGCTGCGCTGCGCTGGAGCTGGCGCGCGCCTTGGGCCTGACGCCCGACGAGGTGGCCGTATTTGGCGATTCCGATAACGATCTGCCCATGATCGATGCCGTTCCCAACTCCGTTGCAGTCGCCAATGCCAATGAGGCCGTCACGGCTGCCGCGCGCTGGCATATCGGCGCCGCGGCAGATGATGCGGTCGCCGGGGCTCTGCATCAGATTGCCGCCTGCGCCGCGACGGGGGAGATGCCGCCGTTTATGCGTCAGGAGGGTGCAGCCGACGCGAATCTCACTAACAGCTAAGGAGACAGCCATGAAGCTCCAGCAGCTCAGATATGTCGTCAAAGTTGCCGAATGCGGCAGCATTACCGAGGCCTCGCGCCGGCTCTTTGTGTCGCAGCCTTCGATTACCGCGTCGATTCGCGATCTCGAAAACGAGATGGGTGTGCACATCTTTGAGCGCACCAACAAGGGCGTCATTGTGTCCGAGGAAGGCGAAACCTTCTTGGGCTACGCGCGTCAGGTGCTCGACCAGGCCGACCTACTCGAGGGCAAGTACAAAGGCACGTCCGAGCAGGTGCCGCACTTTAGTGTGAGCTGCCAGCATTATTCCTTTGCCGTTAACGCGTTTGTAGACGTGATCCGCGAGTTCGATGCCGCGCGTTACGACTTTACCCTGCGCGAGGAGCAGACCCACGAGATTATCGAGGATGTCGCGCATATGAAAAGCGAACTGGGCATCCTGTACTTATCCGAGCATAACCGCGAGGTCATCGAGCGCATGCTGGCGGCCAACGAGCTCGTGTTCGAAGGACTCTTCTGCGCCGCGCCGCATGTCTTCGTGTGCGCCGACCATCCGCTGGCGGGTCGCTCGAGTGTGACGCTCGAGGACTTGGAAGACTACCCGTTCCTGTCCTATGAGCAGGGCAGCTATAACTCGTTTTATTATTCCGAGGAGCTGACCTCGACCTTTGAGCGTCGCAAGAATATCCGCGTGCGTGACCGTGCGACGTTGTTCAATTTGGCCATGGGCCTTAACGGTTACACGGTGTGTTCGGGCGTGATCAGCCATGAACTTAACGGCCCCGGTATTATCTCGATTCCGCTCGATGTGGACGAGTATATGGAGATCGGCATTATCACGCGCAAAAATACGACGCTCACGCGCTATGGGCAGGCCTATATCGACGCGATTCGTCAGCATATTTAGACTGCTGCGTCCTGTACAGGTCAAATCTCTTCATGGCAGTCCCAACTGATATAGGAAGCATCTATATCAAACTGTTATAAACGTATATTTTACGATGGCTATATGAGCGCTCATACTTTGTCCCAGTAAAGCAACCAATGCAAAGGGAGATATCTATGAGTGCTTTAACCACGCTGAACGCGCCGTTTCGCGCCGATATCGTCGGCAGCTTTCTTCGTCCACAGGCCGTAAAGGACGCCCGTGCCGCCTATGCTGCGGGCACACTCGACGCCGCCGGCCTTAAGGCCGTCGAGGATGAGGCCATTCGCGACCTGGTGGACAAGCAAAAGTCCGCTGGCCTGCAGGTGATTACCGATGGCGAGTTTCGCCGCAGTTACTGGCACCTCGACTTTATGTGGGGGCTCAACGGCATTGAACGCCGTACCTCGCGTACGGGCTATATGTTCCACGACGAGGAGACCACAGCCGACACCGCCGTGGTAACCGGCCCCATTAGCGGCGAGAACCATCCGTTCGTCGAGCACTTTAAATTTGTCAAGGCGCTCGAGGGGGAGGGCCAGGTCGCGCGGCAAACCATTCCGGCGCCGATCCAGACGTTCTCCGAAGTCACGCTCGACCGCTGCGACGGCCAGCAGGAGAGCCTGCGCGCTGTCTATAAGACCGATGAGGAACTTGCCGACGCCATCGCAGCCGCTTATCGCACGGTGATCGCCGACCTGTACGCAGCAGGCTGCCGCAACATCCAGTTTGATGACTGCACCTGGGGCATCTACTGCGACACCGATTTTGTCGCCAAAACCGGCATGAGCCCGGTCGACCTGCAAAAGGTAAGCGAGCTGGGCGTGGCGCTCAACAATGCCGCCATCGCGGACAAGCCCGACGATCTGGTCATCAACACGCATGTGTGCCGCGGCAACTACCACTCCACCTATGCCTTCGAGGGCGGCTATGACCCCATCGCGCCGTACCTGTTCGCAAACGAGAACGTTGACGCATTTTACCTGGAGTTCGATACGCCGCGTGCCGGTGGCTTTGAACCGCTGAAGTATGTTGCCCCCGGCAAGAAGGTCGTGTTGGGCCTGGTGACCACCAAGGCCGCTGAGCTCGAGAACGAGGACGCCATCGTCGAGCGCATCCGCGAGGCGGCAAAGTACGTGCCGCTCGAGAACCTGTATCTGTCTCCGCAGTGTGGCTTTGCCAGCTGCGAGATTGGCAACAAGCTGACCGAGGACGAACAGTGGGCAAAGATCGCGCTGGTCAAGCGCATTGCCGAGCGCGTTTGGAAGTAACGCTACCGCTTGCAGGTGACGGCGCGCGCGAGACATGACGTATCACGTACAATGGTCCGGATCGTATCGTTCGGGCAGGTTATCCGATATGCCTGATCGCCCTTCCATCATGAAAGGACTTCCATGTCCCAATCCTCGACGCCCGCCGTCACCGATGCCATCTACGATGCATCATCGCTCGGCCGCCCGCGCATGTTCGTGTTGGGTTTGCAACACATGTTTGCGATGTTCGGAGCCACGGTGCTCGTGCCCGTGCTCACCGGCCTTTCCGTTTCGGCGACGCTTCTGTTCGCCGGCATCGGCACGCTGCTGTTTCATTTTCTATCGCGTGGTAAGGTGCCCGCGTTTCTGGGCTCGTCGTTTGCCTTTATCGCGGGTTATGCCGCCATTGCACCCAACGGCGAGGCCGAGCTTTTGCCCTACGCTTGCCTGGGCGTTGCCTGCGCCGGCCTGCTCTATCCGGTGCTGGCGGCGCTGTTCCGCGCATTTGGCGCCAAACGTGTCATGCGCTTCTTTCCGCCGGTGGTGACCGGCCCCATCGTCATTTCCATCGGCCTGATCCTAGCGAGTTCTGCCATTGCCAACTGTCAGACCAACTGGCTTGTCGCCGTTATCGCTGTGGCCGTGATCATCATCTGCAACATCTGGGGCCGCGGCATGGTCAAGATCGTGCCGATCCTGCTGGGCGTTGCGGTGAGCTATGCCGTTGCGACTGCGCTGGGTGAAGTCGACTTCTCTGGCGTCGCAGCTGCCCCCTGGGTTGGCTTGCCCGTCGTGTGGGACAACACCGTGTTTGCGCTCTTTGGACCGCAGTTCGATAGCGGTCTTGCCACGACGGCCATCATCACCATCATGCCGCTGGCCTTTGCAACTATGATCGAGCATATCGGCGATATCTCCGCCATTGGCTCTACCTGCGAACGCAATTACATTGCCGATCCCGGTCTGCACCGTACCTTGCTCGGCGATGGCCTGGCGACCATCTTGGCATCGCTTTTTGGCGCCCCCGCCAATACGACGTATGGCGAGAACACCGGCGTGCTTGCCCTGACGCGCGTGTTCGACCCGCGCGTGATTCGCATTGCCGCCTGCTGCGCCATCGTGCTTTCGTTCTGCCCCAAGTTTGCTGCTGTGATCGCTGCTATGCCGGCGTGTGTAATCGGCGGCGTGTCGCTCGTGCTCTACGGCATGATCAGCGCCGTGGGCGTTCGCGACCTTATCGAAAACCAGGTTGATTTCCAGAACAACCGCAATGTACTGGTTGCGGCTTTGGTGCTCGTGCTTTCGCTCGGCATTGCCTACAGTACCGCCGGTGCCATCGTGCTGGAGCTGGGCGGCGTGACGATTTCGCTTTCGGGCCTTGCCGTGGGCTCTCTGGTGGGCATTGTGCTCAACGCCATCCTGCCCGGTAATGACTTTGAGTTCGATACTTCCGAGCTTGAGGAGACTACTGAATAGTAGCTGCGTTCAGCCAAATTAAAAATGGCGTCCATGCGTATGTACGCGTGGACGCCATTTTTAATGCGTCAGTATCCAGTGGATGCCGCGCGCCATGCGCAGGTCAGTTTGGGCAAAATGATTGCCGGGGTTGAGCTCCAGCGTTGTTGGGATGTCGCGCTCGATAAACAGCTCTTCCATCGCACGCGTATCGTCGAGTACGTGCCGCATCATGCGGTTGGGCGTCTTGGTTTCCTTTTTACCGAGCGACAGATAGGCGACGTCGGGCGTAGCCGTCATCGTGCGCTCGCGCGCGTAGTCGATAAAGCCGGGGAACCACAGCGACCCCGATGCACTCGCCGCGCGCTCAAAGACATCTGTTTGCCAAAGTGCCCACAGTGCAAAAAGACCCGCCAACGAGTAGCCGGCAACGCCGCGCCAGGCGGGCGGTTGCGGGAGCGATGATTCGGCCTGGGGGATTATCTGCTTCAACAACTCGTCAAGAAAACCAGCAGCCTGTCCGCCAAAGGGCTCGGCATCTCGTATAGTTCCGTCGCATTCCCAGGGGCTCAGCTCGCGATTCCAATCGAGCCCTCCAATGGCGACAAGGGTGAACGGCGGGCAGTCGAGCTCTCGGCAGCGCTCGTAGACTTCACTACCGTTGCCCATAATCACGGGGAGATAGATGACGGGCGCGCCTTCCGCACACTCTGAATAAACGGTTATCTGCTTATGATGCGCTTCCAAGGCAGGCTTCTCTCAGTGTTGTGATATTGACAGCCTCAATTGTCGCACGCTGACACGGGGGCAGACGCTAAAAGAAAGGCGCGGAGCCGCTCGATGCGATTCCGCGCCTTGTTGTTTTGCTTTAGCAGGCTATGCCGTTACGCCACGAAGAAGTAGACGAGGAAGGCAAGGGCTGCGATCCACATGAGCGGCTTGATCTTGGAGGCCTCGCCCTTAAAGAGCGCGACGACCACGTAGGCGATAAAGCCCAGGCCAATGCCGGCAGAGATGGAGTAGGTGAAGGGCACGCCGGCGACAATCATGAACGCCGGGAAACCCTGAGACACGTCGGACCAGTCGATCTCGGAGGCCTCGCTCATCATGAGGTAGCCGACGTAGACCAGAGCACCGCAGGTGGCGGCGCTGGAAACGATGGTGACGATGGGGGAGAAGAACGCGGCGAGAATGAACAGTACGCCGGTGGTGACGGAGGTGAGGCCCGTGCGGCCACCGTCGGCAGCGCCAGAGGTGGACTCGACGAAGGTGGTGATGGAGGAGACGCCCATGAAACCGCCCACAGCAGCGGCGGCGGAGTCGACGATCAGAATCTCCTTGATATTCTCGACGTTGCCGTCGTCGGTGAGGAACTCGCCCTGCTTGGCCACGGCCATCGCGGTGCCCATGGTGTCGAAGAAGTCACTCATGAGCAGCGAGAACGAGATGACGAGGAGCGCGGGGTCGGTAAGGACCTTGACGATGGCGGGCACGCCGCCGGCGTCGGCGATGGGGCCACCAATGCTCGAGAAATCGAGCGGGGCGATGATACCGGTCGGAGCCTGGGTCACACCTAGGGGGATACCGGCGATGACGGCGACGACGATGCCGATGAGCAGCGAGCCGGGGACGTTGCGGCAGGCGAGGGCGACCGTCACCAGGATGGAGATGATGCCGACGATGAAGGTGGGGGAGGTGATGTCGCCCAGACCGACGAGTGTACCGGCGCCAGCGGTGATAATGCCGGCATCGCACAGGCCAATCATGGCGATGAACAGGCCCAGACCCACTGAGATGGCGTGACGCAGGACAACCGGGATGGCGTCCATGATGGCCTCGCGCAGGCCACAAAGCACGAGCAGCAAGATGACGACGCCCTCAAGGAAGATGACGCTCATGGCCACGTGCCAGTCACCGCCGCAGACGGTGGTGGTGATTCCAGCGATCATCGCGTTGACGCCTAAGCCCGACGCGCAGGCGAGCGGGCGGTTGGCGAAGATGCCCATGCAGATGGTCATGATGCCGGCGCCCAGGCAGGTGGCGCAGGCGAGCGCTCCCGCATCGATGCCAGCGCCCGAGAGCACCGCGGGGTTGACGGCGATGATGTAGGCCATCGCCAGGAATGTTGTCAGTCCAGCGCGGAGTTCGGTCCCGATTGTGGACTTGCGCTCACTGACGTGAAAAAGTTCGTCCATGCATACCCTTTCCTTGTTCGGCCCCGAGTTTAGGCCGATTGACACGAACTCAACTACTATAGCCCCTTTACGACGCTGTTGTTCCTCGCATGTTGATGTTCGGCGCTTTGTAGCAGACGGACGGTATTTTTCGCATGAAAATGTGTGGGTACCGTATACTTAAGCGGTTACAACGACCCCTATGGAGGAACGTATGATTAAAGAGCTTTGCCACGACGAGGCTATCCTGTCCCAGCGTTGCGAGGTTGCGACCGTCGAGGACGAGTCGGTTGCTCAGGACCTGATCGATACCATCAAGTCGCTCGACGATGCCGGCTGCCTTGCCGCTAACCAGATTGGCGTTACCAAGAAGGTTTGCGTCTACCTGGACGATGCCGGCGAGCCTCACGTACTCTACAACCCCCGTCTGGTGTTTGGCCTGGGCGCCAGCAAGATGGAGGAGAGCTGCCTGACGCACGAGGAGGTCACCAAGTCCACGCGCTATATCAAGTGCAAGGTCGCCTTTGATCAGATCGTCGACGGCAAGATGAAGGAGTGCCGCCGCGACTACGCGGGCTTTGAGGCACAGATGATCCAGCATATGATCGACCACTGTCTTGGAAAGTTGGTCTAAGGGGACCAAAGCACCGCACCTTGCCGCTCAATCGTCGCTCGCGTACCTTAAGTACGCTTCGCTCCTCTTTCGTGGCAATCTGCGGCACTTTGACCCCTTAGACGACCTGCGGGGTTAACTTGGTTGAGTTTATCCTGCTTGAATAGCCCGGGCATGACATTGTTGTCATGTCCGGGCTTTTGTGTTTAGCGCCTTTTTGTTTGGAGACAATGAAATTAGCAAGAACGTAAAGCTAGGAGGCGCTATGTGTACGAGTATTCGATTTACCGATAATTCTGGCCACATGTATCTGGGCCGCAATCTCGACTGGAGCTTTGACTACGGCCAACAGGTTCGCGTGATGCCGCGCGGGTTTCACATTCCGTATTCGTTTATCGACGACGCGACAGCGGCGCACGCGGTGATCGGTATGTGCATCGATTACAAGAACTACCCTATGTTCTTCGATTGCGGCAACGATGCGGGCCTCGCCGTGGCGGGTCTCAATTTCCCGGGTTATGCCGAGTATGCCGAGGATCCTGTCGACGGCAAGACCAATATCGCGGCCTATGAGTTCCCCCTGTGGGTGGCAGCGACGTTCTCGACGGTCGATAAGGTCGAGGCCGCGCTGCGCGACACGGTGATTGTCGCCAAATCTGCCGGAGAGGGGCTGGGCGTGTCGCTGCTCCATTGGATTATCGGCGACAGCCAACGCAGCATCGTGGTCGAGATGATGGCTGACGGCCTGCATGTATACGACGATCCGGTCGACACCCTTGCCAACCAGCCGACCTTCCCGTGGCACATGGAAAACCTACGCACCTATATCACCGCCACAAGCGATTTTCCGCAGACGGCGACATGGCGTGGTGCCGAGCTCAAGCCCTATGGAGCCGGTGCCGGCATGCGCGGCATTCCGGGCGATTGCTATTCGCCGAGCCGTTTTGTAAAGGCGGCGTACCTCAATGCCAATTACCCGCAAAAGGAGAGCGAGACCGAAAACGTCGTTCGCATGTTCCGCTCGCTCGAGGGCGTGGTGATGATCGAGGGGGCGTCCAGGATGGGCGATGGCAAGTTCGAGAAGACTATCTACACCGGATGCTTTAGCGCGCGCACGGGCAATTATTACTACGCGATGTATGGGGATCCGTCGATTCGCTACGTGAGCCTGATGGATGCCGAGGGCGCGAGCCCCGATAGGCTCGTGGTTCCCGAGCCGCGCCGTTCGTAGCCGCTAGCTTTACTGCAATGCAAAGCGGCCCTGCATCTCCCGTGAGGTGCAGGGCCGCTGTCGTTGATTTATGGCGCCGCTAGAAGTTGGCGTCGTTGAGTTGTTCACTTTCGAGGCCGTCGAGCTGTTGCTGTTCGGGCGTATCGGCGACGCTCTCGAGCAGCTCGGTGGGATCGACGTTCATGTCCCTACCGGCCTCGTTGCCGTTGACCAAGTCGTCCGAGAAGATGTCGACTTCCATTTCCTCGGCCTCTTCAATCTGAACCTCGAGCGGCACCTGGGTGCGCACGAGCTTAACGGCCGGGCGCATGCGGGCAAACAGCGGCACGTACTCGATGATGATGGCAGAGTTCTCGAGACCGTACCAGCGCGCCGGGCTTCCGCAAGCGCGGCGGACGGCGTACTTGATGGCCATCACGCGGTGGTCATTGCGGTTGATGTCCGTTTCGGGGGCAAGCATCTTGCGCAGCATGCAAAAACGGAAGTCGCCCACGTTGCCGCGCGTCTCGTAGATGGAGTAGGTGTGGTGCTGCGGCGGCAACTCACCCGAGGCCATCAGGTCGCCAACGATCTGGCGCAGGTAGGCGTTGATGCGCTGGTTGACCTTAAAGCCCAGGTCCAGGCGCACGCGGAACAAAAAGTCCGTGCCGAAGGTCTCGACGGAATACTCGTGCGTATAGGGTTCGTCGGTAACGTGCACGTTGATGAACCAATATGCCTTGGCGCGCTTGGGGTGCTTGTCCAGGATGGAATAGAGCACGTCGCGGTCGAGCGTGAGCGGGTCGGGGCTGTTGGTGAGGAACACCAGGTTGTCGGCGAGCACGGGATAGGTCTCGTCGTTGCGCAGGCGATTGAGCTGGTCGATGTACTTGGAGACCGGCAGCAGGATCGTCTGCGTGCGCTCGATGGCGGTGCCGCGACGCCATACATACATAAGGCCGAACAGCAGTGCGGCCAGGAAGATCATGACGTAGCCGCCGTCAAAGAACATGGTGAGGCACGAAGCGAAGAAGCACAGCTCAATGGCCCCAAAGAGCAGGGCAAAGATGCAGGCGCCCAGCTTGTGCTTGAGGATGCCGGCGATATAGCTCGTCAAAAGCGTCGTGGTCATAAGCATGGTCACGGTAATGGCGAGGCCATAGGCGCTCTCCATGCGCTCGGAGTTCTGGAACAGCAGCACGATGAAGATACAGCCGACCCACATGATGTTGTTGACGAGTGGAATATAGAGCTGGCCCTTGGTGTCGCTGGGGTAGTGGATGCGCAGATGCGGCATAAGGTTGAGACGCGTGGCCTCGGATACCAGCGAGAACGAGCCGGTGATGAGCGCCTGCGAGGCGATGATAGCCGCCACGGCCGAAAGCACAATGGCAAAGGGGCGCAGGGGCTCGGGAAGCATCATATAGAACGGGTTAACGATATCCATCGCGAGCATCTGGGGGTTGGAGTTATTGGCGAGTAGCCAAGCTCCCTGACCCAGATAGTTGAGGATAAGGGCCGCCTTAACAAATGGCCAGGATGCATAGATGTTTGCCTTGCCCACGTGGCCCATGTCCGAGTAGAGTGCTTCGGCACCGGTTGTCGACAGGAAGACAAAGCCGAGCACCATGATGCCCGAGTGGTTGATGGGCGAGAACAGGAACATAATGCCGCGGATGGGGTTGAGCGCGCGCAAGATGGACAGGTTGCCGAGCATGTTGAACAGGCCGGCGCCTGCCAGGAACAGGAACCACAGCGTCATGAGCGGGCCGAAGAGCTTGCCGATTGACGAGGTGCCGGCGCGCTGCATGGCAAACAGACCGCAGATAATGATGATGGTGATGATGATCACATTGGTCTGACCGTCACCCAATAGCGCGTGGCCCCACTCGATGGTACGCAGGCCCTCAATGGCTGTGGTGACCGTGACCGCGGGGGTGAGGATGCCGTCGGCGAGCAGCGCCGCGCCGCCGATCATGGCGGGGAGAATCAGCCATGGCGCCACCTTGCGCACGAGACTGAACAGGGCGAAGATGCCGCCTTCGTTGTGGTTGTCGGCCTTCATGGCGATTACCACGTACTTGACCGTGGTCACGAGCGTCATGGTCCAGATGACGAGCGAAAGCGCGCCTAGGATCATGTCCTCGCTGACGGTACCGATGCCGCCGTTGTTGGCGACGATTGATTTCATGGTGTACATGGGGCTCGTACCGATGTCGCCATAGACGACGCCGAGCGTTACAAGCAGCATGCCAGCGGAGAGGGGGATGGCTCCGTGCCCGCCTTGACCACGCTGGTCTTGGGGTCTTGCCTCCAGTTTGTTGTGTGCCACGTGGACTCCCTTAGACATCCGGTTATCTGTCTAGGACAGATAACCTTTATGCCGTCTTTATACATACAAGAGCAGTTTGGCACATCAGGTTATTTTAGACAATAATCCTCAGCTGGGGATTATTTATGTACGTAGGTAGCATTTCAAAACAGGGGCATATCCGCTGAATGGCTTGCTGCAATGTGATAACCGCGGACGCGCCCCTGCTTTGAAACTGAAGAGGGGCTTTTAAGCACGTGCTGTCTGGGCGATGCCGGCCTTGGCGTTTGTGCGTTTGCCGGCGAGTTCGCAAAAAATCGCGCCGCCGATGATAAGCGCGGCACCCATCAGGCGGACCGGTGTTATGGCTTCACCTAAAAGGATGGCGGAAAACACGACGGCCGAAAGCGGCTCGAGGTAGCCGACGACCGCGACGGTCTGGACGGGCAGCTTGGCGACGGCACTAAAATAAAGCAGGCAACCGATGCCGGTGTTGACGACGCCGAGCATGACGACGGCGCGCCAATCAATACTGGCGGCGACGCCGGCGGACAGGAATGAGGGAGCGCCTTGGGTGACGAGCGTAAGGACCAGCGCGGTCACAAAGGCGGCGCTCACCTGGAGCGCGGAGTTCTCGAGACCCTCGATGTGCGGCGCACCCTTGCTAGCGATGACCATCAGCGCATAGCAAAATGCCGAGGCGATGCCGCAGACGATGCCCGCAATGGGCATGTTGCCGCCGAGACCTTGCGCTGCAATGAGAAAAGCGCCGCAGGCGACGGCGATAAAGCCGGCGATTTTGCTGCCGGTCAGTTTTTCGCCAAAGATAAACGGCGAGAGCGCCATGACGATGATGGGGCCGCAGTAGTACAGCAGCGAGGATACGCCGACGCCGATCGTCTGGTAGGCGCGGAACAGAAAAATCCAGCTGGCGCCCAGCGCGGCTCCCGAAAGGAGGAGGGCTGCGGCTTCGCGGGGGCGAGATGGCGCCTGCAACTTATGGCGTTGGGTGATGGCGAGAATGGTGACAAGCGAGAGTGCGCCCAAAAACGTACGCAGTAGCACGATATCCGAGCTCGGCAGCGCGATGGCAGTGGCGATAATGCCGTTGGAGCCAAACAATAGCAATGCTGCTAAGTACGTAAACAGTCCGTTGTTCATGCGCTGACATCCCCTCTATATCCGAGCATCTTCACTATGGGTGAACTGGCTTTAGAAGAAAAGCGAATATAATGCATGGCTAACATGACAAAAACTCATGCAAAGATGGAGGGGTGCCGTGGAAACGAATATTCAAAAGATGCAGGTGCTGCTCGAGACCGTGCGCGCCGGCAGTTTTACGCGCGCCGCCGAGCGGCTGAGCTATTCGCAGTCGGGCGTGAGCCGTATGGTGGCCGATCTTGAGGCCGATTGGGGCTTTAAGGTGCTCGACCGCAGTCGCGAGGGCGTAGTGCTTTCTGCTGACGGGCGGCAAGTTATGCCGGCGGTCGAGGCGTTATGCGAGGAATTTGTTCGTTTGCAGCGACGGGTGGATGAGATGCGTGGGCTCATGCGCGGCAAAATCTGCATCGGTACGTTTTCGAGTGTGGCGACCCACGTGCTGCCGCCGGTGATTGCGCGCTTTCGCGCCGATCACCCGGACGTCGATTATGAGTTGCTGATGGGTGATTACTCAGAGATTGAACAATGGGTGGCGGAAGGGCGCTGCGATCTGGGCTTTATCCCGCGTGAGCCCCGAGAAAACGGCATGACATCGCGGTCTTTGGTGCGCGACGAGTTGATGGCAGTAGTGCCGGCAGACTCTTTGCTTGCCACGGCGGAGGTCGTTTCTCTTGTCGATTTAGCCAACGAGCAGTTTATTCTGCTAGAACGCGGCACCGATGACGAGATTACGCCGCTGTTCCGTCGGGCGGGACTGACGGTGTGCTCCAAGCTGTCGACCTGGGATGACTATGCGATTATGGCCATGGTCGAGGACGGCCTGGGCGTGAGCATTCTTCCCGCGCTCATCTTGCGCCGCTGTCAGTTCGATGTTGCCGTGCGCCCGCTCGAGGGACATCCCCATCGGCAGATCAATGCGATATATCGCACGGCTGACGTTTCGCTTGCCGCTGCTCGATTCCTTGAATACCTCTAAACGTGTGCACGTCATTGTCCGCTTTGGGCAAATCTCGGAGTTCGGTACGTTTTCTTATGAAATTGAACTTTCGAATGAGGTACGGCGCTATACTGCTGCCTAAATTGAACTCAGGTTCAATTCGTGTTCTATAAATTGAACTTTGCCAGCAAGGAGGTTCCTGTGGCCCAAGAGACGTTTTGCGATCGCCTGCGACAGACTATGTCCAATCGCGACGTTCGCCAGTCGGACGTAATCCGCGCATCGGAGATGCTCGGCAAAAAACTCGGCAAGAGTCAGATGAGCCAATATGTGAGCGGCAAGACGATCCCGCGGCGCGATGTGGCTGAGCTGCTCGCCCGTATTTTGGAGGTCGATGTTACCTGGCTGCTCGCCGGCGACGCCGATCAAGGCGAGGCATCATCACCCCGCAACGATTCCAAGCCCGAACTCCATCCCTCAGCTCAAATTGCAAGGAGCACCACCATGCGTACTTTTTCTAAATCCACCAAACTCGACAACGTCCTGTATGACGTGCGCGGTCCCGTCGTCGACGAGGCCGCCCGTATGGAGGACGAGGGCGAGCGCATCCTCAAGCTCAATATCGGCAACCCGGCGCCCTTCGGTTTCCGCACACCCGATGAGGTCATCAAGGACATGCGCCAGCAGCTGCCCGACTGCGAAGGCTATTCCAACTCGCGTGGCCTGTTCTCCGCGCGCAAGGCGATCATGCAGTATTCGCAGATCAAGGGCCTGCCCAATGTTCAGATGGAGCATATCTACACGGGCAACGGCGTGTCCGAGCTCATTCAGCTTTCGATGAACGCGCTGCTCGACAATGGCGACGAGATTCTGATCCCCAGCCCCGACTATCCGCTCTGGACGGCGTGTGCAACCCTTGCCGGTGGACATCCCGTGCACTACCTGTGTGATGAGCAGGCGGATTGGTATCCCGACCTGGAGGATATGGAGTCCAAGATCACGAGCGCGACCAAAGCCCTCGTCATCATCAACCCCAACAACCCTACGGGTTCCGTCTATCCGCGCGAGGTGCTCGAGGGCATCGTCGAGATTGCACGCAGGCATCAGCTGATGATCTTTGCCGATGAGATCTACGACCGCCTGTGCATGGACGGCTACGAGCACGTCTCGATTGCCTCGCTCGCCCCCGACCTGCCCTGCGTCACCTTTAGCGGCCTTTCCAAGTCGCACATGATCGCGGGCTATCGTATTGGCTGGATGGTGCTTTCGGGCAACCAGCGCTGCATGAGCGACTTCATCATGGGCGTCAACATGCTCTCTAACATGCGCCTGTGCTCCAACGTGCCGGCCCAGTCGATCGTCCAGACGGCACTCGGTGGCCATCAGTCCGTCAACGACTACATCCGTCCCGGCGGCCGTGTCTACGAGCAGCGCAACTTTGTGTATGAGGCGCTCAACAAGATCGACGGCATCTCGGTGGTTAAGCCGCGTGCGGCGTTCTACATCTTCCCCAAGATGGATGTTAAAAAGTTCAACATCACCGATGACGAGCAATTCGCTCTTGACCTGCTGCACGAGAAGAAGATCCTGATCACGCGCGGCGGCGGCTTCAACTGGGCTGAGCCCGACCACTTCCGCATCGTGTACCTGCCGCGCATGGAAGTACTCAAAGAGTCCCTCGAAGACCTCGCCGACTTCTTTGACCATTACCGCCAGTCGTAGGGGATAGAAACTCCGCACCATGAAAAGCTCCCTGCAGTTGTTTTGCTGCAGGGAGCTTTCTTGAATCGGCGGAACTAGATCACTATCCCAGTGCAGTGGTCGATTTCGTGCTGGATGATCTCGGCGGTGTAGCCCGAGAAGTTTTTGATGCGGTGGACGAAGTTCTCGTCCAAATACTCAACCTTAATGCGGCGATAGCGGGTACAGGGACGCTCGCCGGTCAGACACTATGACCCAATCCGAAGGCACGGAAACGACAGGAGCCCCCGCTCGTGA
>CABPWH010000046.1 GCA_902461085.1 uncultured Collinsella sp. | reverse complement strand
CGAGTTCCGCACGAGCCGAAGAGCACTTAATGTGCTCTTCGTGCGAGCCAGGACTTGACCGAGCGAAAACCTTGCGCCTGGCCTTCGGCGGCGCGTGCCGGATGGTGGAATTGTGTACAGCCCGGTTTTCCGTTGACCGACGCCGGGGTCCCCGCCATAATACTTCCGGTTCACGCACGAATCCGCTGCCAGAGACAGCCGGCGCAAACGGGCATTGCCCGCGAGCTTAATGGGATATCCCGCCAGCCGAGGTGGTCGAGTAGATATGTCTTCTCGCCCCCGTCGCTCATGCAGCGCGGGGGCTTTCTTTTTGGACATGCCCCCGTCACGTCCTTGTGGCGGACCGTGCCCGGAAAGAATTCGAGGAGGTGTAATTCATGCCCCAGCAGTACAAAATCGACAAGGTTGCAGAGATCGAGTCCCGTATCGCCGAGAACGCCGGTCTGTTCGTCGTCAACTACAACGGTCTGACGGTTAAGCAGGCTCAGGAGCTGCGTCATCAGCTTCGCGAGTGCGGCGCCGAGATGAAGGTCTACAAGAACAACCTGGTCAAGATCGCCCTCAAGAACCAGGAGCAGCCCGAGATCGACGAGATCCTCGCCGGCCCCGTCGCTTATGTGTTCTACGAGTCCGAGCCGGTCGAGGCCGCTAAGGCCCTTAAGGACTTCTCCGCTAAGTCCAAGGGCGTCCTTGAGATCAAGGGCGGCATCTCCGACGGCAAGGCCGTTTCCGCTGATGATGTTAAGGCTATCGCCGAGCTGCCCACCAAGGATCAGCTTCTCGGCCAGATCGCCGGTCTCATCTCCGGTTTCGCTCGCGACATCGCTGTCTGCGTCAACGGCGTTTCCTCTGGTCTCGCTCGTTCGATCCAGCAGGTCTCCGAGCAGAAGGCAGCCTAGTTGCTGTTTTCACCCGCGGCGGCAACGCCGCACCCCTGGCGCATTCGCGTCGTGTTTTAACTGATCTCCGTGCACAGACACGGAAACCGAAAGGACTTAGAAATGGCTAAGCTTACCACCGATGAGATCATCGATGCTCTTAAGGAAATGACCCTTCTCGAGGCTTCCGAGCTCGTCAAGGCTATCGAGGACACGTTCGGCGTTTCCGCCGCTGCTCCTGCCGCTGTTGTCGCCGCTCCCGCTGCTGGCGCTGCTGAGGCCGAGGAGAAGACCGAGTTTGACGTCGTGCTCGAGGGCTTCGGCGACAACAAGATCCAGGTCATCAAGGCCGTCCGTGAGCTCACCAACCTTGGCCTGAAGGAGGCCAAGGAGGTCGTCGAGGGCGCTCCCAAGGCTGTTCTCGAGGGTGCCAAGAAGGAGGACGCCGAGGCTGCCAAGGAGAAGCTCGAGGCTGCTGGCGCTGCTGTCACCCTCAAGTAATCAGGCTTTCTCGCCAGATTTCTTTGCAGACGGGGTTCGCATTGCGAGCTCCGTCTTTTTTGTTTTTCGGTCCCTCGGCATCGGTTGCTCAAACTGCCATGTTCTGTGATTTGCGTCGTATCGGGCGCCCTGCCGTTGGGCAATAAAATTGCACCATTCGAGCAATAATTTGCGTTGACCTGCTGAAGAATTGTCTCTGCCTTGTAGCGACATATAGTTCCAGCGGTAAGATGCTTGGGTATCGCAATTTGGTCTGCGGCTGTGTGCCGCACGCATGGGGCGCTTTTGCGCCTGCGAAAGGATCTTTGAATAACATGAAGGCAATCATCCCCGCCGCCGGTCTTGGCACGCGTTTTCTGCCTGGCACCAAGTGCACGCCCAAAGAGATGCTGCCGGTGCTCGACAAGCCCGTCATTCAGTACGTCGTCGAGGAGGCGCTCGACCCCGAGGAAGTCGACGACGCCATCATCGTTACTTCTCCCGGCAAGCCCGAGCTGCTGAACTACTTCCAGCCCGATCGCTCGCTCGAGAACCTGCTGCGCGAGCGCGGCAAGAACGCCTATGCCGATGCCGTCGCCCACGCTGGCGGTATGCCGGTCGACTTCCGCTATCAGTACGAGCCCAAGGGCCTCGGCCATGCTATCCGCTCTGCTGCCGACGCCGTGGCAGGGGAGAACTTCCTGGTTCTTCTGGGCGACTACGTTGTGCCTAACCGCGACATCTGCGACAAGATGCTCGCCGTTTCCAAGGAGCACGGTGGCGCTTCGGTTATCGCCGTCGCTGCTTGCTCGCCCGAGGAAGTCAGCCGCTACGGCGTTATCGCCGGTGAGCGCGTCGGTTCGCTCGAGGGCGCCGAGGACGTTGCCGATGCAGAGCCGGGCGCTGTCTGGCGTATCGGCGGTCTGGTCGAGAAGCCCGCTCCCGAGGCGGCTCCGTCCAACCTGTACATTGTCGGCCGTTATCTGCTGAGCCCGCTGGTCATGGACCTGCTCGCTGATCAGCAGGCCGGCAAGGGCGGCGAGATTCAGCTCACCGACGCCATGGCCCGCTCGCTCGATCGCGAGGCTATGTACGCTGTCGTTATCGACCCGCTGTCGGGCTACGACACCGGCACCCCGTCTGGCTGGATGGCCACCAACGCCCTCATGGCCGCAAGCGATCCTCGCTTTGCCAGCGCCTTCTGGGACGCCATCGACGAGCGCGGCGGATTGATGCGCAAGTAAGCCTTCGGGCATCGACATTTACGGGCGCGGACCTCGGTTCGCGCCCGTTTTTTATAAGAGCTGCGATTGCTGGCTCTCTGTTCACAGAAAATATATGAACAGATGTTCGATACATATACATCTACCTGCGTGTTTTCTGTCGAAAAACTTTGCTACTCCAAAAACTCAATCGCGTCAAGGCTTTTCTTGCCCAACGGTCGGTACCTGATAAACTATTAGGTTGCGATAACTGGCGAAGCTATGCCTCGCCAACCCACCGAGCATTTCCGTGAAGGAGGAAAAACCTGGTGACCTACGCATACACTGCCACTGAGCGCAAGCGCGTCAGCTTCGGGAAAATCCCGGAGGCCATGGAGCTCCCCAACCTTATCTCTGTTCAAAGGGAATCCTTTGAGCGTTTTAAGGACGAGGGCCTTCGTGAGGCGTTCAAGGAATCCAGCCCCATCCAGAGCCAGAACCATGTTCTCGAGGTTACCTTCGGCGAGCATCAGTTCGGCGACCCCGCGCACACCGTCGAGGAGTGCCGCGAGAAGGACATGACCTATCAGGCCCCGCTTCTGACCGACGTTCGTCTCACCAACAAGGAGACCGGCGAGATCAAGGAGCAGCTCGTCTTTATGGGCGACTTCCCCATGATGACCGATCAGGGCACCTTCATCATCAACGGTACCGAGCGTATCGTCGTTTCGCAGCTCGTCCGTTCCCCGGGTGTGTACTACAGCTCCGAGATGGATTCGGGCAAGCAGATCTACAAGGCCCAGATCATCCCGTCCCGCGGTGCCTGGCTCGAGTTTGAGGTCGACAAGCGCGACCAGCTCATGGTCTCCATCGACCGTAAGCGCAAGCAGAGCGCCACGATGTTCCTGCGCGCCCTTGGCATCGCCGTCACCAACGACGACATCATCGAGCTGCTCGGCAACTCCGATGTGATTAAGCGCACCCTGGAGCGCGACACCGCTCTCACTCGCGAGGATGCCCTTATCGAGATCTACCGTCGTCTGCGCCCGGGCGAGCCTCCCACCGTGGACGCTTCCCGCAGCCTGCTCGAGGGCCTGCTCTTTAACCCGCAGCGCTACGATTTGGCCCGCGTCGGTCGTTACAAGGTCAACAAGAAGCTTAACCTCACCACCGAGGAAGAGGTCACGGTGCTCACCGACGAGGATATCGTCGCGACGCTGCGCTACCTCCTGTCCCTCGCTGCCGGCGAGCAGGGCTTCAAGGTCGACGACATCGATCACTTTGGCAACCGCCGCATCCGCACCGTCGGCGAGCTCGTCGCCAACCAGTTCCGTATCGGCATGAGCCGTATGGAGCGCGTCGTCCGTGAGCGCATGAGCTCCCAGGACATCGACGAGATTACCCCGCAGTCGCTCATCAACATCCGCCCGATCGTGGCCTCCATCAAGGAGTTCTTCGGCTCCTCGCAGCTCTCGCAGTTCATGGACCAGGCGAACCCCCTGACCGGTCTGACCCACAAGCGTCGTCTGTCCGCACTCGGCCCTGGCGGTCTTGCCGGCCACAAGTCCGGCTCCAGCCGCCGCACCAACGTGCCGACGGCCGTCCGCGACGTTCACAACTCGCACTACAGCCGCATGTGCCCGATCGAGACCCCCGAAGGCCCCAACATCGGTCTGATCGGCTCGCTCGCCCTCTACGCCCGCGTCAACGAGTACGGCTTCATCGAGGCTCCGTTCCGCCGCGTCGAAAACGGCGTTGCCACCGACCAGATCGACTGGATGACCGCTGACGAGGAAGAGAAGCACGTCATCGCGCCGGCCAACACGCCGCTCGATCCCAAGACCAACGAGTTCATCACGACCGATGCCGAGGGCAAGCTTGTCCGCCCGCACACCGTGATCGCCCGTACCCGCGACTTCGACGGCTCCTTCGGCGCTCCCGCCGACGTGCCTGTCGAGGACGTCGACTACATGGACGTCTCGCCGCGTCAGATGCTCTCCGTCGCAGCCACGCTGATCCCGTTCCTCGAGCACGACGACGCCAAGCGTACGCTGATGGGCGCTAACATGCAGCGCCAGGCCGTGCCGCTGGTTCACCCCGCCGCTCCCTATGTCGGTACCGGCATGGAGCGTCGCGCCGCTCTGGACTCCGGCGAGGTCACCCTGGCCAAGAACGCCGGCGAGGTCATCTTTGCCGACGCCGCCAAGATCATCGTCAAGCATGCCGGCGGCATGGATGAGTATCACCTGGCCAAGTACCAGCGCTCCAACCAGTCCACCTGCATCAACCACCGTCCGCTCGTGCGCGTCGGTGACACTGTTGAGCAGGGCGAGCCTCTGGCCGACGGTCCCTCGACCGATCATGGCGAGCTCGCACTGGGCCAAAACCTCACCGTGGCCTACATGCCGTGGGAAGGCTTTAACTACGAGGACGGTATCGTCGTGTCCGAGCGCCTGGTGGCCGAGGACCTGCTGACGACCATCAACATCACCCGTCACGAGATCGACGCCCGCGACACCAAGCTCGGCCCCGAGGAGATCACCCGCGAGATCCCGAACCTCTCCGAGGACATGCTTGCCAACCTCGACGAGGACGGCATCATCCGCATCGGCGCCGAGGTCGGCCCTGGCGACATCCTGGTCGGCAAGGTCACGCCTAAGGGCGAGAGCGCTCTGACCGCCGAGGAGCGCCTGCTGCGTGCCATCTTCGGTGCCAAGGCCCACGATGTCCGCGACACCTCCCTTAAGATGCCTCACGGCGCTTACGGCCGCGTCATCGATGTCGTCCGCTTTAGCCGCGAGAACGGCGACGACCTGGCCCCCGGCGTCAACGAGCAGGTGCGCGTCTACGTCGCCCAGCGTCGTAAGATCCAGCAGGGCGATAAGATCGCCGGCCGCCACGGCAACAAGGGTGTTATTTGTAACGTTCTGCCGGTCGAGGACATGCCCTACATGGCTGACGGTACCCCGATCGACGTTATCCTCAACCCGCTGGGCGTTCCTTCGCGTATGAACGTCGGCCAGCTGCTCGAGTGCCACCTTGGCTGGGCTGCTGCGTGCGGTTGGGATACCGAGCAGGCCGACTCCGACAAGTACGTCCCCGGTCCGTTCTTCACCGCGACGCCCGTCTTCGACGGCGCCAAGGAGGACGAGATCGCCGAGGTCATCCGTCGTGCCAACAAGAACATGCTCAACAAGGCCACCGCTGCCTTTGGCGATCACATGCGCCCCGAGTTCGTCACCCAGCTTGACGAGCGCGGCAAGACCCGCCTGTTCGACGGCCGCACCGGTGAGGAGTTCCGCGAGCCCATTACCGTGGGTACGTCCTACATCCTCAAGCTCGGCCACATGGTCGACGACAAGATCCACGCCCGTTCGACCGGCCCTTACAGCCTGGTTACCCAGCAGCCGCTGGGCGGCAAGGCTCAGTTCGGCGGCCAGCGCTTCGGCGAGATGGAAGTTTGGGCACTGTACGCTTACGGTGCTTCCAACGTCCTGCAGGAGATCCTGACCGTCAAGTCCGACGATACTGTGGGCCGCGTCAAGACCTACGAGTCCATCGTCAAGGGCGAGAACGTTCCGGTCCCGGGTATCCCCGAGTCCTTCAAGGTTCTCGTCAAGGAGATTCGCTCCCTCGCACTGGACATCGAGCCCATGCACGATGCCGACGAGGACGCCTCCGCCCCTGTGACCGCCGAGGAGACCTCCGCTCTCGACGACCTGGCTGCGCTCGCCGGCGTTGACGCCGACGTCGAGGCCGAGGATGCCGAGACCGCCGAGGCACCCGAGGCTGTCGCCGCCACGACCACTGATAAGGAGTAGTTGACTGTGGCAGATTTCGAAGCTACTGATTTTGACTCGGTAAAGATCTCCCTTGCCTCCGCCGACCAGATCCGTTCCTGGTCGCACGGTGAGGTCAAGAAGCCGGAGACCATCAATTACCGTACCCTCAAGCCCGAGAAGGACGGCCTGTTCTGCGAGAAGATCTTCGGTCCCGCCAAGGACTGGGAGTGCTCCTGCGGCAAGTACAAGGGCATCCGCTTTAAGGGCATCGTCTGCGAGCGCTGCGGCGTCGAGGTCACCTCGGCCAAGGTGCGTCGCGACCGCATGGGCCACATCGAGCTCGCCGCTCCCGTGTCCCACATCTGGTACTTCAAGAGCCCCACGAGCTTCCCGATGAGCCGTATGCTCGACATCAAGTCCAAGGACCTCGAGAAGGTTCTGTACTTTGCCAGCTACATCATCACTGAGGTCGACTACGAGGCTCGCGAGGCCGACGCTGACGACCTGCGCGAGGAGCTCGCCGCCGATCTGGAAGAGATCGATGCCGAGTGCGCCCGCCAGATCGAGTCCCTCAAGGAGCAGGGCAACCCCGAGAACTTTGACGAGTTCTCCGACGAGGAGCCGCTGACCCCCGAGGAGATCGCCTCCGGCATCGTCGACATCGAGGAAGAGTGCAAGGACGAGAAGCAGCTCCGCACGGACGCCTTCAACGCCTTCATGAAGCTCAGCGAGCGCGACCTCATTTCCGATGAGCCGCTGTTCCGCGAGATGACCCGCTACTACTCCATGTACTTCAAGGGTGGCATGGGTGCCGAGGCCGTCCGCGACCTGCTCGCTGCCATCGACCTTCCTTCCGAGGCCGAGAAGCTCAAGGCCATCATCGCCGACGAGGACTCCCAGAAGCAGAAGCGCGAGAAGGCCGTCAAGCGCCTCGAGGTCGTTGACGCCTTCCTGAAGGGCGGCAACAGCCCCGCGAACATGATTCTGGACGTCATTCCGGTCATTCCGCCCGATCTGCGCCCGATGGTCCAGCTCGACGGTGGCCGCTTCGCCGCGTCCGACCTCAACGACCTGTACCGTCGCGTGATCAACCGTAACAACCGACTCAAGCGCCTGCTCGACCTGGATGCCCCTGCGATCATCGTGAACAACGAGAAGCGCATGCTCCAGGAGTCCGTGGACGCCCTGTTCGACAACGGCCGTCGTGGTCGCCCGGTCTCTGGCCGTGGCGGTCGCCCGCTCAAGTCGCTCGCCGAGGCCCTCAAGGGCAAGCAGGGTCGTTTCCGTCAGAACCTGCTGGGCAAGCGTGTCGACTACTCCGGCCGTTCGGTAATCGTTACCGACCCCAAGCTGCTGCTGCACCAGTGCGGTCTGCCCAAGACCATGGCGCTGGAGCTCTTCAAGCCCTTCGTCATGAAGCGCCTGGTCGAGCTTGGCAAGGTCGAGAACATCAAGGGCGCCAAGCGCGCTATCGACCGCGGTGCCACCTTTGTGTGGGATATCCTCGAAGAGGTCATCGACGGCCGCGTCGTGCTGCTCAACCGTGCACCTACCCTGCACCGTCTGTCCATCCAGGCCTTTGAGCCGGTGCTGGTCGAGGGCAAGGCTATCCACCTGCACCCGCTGGTCTGCTCGCCCTTCAACGCCGACTTCGACGGCGACCAGATGTCTGTCCACGTGCCGCTGTCCAGCCAGGCTCAGGCCGAGGCCCGCGTGCTTATGCTCTCTGCGAACAACCTGCGCTCGCCGGCATCCGGCAAGCCGGTCAACATTCCTTCGCAGGACATGATCATCGGTGTGTACTACCTCACCCAGGTTCGCGAGGGTCTGCCGGGCGAGAACCACGTGTTCTCGAGCTTCGACGACGCGCTGCACGCCTATGACTGCCGCTCCGAGGTCGACATGCAGGCCAAGATCCAGGTCCGCGTGTCCGCTGCCGATGCCAACGTCATCAACGAGGACGGCACTCGTATCTTCCGCGTCAAGAACGGCAAGAACGAGTTCGTCGACTACGACGTCACCGGCAACAAGACCGCGCGCTTCGAGACCTCTATCGGCCGCATCATCTTCAACCGCCAGTGCCTGCCCGAAGACTATGAGTTCATGAACTACAAGATGGTCAAGGGCGATGTGGCCAAGCTGGTTGCGGACTGCTGCGATCGTTACCCCGAGGCCAAGGTCGGCCCGATCCTCGACGCCATCAAGTACTCCGGCTTCCATTACGCTACCCGCGCCGGCCTCACCATCTCGGTGTGGGACGCTCTCATCCCTGCCGAGAAGCAGGAGCTGCTCGACCGCGCCCAGGCCAACGTCGACCAGATCAACGAGTACTTCGAGGAGGGCTTCATCAACGAGACGGAGCGCCACATCGAAGTCGTTAACGAGTGGACCGCTTGTACCGATAAGGTCGCAGCGCTCATGCTCGACATGTTCGACGAGGAGAACCCGCTCTACATGATGGCCGACTCCGGCGCCCGTGGTTCTAAGACCCAGCTGCGTCAGCTCGGCGGCATGCGTGGCCTGATGGCAGACATGTCCGGCGAGACGATCGACCTTCCCATTAAGGCGAACTTCCGCGAGGGCCTGCTGCCGCTCGAGTACTTCATTTCGACCTACGGCGCCCGTAAGGGCCTGGTCGATACCGCATCCCACACCTCGGACTCTGGTTACCTGACCCGTCGTCTGGTCGACGTGGCCCAGGACGTCATCGTCCGCGAGGAGGACTGCGGTACGCACGAGGGCGTTACCTACAACCTCATCATCCCCGGCACCACCGACCTCAACACCGACCTCGTCGGCCGTTGCTTCATCGAGGACGTCGTGGCTCCCGATGGCACCGTGCTCTTTGAGCAGGACGGCTACATCGAGAAGGTCGCCGACATCCAGAAGATGGTCGATGCGGGTCTCAAGAAGGTCAAGCTCCGCGCACTGCTCACCTGCCGCTCCAAGTACGGTGTGTGCCAGAAGTGCTACGGCTGGGATCTTTCCACCCGTCGTCCGGTCGCCATCGGTACCGCGGTCGGCATTATTGCCGCCCAGTCCATCGGCGAGCCCGGTACGCAGCTTACGATGCGTACCATTCACTCCGGCGGCGTCGCTGGCGTCGACGATATTACGCAGGGTCTGCCTACGGTCAGCCGTATGTTCGATATCGTCGGCAACGTTAACGAGAAGATTCTGGGTCGCGAGGCCGAGCTGGCTCCGTACTCCGGCCACCTTTCGATTAAGCCCGAGAAGTCCGAGTACGTGCTGACGCTCACTGACTCCGAGGATCACACCCGCGTCCTCGACGAGCGTCGCGTCCCCGCTTCGGTGCGCTTTATGCCCGAGATCGAGGACGGCTGCGAGGTTCGCGCCGGCGACCAGATCACCAAGGGCTTCGTCAACTTCCGCAACCTGCGCAAGCTGACCGACATCGAGTCGACGATGCACACCTTCGTCGAGAGCGTCAAGGACGTCTACACCAGCCAGGGCGTCGACCTGAACGACAAGCACATCGAGGTGCTCGCACGTCAGATGCTGCGTCGCGTTCAGATCACCAACCCCGGCGACTCCAAGTACCTGCTTGGTCAGTACGTCGACCGCTACGAGTTCGCCGACGAGGTCGAGCGCGTTGCCCGTCTGGGCGGTCAGGCTCCTGTGGCCGAGCCCGTCATCCTGGGTACGCTCAAGGTCGCGTCCAACATCGACTCCTGGCTGTCGAGCGCTTCGTTCATCCGTACCGCTGGCGTCCTTACCGAGGCTGCCATCGAGGGCAAGGTCGATCACCTGCTCGACCTTAAGTCCAACGTCATCGTCGGTAAGAAGATCCCGGCCGGTACCGGCCTCAAGCCGTACGCCAACGCCAAGCTGACGTATCGCACGGCCGACGGCTATGTCGACATCGACGGTCCGGCTTCGCCCAACGCCAAGTCGCTGCCCGAGTGGGCTCCTGTGGAGCTCAAGGACCTGGACGAGCAGCTTCCGCAGCAGCTCGACTGGGCCGGCTACGACGAGTTCGGTGGTGCTGACGGTTCGTTCACCCGCAACGGCCACACCATCTCCGCCGAGAAGGCTCGCCTGTACCTGTTCGACGACCTGGGCGTGTCGCAGCGCTGGACCAATAAGTTCAGCGAGGTCGGCATCGAGACGGTCGGCGATCTGGTCGGCAAGTCCGAGGAGGATCTGCTGCGCATCGATGGCATCGGTGCCAAGGCGATCGAGGAGCTCCGTGATGGCCTGGAGGCCCACGACCTGCTCTACATCCTCGAGAACAACGACGACGTTGCCGACGAGGAAGACCTCTCGCAGCTGCTGCAGATGGTCTTTAGCCCCGATGGTCCGGACGACATCCTGCTGGGCACCTCCGCCGCGCCGACGCATCACGCCGACGCCGACGAGGAGCTCCTGGGCGCCCCGATCGACGACAAGAAGGCTCCCGCCAACGGTGCTATCAACGAGGACATGGCTTCCCTCGACGAGCTGCTCAACCAGCTCGTAGACACCGACGACGCCGAAGAGGCCAAGGACAACGACGAGGAGTAACTTCCAAGTACGTTAACCGCGCTTATAAAGGCTCGCTTCCCAACAGGGGGGCGGGCCTTTTTTGTTGAAGAAAACCTGCCAAAAAGGGACAGGTTTATTTTGGTAGGTTTTTCCTGCTTGAATTTGAAACATTTCGTCCGGCAAGAGCGTATCTATGGTGAGGGCCTCATCAAGAATCATTAACGTCACCGGGAGGTGATTATGGAAGAACAAGCTTTTAGACAGGCGGTCGAAGATCACAGGGATGTCGTGTTTCGAATCGCATTGACGTATCTGCGCGATCGTGCCGATGCCGACGATGTCGCTCAAGACGTCTTTCTGAAGTTACTCAAAAGCGATGCGCAATTTGAAAGCTGGGAACATCTTCGTCGATGGCTTATCCGGGTCACGATCAATGAATGCAAATCTCTCTTTCGAAAGCCATGGAGGCGTGTGGAGGATATTGAGAACCTGGCCGATTCGCTTTCGACGGCGCAGGAGGAGACCAAGGCGGTCCTGTCAGACGTTATGCGACTTCCGGAACGATTCCGTGTTCCCATCATGCTCTATTACTATCTGGGCTTTTCGACCTCAGAGATTGCCGAGTTATTGCATGTGCCAGCCGCGACTGTTCGAACGCGTTTGGCTCGCGGCAGATCGAAGCTCAAGTTCATCCTAGAGGAGGGCGACCGTGAAATCCAATCAAATCAAGCAGGCCTTCGAGTCCGTCCAAGCCGATAGCGATCTTGCTGACCGTGTTCTTTATGCCGCTGCTGGTGAGCCGCTTCGCCGAAAGGGTCACGCGAAGCCTCTGTATGTTGCCGTGATCGGATGCCTTGCCGGAGTGCTGGCGACCGGAGGGGTCGCCTACGCCGTCGTCAATTCCAGCTATTTTGCCTCTGCCTGGGGAAACCACGGCAACGGGGATTCCATTACCTGGACCAACGGCGGCTCATCGGGAACTAAATATACCTACACCAGAGAGTTTGGCGATGGCATCGCGCCCCAAAGCCTGGAAGGCGCAGTCCAGGAGGTTAATCTGTCCGTCGAGGGCAACGGCTATACGCTTGATATCCATGAGATGGCAATCGACCAAAACGGCTGCGGAGCCGTGACGTTTACGTTGTCCAATCCAAATGGAGTTAACTACTACAAGCCAGCAGCAGAGATTGGCGAACTTGTTCTCTATGGTGAAGAAGAGCAGGGCATCGGCACGCCCGATATGAAGTTCGGCGAGGAATGGCCTGACACACGCAGCACAATTGATAAGGACACATCAAGCGATACTGTCATTAATGGCACGATGTACTTTGCCGCTATGGATCGCGAGCGAGATTTGCAACATGCTGTCACCTGGAATATCCATTGGACCGAGGGTGAAGGTGAGAGTGCGAGGCGGTTTGAGGCGTCGACACCCGAGTTCAATATTGGAGCGTACGTCGATACAAAGGAACTCCGCTCCGGTGACTCGCCTCTTGAGATTAGCCCGTTTTCCATCCAGACGCACATCGATGATTTGGGCTATGAAGCAGTTGATAATAAGCTGACCGTCAGCTACAAGGATGGATCGGAGCAGATTATCGAAGATGACGACGCAGGGGTGTTCAACTTATATTTTTCTTATGGGCGCAATAGCGGAGAGAACATCTGGGTGCCAACGAAGTTGATTGATGTCGATCAAGTTGTCTCGGTAACCCTTGAAATTGTGAGGTATACATCAACAGGGGAGACCGAAACAGAAGTACCCTTTACCATCGTCTATTCGTAAGATTTGGGGTCGCTTCCTACTAGGGGAAGCGGCCTCTTTTGCGTTAAATGGAAACGCCGCCGATTTCCATGCGACAGATGAGAGCAGATCACCGCTGGAGCGCGACGTTTCCCCAGATAAAACCGACCAAAATAAACCTGTTCCTTTTTGGCAGGTAGCGTTGCCTCGACGAGCATGTCGGATTCCCGGACCGGGCGGCCTGCGGTTTAAGTTTGTCGCGAGTTCCGCACGAGCCGGAGGCCACTTAATGTGGCCTCCGTGCGAGCCAGGACTGTAGAGCAGCAAACTTAAACCGCAGGCCGCCCGGGCCGGGAATCCGCCCATGCGCACGGGAGGGGATCCCTTTTGTGTAGGGTTTGCGGAAATGTGCCAATTTTGGGATACGCCCGGCGGCGTGGTCTGTTGACGACACAGCTAACGCCACGTATCCTATCGAACTGCGTGTTTCGTAGGGGGATGCTGACCCCTCGATTCAAGCCGTTGCACTTTACAGAAAGCTGGAATCATTCGAGAAGGAGTACGCTTTGCCTACTATTAACCAGCTGGTTCGCCAGGGCCGTCGTTCCGTGCCCAAGAAGTCCAAGAACGCTGCCCTGCAGCACAACTCCCAGAAGCGCGGCGTGTGCACCCGCGTCTTCACCACGAGCCCCAAGAAGCCGAACTCGGCTCTTCGTAAGGTTGCCCGTGTTCGCCTTGTCAACGGCATCGAAGTTACTGCTTACATCCCGGGTGAGGGCCACAACCTGCAGGAGCACTCCATCGTGCTCGTCCGCGGCGGTCGTGTCCGTGACCTCCCTGGTGTCCGTTATCACGTCATCCGTGGCGCCTACGACGCTGCTCCGGTCCAGAACCGTATGCAGGCCCGTTCCAAGTACGGTGCTAAGCGCCCCAAGGCTAAATAAGCCAGATAACGTTTTGATACTTTCGCCGTGTGCCGCCTAAGCGCCGCACGGTAGACACTTAAGGAGATTTCACATGCCGCGTCGTGCAGCAGCTAATCGTCGTGAGGTTCAGCCTGACGCCGTTTACAACAACCGCCTGGTGACTCAGCTCATCAACAAGGTCCTTCTTGACGGCAAGAAGGCCACCGCTGAGCGCATCGTTTACACCGCTTTCGAGATCGTTGCCGAGAAGTCCGAGGGTGGCGACGCTCTCGCTACCTTCAAGAAGGCTATGGACAACGTCAAGCCCACGCTCGAGGTTAAGCCCAAGCGTGTCGGTGGCGCTACCTATCAGGTCCCGATGGAGGTCAACTCCCGTCGTTCCACCGCTCTGGGTATCCGCTGGATCGTCAACTTCTCCCGCGCTCGCAAGGAGAAGACCATGGCCGAGCGTCTCGCCAACGAGATTCTCGACGCTTCCAACGGCCTGGGCGCTTCCGTCAAGAAGCGTGAGGACGTCTTCAAGATGGCCGAGGCCAACCGCGCGTTCTCTCACTATCGTTGGTAAGTTAAGGTAAGGAACTAACATGGCTAAGCCTAAGTACAAGCTTTCCGATACCCGTAACATCGGCATCATGGCTCACATCGATGCCGGTAAGACCACCACGACCGAGCGTATTCTTTACTACACCGGTAAGACCCACAAGATCGGTGAGGTCCATGAGGGCGCTGCCACCATGGACTGGATGGTTCAGGAGCAGGAGCGCGGCGTAACCATTACCTCCGCTGCTACCACGTGCTTCTGGAAGAAGGACGGTACCGACTACCGCATCCAGATCATCGACACCCCGGGCCACGTTGACTTCACCGCCGAGGTCGAGCGCTGCCTGCGCGTCCTCGATGGCGCTGTCGCCGTCTTCGACGCCGTTGCCGGCGTTCAGCCCCAGTCTGAGACCGTTTGGCGTCAGGCTTCTACCTTCAACGTCCCCCGCATCGCCTTCATTAACAAGTATGACCGCGTGGGCGCTGACTTCTTCAACGCTATCGAGACCATGAAGGATCGTCTCGACGCCAACGCCGTGGCCGCTCAGGTCCCGATGGGCGCCGAGGACAACTTCTGGGGCGTCATCGACCTCGTCACCATGACCGCATGGGACTTCAAGGCCGACGACAAGGGCATGACCTACCCCGAGCCGATGGACGAGATCCCGGCTGAGTTCGCTGACATCGCTGCCACCAAGCGCGAGGAGCTCCTCGACGCTGCTGCCAGCTTTGACGACGAGCTCATGGAGAAGATCCTCATGGAGGAGGACTTCACCGTCGAGGAGCTCAAGGCTGCTCTGCGCAAGGGCGTTCTGGCCAACGAGCTCAACCTCGTCTTCGTGGGCTCCGCCTACAAGAACAAGGGCGTCCAGGAGCTGCTCGACGCTGTCGTCGACTACCTGCCCAGCCCGCTCGACGTCGAGGCTGTCACCGGTACCGATCCGGACACCGGCGAGGAGATCGAGCGTCATCCTTCCTTCGACGAGCCCTTCTCCGGCCTGGTCTTCAAGATCATGACCGACCCGTTCGTCGGTAAGCTCACCTACGTCCGCGTTTACTCCGGCCGTGCCGAGTCCGGCTCCTACGTGATCAACGCTTCCAACGGTCAGCGCGAGCGCCTCGGCCGCATCCTCGAGATGAACGCCGCCGAGCGTATCGACCGTGACGACGCTGCCGCCGGCGACATCGTCGCTTGCGTCGGCTTCAAGAACTCCACCACCGGTGACACCCTGTGCGAAGAGGGCAAGGAGATCGTCCTCGAGAAGATCGAGTTCGCTAAGCCCGTTATCGACGTTGCCATCGAGCCCAAGACCAAGGCCGAGCAGGACAAGATGTCCCTGGCTCTGACCAAGCTCGCCGAGGAGGACCCGACCTTCCAGGTGTCCACCAACCACGAGACCGGCCAGACCATCATCGCCGGCATGGGCGAGCTGCACCTCGAGATCATCGTCGACCGTCTGCTCCGCGAGTTCAAGGTTGACGCTAACGTTGGTAAGCCCCAGGTTGCCTACCGCGAGACCGCTGGTCACGACGTCGAGAAGGCTGAGGGCAAGTTCGTCCGTCAGTCCGGCGGTCGCGGTCAGTACGGCCACGCCGTCATCAAGCTCGAGAAGATGGAGGAGGGCTTCGGCTACGAGTTCGTCAACGCTATCGTCGGCGGCGTCGTGCCCAAGGAGTACATCCCGTCCATCGACAAGGGCATCCAGGAGGCCCTGAACACCGGTGTTATCGCCGGCTTCCCGGTCCTCGACGTCAAGGTTACCCTGTTCGACGGTTCTTACCACGAGGTCGACTCCTCCGAGGCCGCCTTCAAGATCGCCGGTTCCATGGCTATCAAGGACGCTCTCAAGAAGTCCGACCCGCAGCTGCTCGAGCCGATCATGGCTGGCCAGGGCGCGACCCCCCCGCAGCACAAGGCGTTCTT
>CABPWH010000045.1 GCA_902461085.1 uncultured Collinsella sp. | reverse complement strand
ATATAGGCACACAAGGTCAAAGGCGGCACCATGATCCTCCTGGTCGACAAGATCGAAAAAAGCTTCGGCGCGCGCGTCCTCTTTAGTGGCGCGTCCTTCCAGATCAACCCCGGCGAGCGTTTTGCGCTCGTGGGACCCAACGGCGCCGGCAAAACCACCATGCTCAAAATCATCATGGGCATCGATAGCCCCGACGCCGGCCAGGTCCAGTACGCCAAGGACTGCCAGGTGGGCTACCTAGAGCAGGAAACAAACCTGGAGCACAAGGACACCACCATCCTCGCCGAGGTCATGGCCGCCGCCAAGGAAATCCGCCGCATGGGCGAGCGCGCCAAAGAGCTGCAGGCCCAGATCACCGAGCTCTCCGAACAGGGCAAGGACGTCGACGCACTCCTTAACGAATACGGCCAGGTCCAGGACCGCTTTGAGCACCTGGGCGGCTACGAGCTCGAGAGCAACGCGCGCAAAATCCTGTCCGGCCTGGGCTTTAAGGTCACCGACTTTGAGCGCCCGTGCTCCGAGTTCTCCGGCGGCTGGCAGATGCGCATCGCGCTCGCCAAGCTCTTCCTGCGCCATCCCGACTTGCTGCTTCTGGACGAGCCCACCAACCACCTGGACCTCGAAAGCGTCCAATGGCTGCACGGCTTTATCGCGAACTACGACGGCGCCGTCCTCATCGTCAGCCACGACCGCGCCTTCATGGACGCCTGCGTCGACCACGTCGCCGCCCTCGAAAACCGCCGCGTGACTACCTACACCGGTAACTACAGCAGCTATCTCAAGCAGCGAGAGGACAACCTGGAGCAGATGCGCGCCAAGCGTGCTGCCCAGGAGCGCGATATCGCCCACATGCAGGTCTTCGTCGACAAGTTCCGCTACAAGCCCACCAAGGCAGCCCAGGCCCAGGAGCGTATCCGCAAGATCGAGCAGATCAAAAAGGAGCTCGTCATCCTGCCCGAAGGCCACAAGCACATCGACTTTAAGTTCCCCGACCCGCCGCGCTCCGGCGACATGGTCGTGGGCCTCGAGGGCGTATCCAAGTCCTACGGCAACAAGCACATCTACAGCGATATCGACCTCAAGCTCTACCGCGGCGAGCATGTGGCGCTCGTCGGCCCCAACGGCGCCGGTAAGTCCACGCTCATGAAGATCATCGCCGGCCTGGAGCCGCCTACCACCGGCACCCGCGATCTAGGCACCAACGTGGGTGTGGCCTACTATGCCCAGCACGCGCTCGAAGGAATGACCGAGTCCAACACCGTCCTGCAAGAGATCGACACCGTCACGCCCAAGTGGACCGTGCCACAGCAGCGCAGCCTGCTGGGCGCCTTCCTGTTTAGCGACAACGACGCAATCGAAAAGCAGGTCCGTGTCCTCTCCGGCGGCGAAAAGGCCCGTCTGGCCCTGGCCAAGATGCTCGTGGCGCCCGAGGCGCTCCTGTGCCTGGACGAGCCCACCAACCACCTGGACATCGACTCGGTGGACATGCTCGAGAACGCCCTGCAAAACTTCCCCGGCACCATCGTGCTGATCAGCCACGACGAGCACTTGGTACGTGCCGTGGCAAACCGCATCATCGACATCCGCGACGGCAAGGTCACGGTCTACGACGGCGACTACGACTACTACCTCTACAAGCGCGAGGACCTCGCAGCCCGCGCCGCCGCCGAAGCGGCAGGGGAGAGCGCACCTGCCGCTGTCAAGTCCACCAAGGCCAGCGCCGCTCAGGCCGACACCCCCGCCGCGGCGCCTAAGCCGGCCGAGGGCAAAAAGACCAAGGAACAAAAGCGCGCCGAGGCCCAGGCCCGCGCCGCGCTCAACAAAAAGCTCAAGGGCGTGCGCAGCCAGCTCAAGAAGATCGAGGCCGAGCTTGACAAAAAACGTGCCCGCTATGACGAGCTAATGGAATTGATGGCGAGCGAAGAGCTTTATGCCGATCAGGATAAGTTCAACGCCGCGCTGGGGGAATATAACGGCCTTAAGCAAGAGCTGCCCAAGCTCGAGGACGAATGGCTCGAGCTTTCCACCCAGATCGAAGAGGAGACCGCGCGTGAACTCTCGTAAAGCCACCGCCGTGGCGATGAGCATCATCGCCATCGCCTGTCGCATCTGCGGCATCTTTATGAGCGCGATGACCGTGCTGCTGTGCTTTAGTGGCCTCACCGCCAAGCTGCAAATCGTGGGCTTTGTCGTTGAGCTTTCGCGTGCGCTGCCGAGCGCTATCGCCGGCTACGGCGTCATCACATCGCCCTTTGGCGGCGTGTTCCGCCTGGATTACGCCATCGTGGCCGTTATCCTGTTTGTGGCCGATTACCTGCTCACGCGTGCCTCGCGCCGCGTCCGCTAGGGGAGCGCCATGTCCAGCAGCTACTTCATGAACCTGCTCGCCAGCGCTGTCGCCGTCACCGTGGGCATCGTCATCCACGAGAGCGCGCACGCCGCCGCAGCCTGGGCGCTCGGCGACAAGACGGCGCGTTCGCGCGGTCGCGTGTCGCTCAATCCGCTCAACCATATCGACCCGTTCGGCACCATCATCCTGCCGCTGCTGATGCTTGCCGCCGGAGGCCCGGTGTTCGCCTTTGCCAAGCCCGTACCCGTCTACCTCAACAACCTCAAGCACCCCAAGCGCGATGAGGTCCTGGTGAGCGCGGCCGGCCCCGCATCGAACATCGCACTGGCATGCCTAGCGGCCGCCATCATGCACGCGGCATACGGCAACCTCTACGCCAGCATGTCCTTTGCCGTGGCGTCCCAAATCATGAACTTCGACGCCACGTTTATCGTGGTTAACCTATCGCTTGCGTTTTTTAACCTCATCCCGATCCCGCCGCTCGACGGCTCGTCGATCATCGTCCCGTTTCTCAAAGGCCAGGCGCTCGCCAATTACTACCGCCTGCAGCAATACGCCATGCCGATCCTCATCATCGTGCTGTACCTGCTGCCCATGTGGACCGGCATCGACGTGATCGGCCGCTATTTCGACGTTACCGTGTATCCGTTGGCAGAGCAGCTGCTCACCTTCGCAATCGCCGGCATCTAGGGTAAACTTACAGGTCGACCGTGCAAAACGGTCGCAACATGCACCCAAACCGCGCCGCGAAGGCGCCGTCAAAGGAGGTCGAAGATGTCGTATCGCGTGTCGACGCAGGTCTACAGCGGACCGTTCGACCTGCTGCTGCAGCTGGTAACCCGCCAAAAAGTAGATATCGGCGCCATCTCGATTAGCGAGGTGGCCGAGCAATACCTGGCCGAGGCCGAGCGCATCGAGGCGCTGGACCTGGACGTGGCGAGCGACTTTTTGCTGGTCGCGGCAACCCTTTTGGACATCAAGGCCGCCTCGCTGGTGCCGCAGGAAGCCCCGCGCAAGGCGGACGACGATGACGACTTCGACGAAGACCTCGAGGAACTCAGTGCCCTCGACGGCGACGCCCTGCGCGAGGTCCTGATTCAGCGCTTGATCGCCTACAAGCAGTTTAAGGGCGCGGCGGCAGCCCTTGGCGCGCGCATGCAGGCCGAAAGCCGAATGCACCCGCGCGTGGCCGGCCCCGACCCTGAGTTCTTGGGCCTGATGCCCGACTATCTGGCCGGCATCACCCTGCGCGGCCTGGCCGTCATCTGCGCCGACCTGGACGGCAAGCGTCAGACCTTCCTGCTGGAAGCCGAACACGTGGCACCCCATCGCGTGCCGCTCGACCTGACGGTGGCCTCGGTCGACCGCTTTACCATGGCGCACCAAACCTGCACCTTCCGCGAGCTACTGGACGGCGACGCCACCACCGAGCAGCTCGTCGTCACCTTCCTGGCCATGCTGGAGCTCGCCAAACGCGGCTCGCTCACGCTGAGCCAAGATGAGATCTTTGGAACCATTCAAATCAACCGAGTCGAGGGAGCCGAGGCATACGTGCCCGGCGAGGGCCCCGAGCTCACCGAATAGGAGCCGCAACCATGTCAACCCTTTCCACGCTGGAGGCAAACAGCCTCAAAGGCGCTCTCGAGGCGCTGCTGCTGGTGTCGAGCGACCCGGTGAGTGCGCCCGCGCTGGCCGGCGCACTGGATATCACCCCGGGCGAGTGCGCGTCGCTGCTCGCCGAGCTCAAGGTTGAGTACGAGGAGGCCAATCGCGGCTTTCAGCTGCGCGAGGTCGCTGGCGGCTGGCGCCTGTTCACGCATCCTGCCTACCACGACGTAGTCGAGGCCTATGTGTTGAGCTGGGACACGCAAAAGCTGTCGCAGGCGGCGCTCGAAACCCTGGCCGTGATCGCATACCACCAGCCCGTAACGCGCGAGGTGGTCAAGGGCATCCGCGGCGTCAACTCAGACGGCGTCATCGCGTCGCTCGTGGACAAGGGTCTGGTGCGCGAGCTCGGCCGTGACCCCGAGCGCGGTCAGGCCATCATTTACGGCACGACCAACGCCTTCTTGGAAAAGTTCGGCCTGCGCTCCACCCGCGACCTGCCCGACCTGGAGCAGTTTGCCCCCGACGAGCAGTCGCGCCAGTTTATCCGCGAGCGTCTGAGCGGCCGCAGTATTCAGTCCACGCTCGAGGAGCAGGCCGAGGATCTGGACGAAGAGCGCGAACTGCTCGATACCGATGTTGAAGATGTTGAGGCAGTCGACGAATCGGAGACCCTAGTCGCCGACGAGACCTCGGAGGATTTGCATGACGAGGACTAACGAAGTAGGGGAGACGCGCGCCATGAGCAACGCAGCACCCGCAACCGACGCCCAGCCCGTCTATCCGCACACTATGCGCCTGCAGCGCTTTTTGGCGCGCGCGGGCGTGGCGAGCCGCCGCGGCTCGGAGGACCTGATGACCGCCGGCCGCGTGACCGTCAACGGGCTGGTCGCGACCGAACTGGGCACCAAGGTCGATGTCGACCGCGATCACATCGAGGTCGACGGCGTGCCCGTCAAGCTCAACCAGGGCGCCGTGTACCTGATGCTTTACAAGCCGACCGGCTACCTCACCACCATGAGCGACCCGCAGGAGCGCCCTTGCGTGGCCGACCTGGTCCCGCGCAACCGCTTTCCGGGGCTCTTCCCGGTGGGTCGCCTGGACCGCGACACCACGGGCCTTTTGCTCTTTACCACCGACGGCGACCTATCGCAGGACCTGCTGCACCCCAGCAAGCATGTCTACAAGACCTACCAAGCGCTCGTGGACGGACAGCTGACCGACCGCGATCTAGATCCGCTCCGCCGTGGCATCGAGCTCGACGACGGCCTATGCCAGCCGGCAATCTGCCGAGTCATCAACGCGCGCGAGGCCGTGGCCGTGGCTCCGCAAGGCGTCAAGCCCGGCACCACCGCCGTGGAGGTCATCATTCGCGAGGGCCGCAAGAACCAGGTCAAGCGCATGCTGGGCAAGATTCACCATCCGGTAATCCGTCTGCATCGCTGCAACTTTGCCGGCCTTGAGCTCGAGGGCGTGGCCAAGGGCTCGTGGCGCGAGCTCACCGACCGCGAAGTGCAGATCCTCAAAAGCGGCGGCATCCCGCCCAAGCAGGCGAGCGCCAAGCGCAACGGCGACAAGCCCCAAGACACCCCCGCCAGCCGCACGCGTCACCACGGCAGCCACGGCTCCGCACCCAAGCGCAACACCTACCGCGAGCGCTACACGGGCTAGGCAACCCGCCGCGCCCCAACGCCCGCGAACCATACCAGCACGTCAATCATCGAAAGGAAGCATTGCATGATCGTCGCCATCGACGGCCCCGCCGGATCCGGCAAGTCCACCATCGCCAAGGAGATCGCCCGCCAGCTGGGATTTAACAAGCTCGACACGGGCGCCATGTACCGCGCCGTCACCTTCGCCGCGCTCGACCGCGGCATCGACCTGGATGACGAGGCAGCCATCGATGCTCTCGCCGAGCAGATCGAAATTCGCTTTACCAACGGCACCGGCGAGGATACGCGCCTAACCATTGACGGCCAGGACGCTTCGGCCGCCATCCGCACCCCGCAGGTCGACGCCAACGTGTCCAAGGTCTCGGCCTATCCGGGCGTGCGCGCCGCCATGCTCATCCATCAGCGCCGCGCCGCCGAGGACCGCGATATCGTGGCCGAGGGTCGCGACATCGGAACCGTCGTATTCCCTAACGCGCAGGTCAAGGTCTTCCTGACCGCCGACCCGCGCGAGCGCGCCCGCCGCCGCGTGCTGCAGCGCCACCAAAACGATGCCCAGCCGCTCACGTCCGAGCAGCTAGAAGCCGAGGTCGACGAGACCCTCGACGCCCTTAAGCAGCGCGATAAGCTCGACAGCAGCCGCGCGGTCGCCCCGCTCGTGCCCGCCGAGGACGCCGTGCACATCGACTCCACCGCCCACACCATCGACGAGGTCGTACGTATCATCGAGGACCTCATCAATCAAAGGAGGTAGCCCATGCGCCTGTTTAAACAGACGCCCGAGGATTATTACAACGCTCCTTATACAGAGTTCCCAGCGCTTATCCGCGGCACTGTCTTCGTAGTCATGGCCATCCTTTGGGCCTTCTCCAAGCTCATGTGGCGTTGGAAGGTCGAGGACGCTAACCTGCTGTTTGAGCGCCAGGAAGGCCGCGGCAGCGTGGTCATCTGCAACCACACCTCGATGGCCGAGCTCCTGGCTGTAGAGACGGCGCTGTTCTTTGGCGGCCGCCGCATTCGCCCCATCTTTAAGTCCGAGTTCGCCAAGAGCAAGATCGTGCGCTGGGCCTTTAGCCGCGTGGGCGGTATTCCCGTCGAGCGCGGCACCGCCGACATGAAGTGCCTGCGCGCTGCCCAGCACGCGCTGCAGCGCGGCGAGGACGTGCTGATCTTCCCCGAGGGCACGCGCATCCGCTCGCGCGAGATCAAGCCCGAGGTCCACGGCGGTTTTGCGCTCATCGCCCAGATGGGCAAAGCGCCCATCAACCCGCTCGCCATCTGCGGCTGGTCCGACATCACGCCCGCGGGCAAAAAGCTCATGCGTCCCAAGAAGTGCTGGATCCGTGCCGGCAAGGCCGTCTCGCTTTCCGACGCACCGGCCGGGCTTAAGCGCACGGAGCGCCTGGAATGGTTTGAGTCCGAGGCCATGAACCGCGTCTACGCCATGCGAGACGACCTGTGCGCCGAGCATCCGGGCAGGTTCTAGCCATGAGCGAGAACGTGACGAACACCGCCGCGGCTGCGTCTGACCAGGCAAACGCGCCCACCATCGAGATCGCCGCCCACGCCGGCACTTGCTACGGCGTACAGCGTGCGCTCGATATGGCGCTGGCCGCCGCGCCGCAGGCAGGGGAGTGCACTCAGGTCCATACCTTGGGTCCGCTCATCCATAACCCCATCGTGGTGCGCGAGCTTGCTGAGGCAGGCGTTGGCCTGGCCGAGAACTTGGATAATGCCACAACCGGCACCGTGATCATCCGCGCCCACGGCGTGGTGCCGCAGGTGATCGATGCCGCTCGCGAGCGTGGCCTTAACGTCATAGACGCCACCTGCCCCTACGTGAAGAAAGTCCATGTTGCAGCCGAGCGCCTGGTGCGCGAGGGCTACCGCGTGGTGGTCGTAGGCGAGCCAGGTCACCCCGAGGTAGAGGGCATCCTGGGCCACGCCGGCAATGATGCGCAGGTCGTGAGCTGTGCCGCCGATGCCAGCGCTTTGTCGCTCAAGGGCAAGGTGGGCCTGGTTGTGCAGACCACCCAGACCGCGCAGAACCTCGCTGAGGTCGTGGCAGCTATCACCCCGCGCGTGCAGGAGCTGCGTGTGATCAACACCATCTGCGCCGCCACGAGTGAGCGTCAACAGGCAGCAGCCACACTTGCCAACCGCTGCGACTGCATGGTCGTGGTGGGCGGCAAGAACTCGGGCAACACCCGCCGCTTAGCACAGATCTGCACTGACGTCTGCGAGCACACGCATCACATTGAGGAAGCTTCTGAGCTTGAGGCCGCATGGTTTGCTAACGCGCGCCACATCGGTATCACCGCCGGCGCCTCCACCCCGCAAGAACATATCGAACGCGCCGTCGCGCGCATCAAGGAGCTTTGCCGCTAATCATGGACCAAACCGTACCCGCATACGCCGCCGAGGTGGCCGATTACGGGCGCAGCCGCGACCCCGAGCCGGGTGAGGGCGCGCTCGTAAAGAGTGTGCGTCCCGAATCGCCCGCGTGGGATGTGGGTATCGAGCCGGGAATGCGTGTGCTCACGGTCAACGATGAGGCACTCACAGACATGATCGTGTGGCTCTGGGAGGCCGACGACGACACCGTCGAGCTGGAGGTTTTCGACCCGCGCGACGGCACCGTCACCCCCGTTGAGCTCGATCGCTTTCCTGGCGAGGACTGGGGCCTTGAGTTCGATGGCCCCATCTTCGATGGCATGCGTACCTGCGTAAACGCCTGCGTGTTCTGCTTTATGACCATGCTGCCCAAGGGCGGACGCTCCACGCTCTACATCCGCGATGATGACTACCGCCTGAGCTTTTTGCAGGGCAACTTCGTCACGCTGACCAACCTCACCGACGAGGACGTCCAAAACGTCATCCAACGCAACATGAGTCCCATGAACGTGTCGGTCCATGCTGTGAGCCCCGACGTCCGCCGCCGCATGATGGGCCGCAACGCCCAGCGAGGCATGGACGTACTCGAAGCCATCATGGCCGCCGGCATCGAAATTCACGCGCAGATCGTGTTGTGTCCCGGCATGAACGACGGCGAGGAGCTGGAAAAGACTCTGCGCTTTTGCGAGGAGCACGAGCAAATCACAAGCCTGGGCATTGTGCCGCTCGGTTTTACCAAGCACCAAAACCGCTTTAGCTGGTCATACAGCGACAAGCCCGAGCTAGCGCGCGAGACCATTGCCATGATCCGTCCCTACCAGGATCGTGCCTACGAACGCTTTGGCCGCCACACCTTCCAGATGAGCGACGAGTTCTATCTGGACGCCGGCATCGATCCTCCCGAGGCAGACTTTTACGACGGTTACCCGCAGTACTACGACGGCATCGGCATGATCCGCTCGTATCTGGACGAGACAGACGATGTGCTTGCCGCCGATGCCGAGCGACTGGCCCGCGTCCGCGAGGCCATCGCCGCTCGCAGCCAGCACCTGCTGTGCCTCTCGGGCGCCAGCGCACGCGACACCGTGGCACGTTTCGTGGAATCGCCGCAGGGGCTCGCCGGCACCGTCACGGCCATCAAGAATCGCTACTTTGGCGGCAACGTGGACGTGACCGGCCTCATCGTCGCCTGCGACATTCTGGAACAGCTGCCGCAGGACCTCTCGGGGGTTATGCTCTTTGTGCCTAAGCTCATGTTCAACGCTGACGGCATGACGCTTGACGAGTATCATCGTGACGATTTACTCGCAAGCCTTACCAGTCGCGGTGCCGAGGTTCATGTGGTGTCGACCATGCCGCATGAGCTGCTCGATACCCTGGAGCACATCCTTGGCATAATGCCTGCCGACTCTAACACTTCCACTGACCCTATTCATTAAAGGAGAGCAGATGAAACCTATCGTCGCCGTCGTCGGACGCCCCAACGTGGGCAAGTCCACGCTCGTTAACCGCCTGGCCCAAACCTCGGACGCCATCGTCCATGAGTCCCGCGGCGTCACGCGCGACCGCTCGTATCATACGGCCGATTGGAACGGCCGCGAGTTCACCATCGTCGACACGGGCGGTATCGAGCCGCTCAAGAGCGATGACGTGTTTGCCACATCCATCCGCGACCAGGCCCTCGCCGCCGCCGAGGAAGCCGCCGTCATCCTGTTTGTGGTCGACGGCCGCACCGGCGTCACCGAGGAGGACGAGTCGGTCGCTCGCATGCTCAAGCGCTGCGACAAGCCGGTTTTTCTGCTGGTGAACAAGCTCGACAACCCCGATCGCGAGAACGACAGCATCTGGGAGTTCTATTCGCTCGGCATCGGTGAGCCCACGCCGCTCTCGGCCCTGCATGGTCATGGCACGGGCGACCTGCTCGACGATATCGTGGCCCTGCTTCCGGAGGAAGAGGACGAGGTCGCCGATGAGTTCCCCGATGCGTTGAACGTGGCCATCATCGGCCGCCCCAATGCCGGGAAGTCGTCGCTGTTCAACCGCATCCTGGGCGCCGACCGCTCCATCGTGTCCAACATTGCCGGCACCACGCGCGACGCCATCGATACCGTCGTCGAGCGCAACGGCAAGCACTACCGCATGGTCGACACCGCGGGCATTCGTAAGAAGAGCACCGTGTACGAGAACATCGAGTACTACTCCATGGTTCGCGGTCTGCGCGCCATCGACCGTGCCGACGTGGCGCTCCTCGTCGTCGACGCCTCCGTGGGCGTTACCGAGCAGGACCAGAAGGTCATGGGTCTTGCCATCGAGCGCGGCTGTGCCATTGTTGTGCTGCTCAACAAGTGGGATCTGCTCGACGACGACCGTAAGCGCGAGGCCTGCATGGAGACCATCGACCGCCGTCTGGGCGTCATGGCTCCCTGGGCCCAGTACCTGCGCATCTCTGCCCTGACCGGCCGCAGCGTCGAGAAGATCTGGGCGATGGTCGACGCCGCCGAGAAGACGCGCTCACAGAAGATCAGCACCTCGCGCCTCAACACGTTCCTCACCGACCTGCGCGAGTTCGGTCATACCGTGGTGGACGGCAAGCGCCGCCTGCGCATGCACTACGTGACCCAGACGGGCGTCAACCCGCCGACGTTCACGTTCTTCGTCAACCACAGCGACTTGGTCAACGACACCTACCAGCGCTACGTGGAGAACCGTATGCGCTCGACCTTCGACTTTGCCGGCACGCCCATTCGACTCTTCTTTAGGAAGAAGGAGCAAAAGGATGCATAATCCGATTCTTCTGACCGCCATCTGCGCCGTGGTCTCGTTCTTTATCGGGGCGATTCCGTTTGGCCTGATCCTTGGCCGCGTGTTCAACCACACCGACATTCGCAAGGCGGGCTCCGGCAACATCGGCACCACCAACGCGCTGCGCGTGGCCGGTCCCAAGGTGGCCGCGCTCACGCTGCTGCTCGACTGCCTTAAGGGCGCCATCTGCGTTGTCATCGCCCGTCCGCTCATCGCGAGCGTGGGCTATGGATTTCCGCCGAACATCATGGCGCCCGGAGCCCCCGGCGACTGGATGCTCGGCGTCATTTGTCTGGCAGCCGTGTGGGGCCATATCTTCTCGCCCTATCTCAACTTCCACGGCGGCAAGGGTATCGCCGTGGGTCTGGGTGTCATCCTCGCCTGGTACTGGCCTATTGGCTTGTCACTGCTGGGCATGTTTATCGTGGCCGTCGCCATCACCAAGTTCGTGTCGGTAGGCTCGCTTGCCGCGGCTATCGGCCTTCCCATCGCTGCCTGCGCGGTCTTTCCGTATAGCAGCCTGGGCCTCAAGTTTTGCATGGCGCTGATCGGCATCACCGTGGTGTGGGCCCATCGTGCGAACATCAAAAAGCTCATGACCGGTAAGGAGTCCAAGCTCTCGTTTACCAAGCGCGTCACCGAGCCCGACGATAAGTAGGAGAGAGTCATGAAAGTTGCGCTGATTGGCTCCGGCTCCTGGGGAACCGCCGTCGCCGGCCTTGCTGCCGCGCGAGCCGAGCGCGTGACCATGTGGGCCCACAGCGAGCAGACGGCCGCCGGCATCAACGGCGAGCACCGCAACCCCCGCTACCTTGTGGGCTACGAGCTGCCCGGCAACGTCTTCGCCACGACGGAGCTGGTGCAGGCGCTCGACGGCGCCGAGGCCATCATCTTTGCCGTTCCTTCGACGCACCTTCGCAGCGTGTGCCACCAGGCCGCGCCCTTTATCGCCGCCGATACCCCGGTGCTCTGCCTCACCAAGGGCATTGAGCCCGAGTCCGGCCTGCTCATGAGCGAGGTCATCGCTAGCGAGATCGGCAACGAGTCGCGCGTGGCGGCGCTCTCGGGCCCCAACCATGCTGAGGAAATCTGCCGCGGAGGTCTTTCTGCCGCCGTCATCGCCAGCGAAGATCCACAGATAGGGGAGACCTTTAAGGACCTACTCCTGTCCACGGCCTTCCGAATCTATCTGTCGCAGGACATGACCGGTGTCGAGGTATGCGGCGCCATGAAGAACGTTATCGCCATCGTGTGCGGCATTTCCGCCGGCTCGGGCGCGGGCGACAACACGCTTGCCCTCATCATGACGCGCGGCCTGGCCGAGATCAGCCGCCTGGTGCACGCCCGCGGCGGCCAGGCCATGACCTGCATGGGTCTTGCCGGCATGGGTGACCTCATTGCCACCTGCACCTCCGAGCATTCGCGCAACCGCACCTTTGGCTACGAGTTTGCCCACGGCGTTTCGCTCGACGAGTACCAGACGCGCACGCATATGGTGGTGGAGGGCGCCGTCGCCGCCCGCAGCGTGAGCGAGCTCGCCCGTTCACTGGACGTAGACATTCCACTCACCTTTGCCGTGGAGCAAACGCTCTACAACGGTGTTACTTTGGATAGGGCGCTCGAGATTCTTACCGATCGCGTCCCTTCTCAAGAGTTCTACGGACTCACCGACTAGCGCAGAAAGGCTACTACCATGGGTTCCATCAAAATCGCTCCGTCCGTCCTTTCGGCCGACATGGCCAACCTCAAGGGCGAACTCGACAAGATCGCCGGTGCCGACTACGTGCACTTCGACGTCATGGACGGTCACTTTACCGGCAACCTGACCTTTGGCGTCGATATCCTCAAGGCCGTCAAGCGCTCCACCGATGTGCCGGTCGACGCGCACCTGATGGTGTCGAACCCCGACGAGACGGTCGATTGGTACGCAGACGCCGGTGCCGACATGATCACCGTGCACTACGAGGCTTCCACGCACCTGCACCGCACGCTCACCCATCTGCAGCAGCGCGGCGTCAAGGCCGGCGTGGTGCTCAACCCCGCAACGCCCGTCTGCGTGCTCGAGAGCATCATCGACGTCGTCGATATGGTGCTGCTGATGAGCGTGAACCCTGGCTTTGGAGGCCAGAGCTTTATCCCCGGTACCATCGCCAAACTTCACGAGCTTACGGCCATGTGCGAGCGCCACGGCGTGTCGCCCCTGATCGAGGTCGATGGCGGTATCTCTTCCAAGAACATCGCCGAGGTCGTCAAGGCCGGCGCCAACGTGCTCGTGGCCGGCTCTGCCGTATTTAAGTCCGAAGATCCCGCCGCCGAGGTTGCACTGCTGCAGAAGCTGGGCAATGAGGCCGCACAGGAGGCATAAAACCTTATGACCGCAGGTCAAAACCGCATACCCGTGAATCTTGACTATGCCGCCTCGACGCCCATGCGCGCCGAGGCGCTCCTTGCGCAGCGCGAATATGACGACAGCGAGCTCGCCGGCGTCAACCCCAACTCGCTGCACTCGCTTGGCCGCAAGGCCGCCGCACGCTTGGAAGTCGCCCGTCGCGAGATCGCCCGTAGCTTTGGCGTACGCGTTCGCCCGTCCGAGATCATCCTGACCAACGGCGGCACCGAGGCCAACCAGCTTGCGCTGCTCGGTCTTGCCGAGGGCGCTCGTCAGCGCGATCGAAAGCGCGATCGTGTAATCGTTTCGGCCATCGAGCACGATTCGATTCTGGACAACCTGCCGCTGCTGCGTGCCGCCGGCTTTACCGTCGACCTGGTGCAGCCCTGCCGCGCAGGCCACATTGAACCTGCCACGCTTGTCGAGCTGCTCGGCGATGACGTGGCGCTCGTGAGCATTATGGTCGCCAACAACGAGACCGGCGTGGTGCAGCCCATCTGCGAGCTGGCCGCCGCCGCACATGCTGCCGGCGCCTTGTTTCATACCGATGCCATCCAGGGCTACTTGCATATTCCGCTCGATGTCACCGAGCTGGGCGTCGATGCCATGACCGTTGCCGCGCACAAGATCGGCGGCCCTGTGGCATCCGGCGCGCTCTACCTTAAGAACCGCACGCCGCTGCGTCCGCGCATCTTTGGCGGTGGACAGGAAGCCGGCCGTCGCGCCGGTACGCAGGATCTGCGCACGCAGCTGGCTTTTGCCGCTGCCGCTTCCGTGTTGCTGCCGAATGTGGGCCGGGAGCGTGCGACACTACAGTCCCTGTCCGATAAGCTCTACGCCACGCTTACGGCCCATCCTCGCATTCACGCCACGATGGGCGACTATGCGCAGGCTGATCGTCTGCCGGGTATGGTTTCGATCTACGTCGACGGCATGGACTCCGAGGAGCTCATCATCAAGCTCGACGCTGCCGGCTTTGAGGTTTCGGCCGGATCGGCTTGCTCGAGCGGCAGCATGGACCCGAGCCACGTGCTCAGCGCCATGGGCATTGGTCGCGAGCAGGCGCTGGGCGCACTGCGCATTTCCTTTGACGACCGCGTGAATCCGGACGATCTGGACGAGTTTGCCCAGACGCTGCTCTCGATCGCAGGTGCCGCATGATCGTCGCCGAGCTCGAGCGCGCGCTACTGGCACGCTATCCCAAGACGGACACCGAGCCCTGGGACCACGTAGGACTCTCCGTTGGCGATCCGGCCGCGGAGATCACCGGCGTTGCCTGCGCACTCGATGCGACTGAGGCTAATGTTCGCCGCGCCCAAGAAGCAAGCGCCAACGTGCTGCTGACGCATCATCCCATATACATCAAGGCACCCGAGGCCTTTTGTCCGGCGGATGCCACACGTCCCCAATGCAGCGCGGCGCTCTACGAGGCAGCGCGTTGCGGCGTGAGCATCATATCGCTCCACACCAACCTGGACCGCTCGCACGAAGCCCGTGTCCGCCTGAGCAAGCTGCTGGGTGCTGCACCCGTAAGCTCACTGGAGCACGTGGACGACCCCGAAGCCACCGGCCTGGGCGCGCTTGCAACGCTCAACGACCCGTATACGCTGCGCGATCTTGCCGCCCGTGCTGCCACGGCCTTCGGAAGCGACCCGCGCGTATGGGGCGATGCCGAGCGCCCGTGCCGCACCGTCGCCATTCTGGGCGGCTCCCTGGGCGACTTTGGCGAGCTCGCCATCGCCGCGGGTGCGGATGTCGTCGTGACGGGCGAGGCGGGCTATCACGTGGCGCAGGACCTCGCTCTGCGCGGTCTGGGCGTCATCTTGCTCGGCCACGACCGCTCCGAGGAGCCGTTCGTTGATATATTGATGAACTCTGCAGTTGACGCCGGGGTCAACCCCCGTCATGCGATTAAAATACTGGACCCTTGCCAATGGTGGACTGTGACAAAAGGAGAGAACTTATGAGCGCCGGCGCTACGCTACTCAAGCTGCAACAGATCGATTTGGAGCTCGCCCGCAACAAGAGCGAACTTGCCAATATGCCGGAGCTCAAGGAGCTCGCTTCCAAGCGCAAGACCTATGTGAAGCTCAAGTCCGAGATGACCAAGCTCTACGCCCAGCGCAAGGATCTGGACATTGAGCTCGACGATCTCAACACCACCGAGATCCAGACCAATAACGCCATCGAGGCCGCTAAGAAGCGCCACGTTGACGGCTCCGACTACCGCGAGGTACAGGACCTGGAAAACGAGCTCGCCACCCTGGCCAAGCGCCTGGACAAGATTGAGCACACCCGCAAGGATGTCGTTGTCGCCCATAAGGAGGCGCTCGACCGCGAGACCCGCGCGCAGGCCATCATCGCCAAGTTCGAGGAGGGCGTGAAGGCCGATACCAACGCCGCCCGCGCCAAGGCTGCCGACCTGCAGGCTCAGATCGAAGCCGCCACTAAGGAGCGCACCGCTCTTGCCGCCACGCTGCCGGCCGACGTGCTCACCGACTACGAGCGTCTGCTCAAGCAGTTCCGCGGCTTGGCCGTCGAGACCATCCAGGGCAACATCCCCACGGTCTGCCACACCGCGCTGCAGGCATCGTCCATGAGCGACCTCAACCACGACGGTAGCGAGATTACGCACTGTCCGTACTGCCACCGCCTCCTGGTGCTCCCGAGCAAGGAAGCCTAGCGATGACGGCGGCATCCAACAATTCAATGCAACTTGAGGGAAAAACGATCCTGCTGGGCATTACCGGCGGGATCGCC
>CABPWH010000044.1 GCA_902461085.1 uncultured Collinsella sp. | reverse complement strand
TTGCACTCCAGGGCCCCGCCCCGGTATTGGCGGGGGCCGGGCCTTGTTGCATTTGCACAGATAAAATCTGCCAAAATGAACCTGCCCTTTTTTTGGTAGGTTAGCGGAGCTTGCTGGTCTCGAAGTACTCGGGGAACTGGTCCAGGACCTCGGTTTGGTTGCGGAACATCATGTGCAGGTGCTTGCTGACCAAAAAGCTCGCTTCGATGGGGTCGCGACCGGCGATAGCGCGGCGAATCTGCTTGTGCTCGTTCACGATGTCCTGATTGTCGAGAACCTGCGTGGCGGCGCGCAGCCAGCGGAAGCGCTCCAGGTCGGCATTGGTCTCTTCGAGCCACGACCACACGGTGCTGCGACATGCGATGCTAAAAATCATGTGATGCATGAGGTTGTCGCTTAAAAAGAAGCCGATGCGATCCTCATCGGCCATGGCCTTTTCCTGCAGTGCGATGGCTCGGTCGAGCTGCTCGATGCCTGCCGAGGTGGCGCGCGCACAGCACTCCACGATCACCTGCTTCTCCAGATGCTCGCGGATGTAACAGGCACTCTCGGCAAGGGTGAGGTTGATGGGTGAGACGTAGGTGCCGCTTTGGGGTACGGTGCGCACCAGGCCTTCCTGCGCCAAGCGAACCAAAGCCTCGCGCACAGGGGTGCGCCCCATATCCAGGTCGTCGCAAAGTTGCTTGACGCCCAGCTTTTCGCCCGGCTTGTAGTCCAGGTAGACGATTTTGCGTCGAATGGTGTGGTAGGACTGGTCCTGTAGGCTCGTTTCCTGCTCGCCGACGTGCATCGATTCTTCCATAGCGCCTCGCAACTGTTCTATCAAACTCATATGTCAGTTGTTAATTATGCCGCGAATCAGCTCTCCGCGGTGGGTAATTCGGCTGTCGCCCGAGAACTATTGCGGCATCTTAGTCTGTGTTTGCGCAAGGCTGCGCTCAATGTTGCCGTATCATAAGCCGTCGCAAACGTGAAATAGAAAGAAGGAATCCCATATGCAACTGGCAAATATCGTACGCGAGCGCTGGAAAGGCGTCTTGTTCTGCCTGATCATCGCTATCCCCGCGACGTTGCTCGGCAAACAGATTGAGGTGGTCGGCGGGCCGGTATTTGCCATCCTTTTTGGCATGGTCCTGGCGCTCGTCTTTCCCAAGAATCGTCGCGAACCGCTCGCCGCCGGCGTTACCTATACGTCCAAAAAAGTTTTGCAGTACGCGGTTATCCTGCTTGGCTTTGGCATGAACCTCTCCCAGATTCTGTCCAAGGGCGCCCAGTCGCTGCCGATTATCGTGGCGACAATCTTGACCTCGCTCGTCATCGCCTTTGTGCTCTGCCGCGTTATGAACGTGCCGGGCAAGATCGCGACGCTTGTGGGTGTGGGTTCGTCGATTTGCGGCGGTTCTGCCATCGCCGCAACCGCACCCGTCATCGATGCCGACGATCGCGAGATTGCCCAGGCTATTTCGGTCATCTTCCTGTTTAACGTTATCGCGGCGCTCGTGTTTCCGACGCTCGGCGGCATGCTCGGGCTGACCAACGAGGGCTTTGGCCTGTTTGCCGGTACCGCCATCAACGACACCTCGTCCGTAACGGCTGCGGCGAGCGCCTGGGACAGCATGCACCCCGGCGCCAATGTGCTCGAGAGCGCCACAGTGGTCAAGCTCACCAGGACGCTGGCCATTATTCCCATCACGTTGGTCCTCGCATGCTGGCAGATGCATCTGGCACGCAAGGCCGGTGGCGACGCTAAGAACACGTTCTCGCTTAAACGCGCGTTTCCCATGTTTGTGCTGTTCTTTGTGCTGGCGAGCGTGATCACTACGGTGCTTCAGCTTCCCGCGTCCTTTACGGCGCCCATCAAGGAGCTGTCGAAGTTCTTTATTGTGATGGCCATGGCGGCTATTGGTTTTAATACCGATATCGTCGAGCTGGTCAAAAAGGGCGGCAAGCCCATCGCGCTGGGCTTTTGCTGCTGGATTGGCATTGCGTGCATGAGTTTGGGAATGCAACACGTACTGGGAATCTGGTAGAGAAGTAGCTTGTTTGCGTGCTGCGTGCTGGTGAGCGCATTCTCACGGTGGAGCGATAGGAGCTCTTGCGGGTATGGCTTGTCCGCAGGTTTATAAGTCCCGAAGAGCTCTTATCGCCCCGCCAGGATGGCGATGCGGGGCAACACCTATACTCGCAGGACGGCGCTTTCTGCCCTATAGTGTTTGGTGAGCAATATCGTTCAATTTTGAAACACTCGGTCGTGCGACCGTCGGCGGCTGCATGTCGCCGCGGACAGGGGCAAATCATGGATAGCGATGCCAAGCTGAACATCTTGACCGAGGCCCTGGCTGCTGCCGGGGCCTCGGCATTGGCAATCGATGCGCGTGGGGACGTCGCGATCTCGACCATGAATGACGCGGCGCTTGAGCGGGATGTGGCGGCTTTTGTAGCTGAGCGCCTCGACCGTATAGGAGACGGCGCGCGTCTGGTTATGGGGCGTGCGGGTGCGCGCCTGAGCCTGACCGTTCGCCCCACCGACAAAGAGGGCAGGGGGCTTTGGGTCGCCGTGGTCCGCGAGGTGCGCGGCGCCGCGGCGCATTCGGGCATCGAGTGGCTCAACGCCGACGAGGTTGAGGCCCGCTACGAATCGAGCGCGTACGGCATCGTTGAGGGGGCGGCCTCGGTGGCTGCGCCGGTTGCAGAGAGTTACGCGCGCGGTGTGCCTCTTATGCTCGAGGGCGAGCTGGGAGCGGGCCAGGTCGAGATCGCCAAACGCCTCTATCTGGACGGTCCTTTTGCCGATCAGCCCTTTGTTTCCGTCGCGCTCGATGAACTCACCGATCGCGGTTGGCGCCATGTGCTCAAAAGCTCCGAATCGCCGTTGTTCCAAACGGGGCTGACCCTTTGCATTGAGGGCTGGAACGCGGTTGGCCCCCAGCGCCTCCGCGAGCTGGTCTCCACGATGACCGACACCGCGTTGGCGACGCGCTGCCATGTGGTGCTGACGGCGAATGACATGCCGGGCGGCGGCGAAAGTGATCAAGCCGCCTTTGTGACCGAGCGCTTCGCCTGTGCGGTGAGCGTGGCGCCGGCAATCGCCGAGCAGGGAGCCGCGTCGACGAAGGTCGCGCGCTATTTGGAATATCTTGCTGATGCATTTGGGACGGCAGCGCCCACGCTGTCTGCCACGGCGACGAAGACGCTCGATGCTTACCGCTGGCCGCGCAATTATCTGCAGCTCCGCGAGGTCTCGGAACGACTGTATATATTGGTGGGGGCGGGCACGGTGGACCGCGCTGTGGCGGAGGAAGTGCTCGCCCAAGAGGACGTGATTAAGACCGCAACCTTTGGCGCCCCGACGCTCGAAAGTGACCTGTATATCCTGCGACCGCTGGCCGATACCGAGCGAGATATCGCGCATCTGGTTGTAGACCATCTCCACGGCAACCGAACCCGTGCGGCGGAGGTGCTGGGCATAAGCCGTACAACGCTGTGGCGCTTGCTGAAGGACGATGACCGTTGAGCGAGGCACCCGTGACCGCGCGCGACGCGTGTGCTACAGTCCAAAGCGTTATTGTTTCGATTTGGTTACGGCGTGCGAGGGCATATGGCTGAGACTTCAAAACCGAGCCGCAGAAGGCGGAGTGCCGCGCCGGTCAACCGACGCACGACATCGGTGACGTGGGGTAAACACGCCTCGGGGTTTGATGGCTCGTTCAAGCGCACTAAATACGGCTATCCTTCGGCAAGCGCCCGCTTGGCAATGCAGGCAGAGTCCTCACTGTGGGGCCGCAAACGCGTGGTGGGCTCAAAGCTCAAGCACGACGGCACGCTTGGTTATATTAGCCGCGGGGCGGCTCGCCGCAGCGGACTCAATCCGGCTGGTTGGCATCGTTATGTTCCGATCGCGGTCGTCGTTGCAGTGATCGTCATCGCGCTTGCGGCGCTCGGATATGCCGGCGGTGGCGCCAACTTGGACGCAATGATTAAATCGCCCGAGCTCGCGCATGCAGGCACAGAAGTTGTCGAGGGCGCACAGACCCAGACGGGCGTTGCGCCCCAGCGCGGTATCGTCGCGGCGGCCTCCACCATCGCCGATGCGCAAAAGGACGAGGACGAACAAGGCAGCGAAGCCGAGACGACTCACACGAACGAAACGACGACAACAGCGACGTCAATATAAGTTGCGAGTGGGGTAGCTAAAAAGCCCCGTCCCAAATTAGCCACCCCCGCTGATGCTCCCGGGTTACCTTACGTAGATGATGTTGTCGCGGCGCGGCTTTGCCTCGGGTAGCGTGTCCTCGGCGTAGCCAAGAATGCAGTTACCGACACCGCGCAGGCTGCCGTCGGCGGGCAGGCCCCAGCTGGCCAGCAGCTCCAGGCCCTCGGGCGAGTCAAAGACCTCATGCGCGCGGTGAATCCAGCACGAATCGACACCCAGTGCATAGGCGGCGTTGAGCAAGTTGCCCATGGCGAGCGAGCCGTCTTCCAGATGTGTGGGCACGCTGCGGTCAACCAGCACCACCACAACGGTCTTGGCGCCATAGAAGGGGTCGCTGTTGCTGCCCATGACCTGGGCGTTGAGCTGTGAGAGACGCTCGACGGTCGCGGGGTCGGTGACGGCGACAAACGTCACCGGCTGGCGTCCCATGCCGCTCGGTGCATATTGGCCGGCTTCGATAATACGTGCAAGCTTTTCGGCCTCGACGGGACGATCGCTGTAGTTGCGGCAGCTGCGACGGTGAATGAGTGCTTCGATAGTCTCCATGGTGTCTCCTTGCGGTGGCGTTGCAGATGCCTCGTTCATACCCGCCGGGCTTAAACGATAGACGGTCAATTGCCCGGCCAAAAGGATAGATTCCAATTGGGAAAGTAGGTTTGCATAAAAGTACCTTCAGAATGTGACAAACAAATGGGATGGTTAAACGTTTTATCCCGTCTACCCTGCGGTTTTTTACCACTTGCCTAAATGACGAACGCATAACCTCTGATAAAGGTTTTACTAAAGGAGTACCAACGTTTATCAATGCGCCGTGGTGGCGCCGGGCCAGGAGGTAACATCATGTTCCAGGCTGGAGATGTCGTCGAGACCGATTTCGAAGGATTTCTGAAGCTGCTGCGTTCCAAGACGCGCGCTTTCGTGTCGATCAACGATCACGAGTACTACATCACGCACACCGATGGCTATTGGCGTGTTCAGGATTGCGAGGCCCTCAACGACAAGGGCCACTTTACTGACTGTTCTGAGTTGGTCAACACGGTCTGCGAGGTCGTCGAGCTGCCGTGGATTGCCGGCAAGAGCCTGCATGACAGCTTCTCGGGCGCTACGGTCTATGAGGCCGTCGCCGCTTAACAGGCAATAAAACCCGATTTTCACGTGACCGCTGGCGCCGCCCCCGCGCCGGCGGTCTTTTTCTGCCGATAGGCCATAAAAGTGCACGCATTTGCGGAGAGGCTGTTGACGATAGTCAAAACTCGGACTAATCTAGAGACATAAAATTGGTCAAAAATCGGACAATCGAATGGTGGGATAGATGAATGGTGCGGTTAAACTGGTCGACTTCGACCGGTTGCTCAATGGACTCGACCATATCTATTCGGAGTTCTCGCGTGCCTGCGGCCTTTCGGACTGCGCTTACTGGATGCTCGTCGACACGAGTGCAGCGGGCAGAAGCGTTGCCGTGAGTCGGCTGACGAGTGAATGGTTCTACAGCAAACAGACCATCAATTCGGCGATTAAGACGCTTAGGGCGCGAGGGCTTGCGACGTTGGAGTTTGCCGAGGGCAGTCGTAAGAACAAGGTTTTGCGACTGACCGAAGAAGGCGTGCAGTTTGCCAAGCGCTACGCGTTGCCGGCGCAAAAAGCCGAGCAGCAGGCATTCGAGGCGCTCGAGCCGTGGGAACAGCGCGAGATCATGCGCCTGGTCGGTAAATTCTCCCATGTTCTGAACGAAGAGTGCGAGGCATTTAAACGGCAAGTGGCCGCCGAGAACGAGGCTGACGATAAGGGCGAGGGGGACACATGCGACTCTTAATGAGGTTTATGAGGCCGTACCGCGGTCTGATTGCGGTGACGCTGTTTGCGGTGCTGATAGATAACGTCGGTACGCTGCTGGTTCCCACGATGCTGGCGAACATGGTCAACACCGGTATTACCACGGGTGATGTCGACTATATATTACGCAACGGCCTGTACATGCTTATCGCGACCGGCATGGCCAGCGGCGGCACGGTGCTGGGCTGCTATCTTTCGGCGCGCCTGGCCGCCAACGTGGCCTGCGATATCCGCAATGCCGTGTACGACAAGTCGCTCGAGCTGTCCGCCAGCGACTTTGAGCGCTTTGGCACGGGTTCGATGATCACGCGCTCGCTCAACGACATCAACGTGATTCAGCAAGCTGTCCTTCAGACGATTCAGCTGGTGCTGCCGGTGCCGTTCTTGGCCGTGGCAGGCATCATTTTTGCTTGGTTCATCGATCCCGCCATGGGCACGCTGCTGGGCGTGGTGGTTGCGATCGTGCTGGTGGCGGCGGTCTTTACCGTTGCCAACGCCGCGCCGATCTTTATGCGCCTGCAGAGCTTTATCGACCGCATGAACGTGGTGCTGCGCGAGAACATCGTGGGCGTGCGCGTCATCCGCGCATTTAACAAGGAGCGCCACGAGGAGCAGCGCCTGGACGAGGTGTTTAGCGATTACGCGGCCAATGCCATCAAGGTCAACCACCTGTTTGTGGGTCTCGACAGCTCCAGCTTCTTTTTGATGAATATCGCCGAGGTGGCGGTGCTGTGGGTGGGCGGCAACCGCGTGGGCGTCCACGCCATGCAAATCGGTAGCATCTCGGCCGTGCTGGAGTACGCGATCCTGATCCTGTTCTTTGTGATGACGGCGCAGATGGTGATTCTGACGCTTCCGCGCGCTGCGGCGTGCCTCAACCGCGCGCAGCAGGTGTTGGAGATTGAGCCGAGCATCGTGGACGGCAAGCGCACGCTGGACACGTGCGCAGCGGAGCCTGTTGACGGTGCCGATGCGGTGGCCGTGTTCGACCATATGTCGTTCCGTTTTGACGATGCCGACGAGGACACCCTGTGCGACCTGAGCTTTGCCTGTCGCCGTGGCCAGACCACGGCGATTGTAGGCTCGACGGGTTCGGGCAAGTCGACGGTGGCCAAGCTCTTGCTTCGCTTCCACGATGCCACGAAGGGCGCCATTCGCCTGAACGGCGTCGATCTGCGCGACCTTTCGCAAGGTGAGATTCGCGGGCAAATCGCTTACGTGCCGCAGAAGGCATGGCTGTTCTCGGGCACCGTTGCAAGCAACCTGCGCTTTGGCAACGAGGGCGCGACCGAGGCTGACATGCTCCATGCGCTGGAGGTTGCCCAGAGCACCTTTGTGCTCGACCAGCCCCAGGGGCTCGATACGCCGGTGGCCCAGGGCGGCACGAACTTTTCGGGCGGTCAGCGCCAGCGCCTGGCGATCGCCCGCGCGCTCATGAAGCGCGCCGATCTGTATATCTTCGACGACAGTTTTTCGGCCCTGGACTTTAAGACCGATGCGGCACTGCGCCATGCGCTGCAGGACGAGACGCGCGATGCCGCGGTGCTCATCATCGCCCAGCGCATCTCGACTATTTTGCATGCCGATCAGATCGTGGTGCTCAAAGACGGCGAGATTGTGGGCCTAGGCACGCACGACGAGCTCATGGAAACCTGCGAGGTGTACCGCGCTATCGCGGAATCGCAGATGAAGGGAGGTGAGTAGCATGACCGAGGAGCTCAAGAAGCAGGGCATCGCCGATGACGCCGCGGTTGCAGGGACAGTTGAGGAGACGGGCGCCACACCCGGCCTGGACGAAGCCGCCAAGGCAGCGGCGGAGCGTGAGGCTCGCCGCCAGGCACTCTACGAGGAAAACGAGCGCGCCGAGGACGAGCGCGCCCGCGCCGAGGCGGAGCGCATGCGCGACGTTGACGACGAGGACGAGGACGAGACGCCCCGCGACACCTGGGCGACGGTGCGCCGCCTGTGGAGCGAAGCCGCCGGCGACCATTGGCGCTTCTATATCGTGTTCGCGAGCATCGTGTTCTATGTCATCTTTAACACCGCGGCGCCGGCTTACAGCGCCCGCGTGATCGATGAGCTGTGGGGGCACATGAAGCTGGCGTTTGCCAACAACGCTACCTTCAGCATTACCTGGGAGAACTGCGGCAGGACCATCTTCATCTACTTTATGATCTGGACCGCCGCCGCCTCGTTCTACGCACTCCAGAGCTTTTTGATGTCGAGCGTTGCCGAGCGCCTCAACCTGCGCCTGCGCAACCGCATCGCACAAAAGCTCAACCGTCTGCCGCTTGCCTACTTTGACGCGCATCGTCCCGGCGAGGTCGTCAGCCGTGCGACCAACGACTTGGACAAGATGTCCGAGAGCATGCAGCGCGGCTTGCTGCAGCTTCTGGTGTCGATCGGTACCGTGGTGGGCGCCGTGAGCGTGATGTTCGTGTTTAGCGTGCCGCTCACGCTTGTCTTTTTGTTCTTTACGGCGCTTTCGCTGCTGGTGACGAAGGTCGTTTCGCGCCGCACGCACGATGTGACGGGCGAGCGCCAGGAGTGGGTGTCCAAGATTACGAGCGCGGTCGAGGAAGGCTACTCGGGCCGTCTAGTGATTCGTGCGTTTAACCGCGAGCGCCAGAGCTCTGCCGAGGTGCACGAGGCTTCGAGGGAGCTGGCGCGCGTGAGCACCAAGGCCGACTTTATGATTAACGCCGTCGGTCCCGCGGTGCGCTTTATCGGCCGCTTGGCGCAGATCGTGATCGCGCTGGTGGGCTGCAGCATGCTGGTTGCCGGGCATATGACCGTCGGCGTGTTCCAGGCGTTCTTCCAGTTTATCTATGAGGCGTCCGAGCCCATGACGCAGCTGTCGTTTACCTTTAACTCGCTGCAGAGCGCGCTGGCGAGCGCCGAGCGCGTATTCGACCTGCTCGACGAGTCCGAGATGGAAGCCGATCCGTTGCCGGCGGCCGCCGCCAAGCTGCCGGGCAAGGTGGAGGGCCGTGTCGCTTTTGAGCACGTGCGCTTTGGATATTCGCCCGACAAGCCGCTTATGCGCGACGTGTCGTTTACCGCCGAGCCGGGTCAGAAGATCGCAGTGGTGGGAACCACGGGTGCGGGTAAGACCACGCTCATCAATCTGCTCATGCGCTTCTACGAGATCGACGGTGGCCGCATTACCCTCGACGGTGTGGACACGAGCCGCATGGATCGCGGCGAGCTGCGCCAGCAGTTTGGCATGGTGTTGCAGGACGCCTGGCTGTTCGATGGCACCATTGCCGAGAACATCGCCTATGGCTGTCCCGAGGCGACGCGCGAGGAGATTGTCGCGGCCGCACGTGCCGCTCAGGTCGACTTCTTTGTGCGCACTATGCCGCAGGGCTACGACACGCGTGTGGCTAACGATGCCGAGAGCATCAGCCAGGGCCAACGTCAGCTGCTGACCATCGCGCGCGTGCTGCTCAACAACCCGGCGATCCTCATTCTGGACGAGGCGACGTCGAGCGTGGACACGCGCACCGAGCTCGCCATCGGCCGTGCCATGGATGCGCTCATGCGCGGACGCACGAGCTTTGTGATCGCGCACCGTCTGTCGACGATCGTCGATGCCGACCTCATCCTGGTCATGGATCACGGCAATATCATCGAGCAGGGTACGCACAAGGAACTGCTGGCTGCCGAGGGCGCTTATGCCGACCTCTACCTAAGCCAGTTCGCATAAGGTGACAAAGGAGCAGTCCCGCATGTCACATCGAAAAGAAGGCGCGCCGGGGGCGGATTCCCTGGCGCGCCTTTTGTGTTGGCGTCAATGTTGTCGGTGGCCGTCCGCTTCTAGCGCTCGTCCACGAGCTTGGCGACGAGGGCTTTGAGCTCGGCCACCTCTTGCTCGAGTTCCTTGACGCGACGGGCGTTTTCGGTGATGCCCTGACGGTTGAGGGCGCTCTGCTCGGCGGCATCGTCGGGCATGTACTCGCGATGCTGCTTGGCGTCGAAGCTCTCCTCGAACACGCGGCAGCCGTTGCGCTTGATGATGCGCCCGGGCACGCCCACGACGGTGCAGTTGTCGGGCACGTCCTTGACGACGACCGAGTTGCTGCCGATTTTGACGTTGTTGCCGATGCGGATGTTGCCGAGCACCTTGGCGCCCGTGCCCACCGTGACATTGTTGCCCAGGGTGGGGTGGCGTTTGCCGGTCTCGTTGCCGGTACCGCCGAGCGTGACGCCCTGATAGAGCACACAGTTGTCGCCCACGATGGCAGTCTCGCCAATAACGACGCCCATGGCGTGGTCGATAAAGAAGTGCTTGCCGATCTGCGCGGCGGGATGAATCTCGACGCCGGTGATGTGGCGGGTGATTTGCGAGAGCACACGGGCGAGTGAACGATGGCCGTGCTCCCACAGCCAGTGTTCGGGCACATGATTCCACTTGGCGTGCAAGCCGGGGTAGGAAAGGAAGATGACCAGACCGTTTTGCGCAGCGGGGTCTTGCGCCTGGACGGTCTTGATGTCCTCTCGAACGGTGTTGATAAAGCTCATCGGCCGCCCTCCCTTGGCACCGTGACAATGCGATTCAATAAAGTATAGCGATTCGCTAGGGATTAGGAAGGACGATCTTGCTTCGCTTTGGGCGACAAGTGTCAGTTATGCAAACTTGCTGGTAATGAAGTAAGACTTTTGAGGGGTTTGGCCCGCGCTCGCATCGCAACCGTATACTGGTCAACTTGGACGTGTCCGCGCCCACAACTGAGAGGTTTTACTTCATGGGTTTCATCAATTTTATCGCCGAGCTTCTTAAGGACCCGCGCACCGCGATCGCCAGCTGGATCGCCGCCGGCCCGCTTATGGCCTACGGCTGCGTGTTCCTAATCATCTTTATCGAGACGGGCGTGGTGTTCTTCCCGTTCCTTCCCGGCGACTCGCTGCTGTTTGCCTCGGGCTTCTTTGCCCATAATGGCGGCTTTAACATCGTGGCGCTTCTGGCCACCGCATGGGCCGCAGCCATCTTGGGCGATCAGTGCAACTTTATGATCGGCCACTTCTTTGGCCGCAAGATCATTGCCTCGGGCAAGGTAAAGGCCATGACGCCCGAGCGCATCGAGAAGTCCGAGGCGTTTCTTGATAAATGGGGCCATCTGGCCATCTTCCTCGGCCGCTTCTTCCCGTTCATCCGCACCTTTGTGCCTTTTATCGCCGGCATGGGCGGCATGCACTGGCGCAACTTCGTTATCTTTAACGTGCTGGGCGGCATTACCTGGTCAACGCTCTTTACACTGCTGGGCTACTTCTTTGGCGGCATCCCCTTTGTGCAGGAGCACTTTGAGCTGCTGATTATCGGCATTGTCGCCGTGTCGATCATCCCGACCGTGGTCGGTCTGGTTAAGGCTAAGCTGGGCAAATAGAGCGCATAGCTCGAGGCAGCGGACAAACTGTGTCGTTGAGGCCCGTCACCGCTTACGGTGGCGGGCCTCTTTAGCTTCGGTTGAATGAAAATACTTTACTTAGTTAAAGAAATGCGTTTTATCAGACGCGTGCGGGGAGTACAATCTCGTGCATGCGAATCGACGTGCTATGGGCTTTGGTGTTGCCCGCGTGTCCCGTCCGGCTCTACGCTCCGGGCGTGCGACGTTGCGACGCGGTCGGCCTCGGTCCTTGCGTGCGAGTTCGCGAGTATGCAACTGTGTATGTAAGGAGCGACATATGACTGTCGAGAAGAAGGATATCGATTGGGGTAGCCTCGGCTTTGGTTACATGAAGACCGATTACAGCTACGAGGCCCATTGGAAGGATGGCGAGTGGGACGAGGGCGGTCTGACCACCGACCACACCTTGCATGTCTCCGAGTGCGGCGGCATCTTCCATTACTGCCAGGAGGTCTTTGAGGGCCTGAAAGCCTACACCGCCGAGGACGGCAGCATCGTCTGCTTCCGTCCCGACATGAACGCCGAGCGCATGTATAACTCTGCCCAGCGCCTCGAGATGCCCCCGTTCCCCAAGGACAAGTTCGTTGAGGCCGTTAAGCAGGTCGTTTCTGCCAACGCCGCCTGGGTTCCGCCCTTCGGCTCCGGCGCGACCCTGTACGTGCGTCCGTTTATGATCGGTTCCGGTGACGTGATCGGCGTGGCTCCCGCTCCTGAGTACACGTTCCGCATTCTCGTGACCCCGGTCGGTCCGTACTTTAAGGGTGGCCTCAAGCCCGTCAAGCTGCGCGTTTCCGAGTATGACCGCGCGGCACCGCACGGCACCGGTAACATCAAGGCCGGCCTGAACTACGCCATGTCCCTTAAGCCCACGATGGAGGCTCACCGCGAGGGTTATGCCGAGAACCTGTATCTCGACTCCGAGTCCCGCACCTATGTCGAGGAGACCGGTGGCGCGAACGTTCTGTTCGTGAAGGAGGACGGCACCCTCGTTGTTCCTCAGTCGCACACCGACTCCATCCTGCCCTCTATCACCCGTCGTTCGCTCGTTCAGGTCGCTCAGGACCTGGGCATGACCGTCGATCAGCGTCCCGTCGAGTGGGCCGAGGTCAAGGCCGGTACCTTTGTCGAGTGCGGCCTGTGCGGCACCGCTGCCGTCATCTCCCCGGTTGGCGAGATCGACAACAAGGTTTACGGCGCCGACGAGACCGTGACCTTCCCGGCTGGCTACACCGAGATCGGCCCTGTGATGAAGAAGCTCCGCGAGACCCTGACTGGTATCCAGTCCGGTGCTGTCGAGGATAAGCACGACTGGGTTTACACCGTCGCATAAGCTGTCTTAGCTGTCCGGCCCGAGGGCGACCCTCTTTTCCGGCGCGTCCTCGGACATGAAAGAACCTCCGCTGCGCACTTTGTGCGGCGGAGGTTCTTTCGTCCTGCGGAGTGCGCCGGAAAGGAAGGTCGCCCTTTTTTGCTTCGCGCCATGTGGGGGCGGTGGCGACGTGCATTTTTGCGAGTATTCTGCAATCGAAGGCCCCTGCATACCGGCTTCGGGCAAAAAATCGGGAGTTCTCGATGTTTTCCACGAATGATGGGCGGGGTTATGGGCTGACAGCGTTTGATTTGCAGGGATATTCGCGGTCTTTGGCATTTATCGTGGCGCCCGAAGCTCTTGGTTATGTTGAATACTCCTAAAAATGCACGGCGCTTAGAGGGGGACCTTCGCGAAAAAGGAAACCGCCCGTCGAAGTATGCATTCGACGGGCGGTTTATGCATTTGGCCGATTAAGGATGCGCTGCCAAACTACTAGAACTTGACGGTCGGGGCCTGGCGGGCTGCTTCGGCGGCCTCGAAGCCCTGGCGCTCCTTAAACTGGAAGATGCCGGCAAAGATGACAGCCGGGAACGTCTGAATGGCGTTATTGTAGCTGAGCACGCAATCGTTGTAGCTCTGGCGTGCATAGCTAATTTTGTTCTCGGTATCCTCGAGCGATGCCTGCAGCTGCGTAAAGTTGGTGTTTGCCTTAAGATCGGGATAGGCCTCGGCTACGGCGAAGAGCTGACGCAGCGCACCGGTCAGCACGTTGTCGGCTTCCATCTTGGCCTCGGGCGTGGTGGCCTTGACGGCGGTGTTACGCGCGCTGATCACGGCGGAGAGCGTCTCCTGCTCGTGCTTGGCGTAGCCCTTGACGGTCTCGACCAGGTTGGGGATCAGGTCGTTGCGGCGCTGCAGCTGCGTATCGATGTTCTGCCAGGCGTTATCGATGCGGTTGCGCTTGGTGACCATGTTGTTGTAGATGCCGGCGATGGCGCAGGCAATCACAATGACAACAACGATGCCGATGATGACGGGAAGCATGATGTCTCCGTTTCGAATGGCCGCGGCGGCATGCGCCAGCTGCCGTTGGTATAACGCTACTAGTATACCCGCAACGTTTTGCCGTGCCGAACTTTCCGGCAAGCGTTATGTTTTCGGCGGGGTCGGCACCGGGGCAAAGCGCGCGAGGTACAGGTGTAAGATATGCGACAGATTGACGAGTGTTGTCTTTGCCCTGAGGATGGCGATACCAGTGGACCTTCGCATTAAGAAAACCTACCGCGCCCTGTTCGATGCCTTCACCGAGCTTCTCGAGGAGCATCGTTTTGAGGACCTGACGGTTGCCATGCTGTGCGACCGCGCTATGATTCGCCGCACGACGTTCTACAAGCACTTTCGCGACAAGAACGATTACTTTGCCTTTTATATCGATGAGCTCATGTCGGGCTTGCCGCAAAAACAGCCCGATGGGGCCGGCGCGGTGTCTGCCGAGGACGTGCGCGCGCTTCGGCACGCGATTTTGGACGATGCCATGGATTTGATTCTGGCGCACGAGCAGCTCATGGATAACATTTTGGCAAGCAGCATGTCTGGCATGTTGACCAACGTTATTTGCGACCGTATTGCCCGCTCCATCCGCGAGCGTGTGATGAACGTGCTTGCCGAGGATGCCCTGGCCCCCGTGTCACTCGAGACGACGTCTGAGTTTGTCGCCGGCGGCATTATTCGACTTTTCACGATATGGTGGGAATCGGGCCACGATCTTGAGCGTCGACCTGAGATAGCCGACGTGGTCGATGCACTGTTTGAGCGGACCATGACACCGGTGCATCACTAGGAGTGGCGGAGAGAGGGGGATTCGAACCCCCGGAACGCTCTCGCGCTCAACGGTTTTCAAGACCGCCGCATTCAACCGCTCTGCCATCTCTCCGTGAGTCGTAATGATAGCATCGTTTTGAATTTGCAACAGGGAAGGCGAACGATGACGATCACCGAAATCGACGAGAAGTTCATGCGCGAGGCGTTGGCGGAGGCGCGAGCCGCCGCGGCGGTGGGCGAGGTGCCCATCGGAGCCGTAGTGGTGCGCGACGGCGAGATCGTCGCGAGGGCGCACAATCGGCGCGAGCTCGATCAGGATCCTTCGGCTCATGCAGAGTTCGCGGCCCTGTGCGCCGCTGCCCAGGCGCTCGGTCGCTGGCGCCTTTCCGATTGCACGGTCTATGTAACGCTCGAGCCTTGCTGCATGTGCGCGGGCCTTATGGTCAACGCGCGCGTGGGACGCTGCGTGTATGGCGCGACCGATGCCAAGGCGGGCGCGTTGGGATCCCTATACGATTTGAATGCCGACTCGCGCCTGAATCATCGGTTCAATGTGACCGCCGGCGTACTGGCGGATGAATGCCGCGAGCTGCTGAGTAGCTATTTTGGCGGTCTGCGCGGAGCGGGCGGCGCTGATTGCGGTTGTGGGGCCGATCTTGAAGCACACGCCGCTCACGCCGCAGCGCTTGCAGGTGCCGGTGAGGATGCTGGCACGGCGGTTGACTTTGGTCCTGCGTGCCGCCGACCCCGCCGTGTGCTGTTGGCGATCGACTCCTTTAAGGGCAGCGTTTCGAGCGCGCAGGCGGAGGCGGCGGTTGCCGAGGGCATGCGCCATGTGTGGCCCGATGCCGAGCTGAACGCTTTGCCGCTGGCAGATGGCGGTGAGGGGACGCTCGATGCCGTTGCCGCGTGCGGCGGTGAGATTGTGACCTGCGAGGTTGCGGGACCCTTTGGCGATGGTGTGCCTGCCCGGATGTTAGTGGACGGCGAGCACAAGTCGGTTGTTATTGAGATGGCCGAAGCAGCAGGCATCGGGTACTCACCTTGCACGGAATCGGCGGCGCTGGCTGCTACAACCTATGGCGTGGGCGAGCTGATGCTCCGTGCAGCTCGTGTCGGGGTAAAGACTATCTATATTGGCTTGGGCGGCAGTGCCACCAACGACGGTGGCGCCGGCATGCTGCAGGCGCTGGGCGCGCGTGTGGTCGATGATCAGGGATGCGATGTCGCCCCTGGTCTTGCCGGCCTTGAGCAGGTGGCGAGCGTTGATTTGGCGCCAGCGCTGCAGGCTTTGGATGATGCTCGTATCGTTGTGCTTTCCGATGTCGAGAATCCGCTCGTGGGGCGTCGAGGCGCACTGGCGGTGTTTGGCGGGCAGAAGGGCCTGCCGGCGGATGATGTCGAGGCGCTGCGCAGATACGACGGCTGGATGGTCGGCTACGGTCGCCTGCTCGATGCGGCAATTTTCGAGGCGCGAGCCCAGGGGTTGTTGCGCACACCCGAGGGCGCACGGACATTTGGCTCGGTGCTCGGCGTGCCCGGCGCGGGCGCTGCCGGTGGCTTGGGCGCCGCGTTGCTGGCGCTCGGTGCGGAGCTGCGCTCGGGTGTAGAGGCGGTGCTCGATCTCGTGGGGTTTGACGAGCGCGTGCGCGATGTCGACCTGGTCATAACAGGCGAGGGCAATATGGACGAGCAGTCCGCCGCCGGTAAGGCGCCGGTGGGTGTGGCTCCCCCCCCCCCGCGGGGATGCAAGCACTAAAGGCAAA
>CABPWH010000043.1 GCA_902461085.1 uncultured Collinsella sp. | reverse complement strand
TGCTCAGCGTGTTGGGGGGGGTAGGGGGGCGCGCGGGGGAGCCGCATCGGCTCGCCGTCGAGCGCACGGCCGAGGTGCTCGGCCGCGGCGGCCTGGCGCTTATTCCAACCGAGACGGTCTACGGTGTCGCCGTGGCAGTCAACGCCTTCTCCGATGCCGTCCCCCAAGATACAAGCGAATCCTTGTTGTGGCCGCGCGATCCGCATGCCACCGTTAACGGCGCCGCGGTCCCTGCGCTCGGTACCGGCTACCGCCGCATCTTTACCCTCAAGCAGCGCAAGCTCACCCAAACGGTCGCCTGGCTGGTTGATAGTGCCGAAGCACTCGACCGCTATGGCGTGGATATCCCCGAAGAGGCTCGCGTACTCGCGCGACGATGCTGGCCGGGAGCCCTGACTATCGTGGTCAAGGCGGCCCCCTGCGTGCCGACTTTTATGCGTGCCGCCGACGACACGGTGGCTCTTCGCGCGTCGGCCTCGCCTGTGGTCCAAGCGCTCATCCGCGCCTGCGGCAGTCCCCTTGCCTGTACGAGCGCCAACACGCACGGCGCGCCCTCGCCGGCAAGCTTTGCCGCCGTCGAGGGTCGCATCCTGGAGGGGGTCGATGTGGCCGTCGACGCCGGTGAGACCCCGTGTCGCGACGCCTCGACCATCGTGTCGTTCCAGCACGGCGGGCTCCAGATCCTGCGCCAAGGCGCACTTCCCGCATCAGAGATCGAGCGGGTCCTGTCCGACCCGATGCAATAGAAAGGTGTAAGCGATGTCGTTGAATCTGGGTAGCCTGGGCATGGAAGATGCCTCGTTTGACTTTGGCGGTTCCTACATCATGGCGCTCGACTGCGGCACCACCTCGGTACTTGCGACCATCGTCGACGAGTACGGATGCATCGTCGCGCAGGCACGTCGCAGCGTCAAAACCAGCTTCCCACGTCCCGGTTGGGTAGAGCAAGACCCCATGACGGTCCTTGCCAGCCAGATCGCCGTCATGATGGAAGTCCAGTTTAAGAGCGGTATCCACTCCGACCGCATTGCCGCCATCGGCATCTCCAACCAGCGCGAGACCACGGTGGTCTGGGACCGCGTGAGCGGCCAGCCCATCTATAACGCCATCGTATGGCAGTGCCGCCGTACCGCGCCGGCAATCGACGCGTTAGTTGAACAGGGTTGCGAGGAGCTGGTGCGCTCCCGCACGGGACTCACGCTCGACCCGTATTTCTCGGCCTCCAAGGTGCAGTGGATTCTCGACAACGTCGACGGCGCACGCGAGAGCGCGGCGGCGGGCGACCTCATGTTTGGCACCATCGACACCTGGCTCATCTACAACCTCACCGGCGGCCAGGTCTTTGCCACCGACTACACCAATGCCAGCCGCACGGCACTCTTTAATATCCATACGCTCGATTGGGACGACGATCTACTGGCGCTCTTTGACGTTCCACGTTCCATGATGCCCGAGGTTCGTTGGAGCTCGGGCGACTACGGCCGCGTCGCGAGCGATATCATGACCAACATGCCACCCATCATGGGCGTGGCGGGCGACCAGCAGGCGTCGCTGTTCGGCCACTGCTGCTTCCATCCCGGCCAGACCAAAAACACCTATGGCACGGGTTGCTTTATGCTCATGAACACCGGCGACGAGGTCGTCGAATCCAAGAACGGTCTGGTCTCCACGATCGGTATCGCCGCGGACGGCAAGATCAGCTATGCACTCGAGGGCTCCATCTTTGCTGCCGGTTCCACCATGAACTGGCTTCGCAATAACATGGGCATTATCTCGAGCGTGAGCGAGTCGGCACAACTCGCCGCTTCGATTAACGACAACGAGGGCTGCTACTTCGTCCCCGCCTTTGCGGGTCTGGGCGCTCCCTGGTGGGACCCGCATGCCCGCGGTATCGTGTGCGGTCTGACCGGCGCCTCGAGCCGTGCGACCATCGTACGTGCCGCCTGCGAATCCATGGCATATCAGAGCTACGACGTGCTGCGCGCCATGGAGCAGGACGTGGGGCTTTCGATCGAGCGCCTGTCTGTCGATGGCGGTGCCTCGCGCAACGAGTTCATCATGCAATTCCAGGCCGACCTGCTGGATATCCCCGTGCTGCAATGCGAGACGGTGGAGACCACGGCAATCGGCGCCGCGTACTTGGCGGGTCTTGCCGTCGGCTATTGGGAAGACCTGGAAGAGCTGGAGCAAAATGCCCAGATCGTTAGGACCTTCCTTCCCCACATGTCCGCCGAACGCCGCGAGAGCAATCTCGCTGGTTGGCGTGATGCCGTCAAGCGTTCGCTCAACACCGCTCAGTAGGGTTGCGACGAGCTGCTCGATACAACAAACCGTTAAACTTATGCACGGCGCGCGGCAACAACATCGCCATGCGCCTTGTCAGCAAGGCCATCTTCCGGCCGCAACGAAAGGGGCAATCAACCCATGACCGTCACCTACGATACGTCCCGTGTGACCCTTGTCGATCACCCGCTCGTCCAGCACAAGCTGTCGATCCTGCGCGACAAGAGCACCGGCACCAACCAGTTCCGCCAGCTCGTGCGCGAGCTCGCACTTTTTGACGGCTACGAGGCCATGCGCGACCTGCCCATGGAAGACGTCGAGGTCGAGACCCCCATCACCACTGCCACGTTTAAGCAGCTTGCCGGCAAAAAGCTCGCCATCGTTCCCATCCTGCGCGCGGGCCTCGGCATGGTCGATGGCATCCTCGACTTGGTACCCTCCGCTCGCGTGGGCCACATCGGTATGGAGCGCGACGAGGTTACCCACGAGCCGCATGAGTATTACTGCAAGATGCCCGAGGATATCGACCAGCGCATCTGCCTGGTCGTCGACCCCATGCTCGCCACGGGCGGTTCGGCCGAGATGGCCATCAGCTACCTGCGCGAGCGCGGTGTCAAGGATATCCGCATGCTGTGCATCGTCGCCGCGCCCGAGGGCCTCAAGTCACTGACCGAAAAGGACCCCGACGTACATATTTATACGTGCGCCATCGACGATCATCTCAACGAGGCCGCCTACATCGTTCCCGGCCTGGGCGACGCCGGCGACCGCATCTACGGCACGCTGTAATCTCTGGGCCATACCGGCTAACGTCAAAAATGCGAAGAAATGGTGCGCGCGGGCGAGCAAAAGACGTCCACGCGCACTCCTGTTAACGGACGTTTTGCGCTGAGGGGTTCGAAAAAACGTATTACCGTACCTGCGGCATAAAGAAGGCCTTAAGAAAACGTACAGGTGCGTATTAACCGTTTGTTTTACGGTTGTACTTTAGCGATTGGCTCGTACAATAGTCACCAATGTTTGGCGGGAACTGTTCTGTGAGGCGTTAAAAAGGAAAGTGAGGACGCCAGTGTTTCAGATAGCCGATCTGCTCGCTATCGTTGCAGGCGCCATCGCGGGCGCAATTGCCTTTCTTCCCTTTGTCTTTACGCTCAAGCCGGTTCTTGACGATAAGCAGAATGCGGACATGCTCAAGGGCATGGTGAGTCTGGCGGTCTCGGCAGTCGCCCTGCTCGTCTTTACCTTGGTTGTGTTTGCGTTGTTCGGAGAGGCATTTCGTATGTTCCTCCTGGGCGAGGCGATCGGTTTCGTGGCCTTTATGGCCGCCTGCACAGTTCGCGTCGCCAAGGCGCTGCGAGATCCTCATGAGGTCGAAAGGTAAGTCGTGGAAATTTTTGAAAAGCTGCCTGATGAGATTAATCATCTGGTCAGCGAGTTCAGCTCCACCCCTGTCGTGGGCGATCTGAGCTGCGGCATCACGCAGTACTCGTTTTGGCTGATCGTCTCCACGATCGTGCTCCTGATCGTCCTGGCCGTGTTCAAGAAGAAGCAGACCCTGGTTCCCAAGGGCTTCTTCGTCAACGGTTTCGAGTACATCATCGAGTACGTCGAGAACGATATCGGCAAGGGCGTCGTGGGTGAGAACTGGAAGAAGCACTTCCCGTTCCTGTGCTCGCTTTTCCTGTTCATCCTGATCAATAACATGATCGGCCTGATCCCGGGAATGAAGCCCGGCACCGGCGCAATCGGCTCCACCGCCGCGCTCGCCATCTTCGCCTTCGTGTACTTCATCTACTACGGATGCAAGGCTCACGGCGTGATCGGCTACATCAAGAGCCTCGCCCCGCAGGGCGTGAGCTTCCCGATGAACGTGCTTGTGTGGGTCGTCGAGCTTTTCTCGACCTTCCTGCGCCTCATCACGCTCGCCGTCCGTCTGTTCTGCAACATGTTCGCAGGACACGTGGTCATGGGCTCGTTCGCCATCATGGCGAGCATGTTCATGCAGCCGCTGCTTCAGCAGGCTTCCGCGGCCCACGCCGTCGGCGCCCTGCCTTCGCTGGCCTGGCTTGCCATCCTCATCCTGATCTATGCGATCGAGCTTGTAGTCGGCGCCATCCAGGCTTACGTCTTCACGGTCCTTACCGCCGTGTATGTCTCCGAGGCAGAGGAGGTCGCGGAGGAGGAGTAATCTTCCGTTCGCGCCTTAAAGGTAAGGCAATTCGTTAAACCGCCGGTGCCCGTACCCATGGAGCCCGGCAGTTATAAAAAGGTTATCCTGCGTGAAATAAGACACGCACGACAAAGGAGGAATCGTGGGAGTTATCGGTTACGGTCTCGGTGTTATCGGCGCTGGTCTTGCTATCGGCCTGTCTGCTCTGGGTGCTACGGGTGCTATGGCCCGTCAGCCTGAGGTCCAGGGCCGCGTGTTCACCGTCTTCATCATGGGCTCCGCCTTCGGCGAGGCTCTGGCTCTGATCGGCTTCGTTGTCGCGCTGATCGTTAAATAGCACGGAGCGTCAAGTATGAATCTTTCATCCCAGAAGAGCGCGATCGCACTCTCCGCGTCCGCGGCCGCGCTGCTCATGCCGGTTTCCGCGTTCGCCGAGGACGGCGCCGCCGGTGCGGACATCCTCATCCCTAAGATGGCGGAGTTCATCCCGGCGCTTATCGCCTTCCTGATCATCTGGATCGTGCTGGCCAAGGTCGCCCTGCCGGGCATCATGAAAACCATGGAGGAGCGCGGCAAGAAGATCGAGGAGAGCCTCGACGAGGCCGAGAAGACCAAGCAGGAGGCTATCGCCAAGCGCGCTGAGTCCGACTCGATCGTCACCGACGCCCGTCGTCAGGCTGCCGACATCGTTCTCGAGGCCCGTAAGGACGCCGAGTCCGAGCGCGCCCGTATCATCGAGGCTGCTCACAAGGAGGCCGAGGAGATCATCGCCAAGGCCCATACGACCGTCGAGGACGAGCGCAAGTCCATCTACGCCGGTGCCGCGAGCTCCATCGCCGACCTGTCCGTTGCCGTCGCCACCAAGATCGTGGGCGAGGCACTCGAGGACGATGCCGAGCAGAAGAAGCTCATCGAGCGCTACATCCAGGAAGCAGGTAGCCTGAATGCCGACTAGCCGCTATCAGGACAAGGTACTCGAGACCTACGCGCGCTCCCTTCTGGAAGCCGCCAAGGCCGAGAACCATGTGTTCGAGGACCTCGAGATGATCGAGCGCTTGGCTTCTGCCAGCCCCGAGATCATCGCCGTGCTCGACACCATGTCCAAGCGCGACCAGCTCGACCTTCTTCCCAAGGTGGCAGCTGCCTTTAAGTATGTTGCCGAGGAAGACGAGGATGTAGTGGGCGTGACCGTCACCACGGCGATCCCGCTCGACGACGAGCTGCGTCAAACCATCACTAAGAAATGCGAGCAGGACTTCGGCCGCAAGGTATTCCTTATCGAGCAGGTCGACCCGTCTATCGTAGGCGGCCTGGTGCTCGAGGCCCGCGGCGAGCGTCGTGACATTTCCGTCAAGACGCAGCTGCGCATCGCGCAGGAGACCCTCGCAAACTCTGCTAATTCGTACGGAGGTGAAGCCTAATGTCCGAAACCCTCAATGCCCAGGATATCGCCAAGAAACTGCAGGAGCAGCTCACGAGCCTCTCCGCGACGGTCGATACGCATGAGGTTTCAACGGTCGACGAGGTAGGCGACGGCATCGCGCGCGTCTCCGGCCTCAAGAGCGCCATGGCAGGCGAGCTTCTGGAGTTCAAGAGCTCCGATACCGGTGAGACCGTCTTCGGCCTTGCCCAGAACCTTGACCGTGACGAGGTCGGCGCCGTTCTGTTCGGTGCCGTCGACTCCATCAAGGAAGGCGACGAGTGCCGCACCACTGGCCGCGTTATGGATATCCCCGTGAGCCGTGCCATGCTCGGCCGCGTCGTCAATCCGCTCGGCCAGCCCATCGACGGCCTGGGCGACATCGTCGCTACGCACCGTCGCCCCATCGAGTTCAAGGCTCCCGGCGTCATCGATCGTACCCCGGTGTGCGAGCCGGTTCAGACCGGTCTGCTCGCTATCGACTCCATGGTGCCTATTGGCCGCGGTCAGCGTGAGCTCATCATCGGTGACCGTAAGACCGGTAAGACCGCCATCGCCATCGACGCTATCCTCAACCAGCGCGGCAAGGGCATGGTCTGCATCTATGTCGCCATCGGCCAGAAGGCCTCCACGGTTGCCAACATCCGCGAGACCCTCGCTCAGCACGGTGCGCTCGACTACACCATCATCGTTTCGGCCACCGCTGCCGATTCCGCCCCTATGCAGTACATCGCGCCTATGGCCGGTGCCGCTATTGGCGAGTTCTTTATGTACAACGGCGAGGACGGCAAGCCCGCCAGCGAGACCAACCCCGGCGGCCACGTGCTCGTCATCTACGATGACCTGTCCAAGCAGGCTGTGGCCTACCGTCAGATGTCGCTGACGCTGCATCGTCCGCCCGGACGCGAGGCCTATCCTGGCGACATCTTCTACCTGCACTCTCGTCTGCTCGAGCGTGCCGTCAAGATGTCCAAGAAGAACGGTTACGGCTCCATGACGGCACTGCCGATCATCGAAACCCAGGACGGCGACGTCTCGGCCTACATTCCGACCAACGTCATTTCCATTACCGATGGTCAGATCTACCTGCAGTCCGAGCTCTTCTTCCAGGGTCAGCGCCCGGCAGTCGACGTGGGTATCTCCGTGTCCCGCGTCGGTGGCGATGCGCAGACCAAGGCCATGAAGCAGGTCGCCGGCAACCTCCGTCTGGACCTCGCTTCCTATCAGGAGCTCGCTGGCTTTACGCAGTTCGGCTCCGACCTCGACGAGGCTACTCAGAAGCAGCTGACCCACGGTGCTCGCATGACCGAGCTCCTGAAGCAGCCGCGTTACAAGCCGTTTGAGGTTGGCGAGCAGATCGTTACGCTGTTCGCTGGCAACGAGGGCTTCCTGGATGACCTGGAGATCGCCGACGTGCTGCCTTTCCGTGCCGAGCTCATCGAGTACATGGACAATGGCTTTGGTTCGCTGCTCGACAAGGTTCGCGCCAAGAAGATCGATGATGACACCAAGGCTGAGCTCTTGCGCGTCATCGGCGACTTCAAGCAGCAGTTCATGGCCAAGCACCATTCGGATGTTTCTGGATCAGAGGAGAACTAAGCCCCATGGCCAACCTTCGCGACATTAAGAAGCGAATCTCCTCGGTTACCACGACCAAGCAGATCACGCGCACGATGGAGATGGTCTCTACGGCCAAGATTCGTCGTGCCCTCGATCGCTCCAAGCAGGCCGAGCCCTATAAGGAGGCGCTGACCGACGTCATGTTGACGGTCGCCGGCGACGCCTCCTGTTCGGGCACCGATCCCATGCTGCAGAAGCATGAGAGCGTCAAGCATGGCCTGATTGTCGTTATTGCCTCGGACCGCGGCCTTGCCGGCGGTTTCAATACGACGGTGGAGCGCACGGCCGAAAAGCTCGCCGCTTCTTGGGCGAACGACGGCATCGAATGCGAGATCATCGCGTGCGGGCGTAAGCCGGCCACGTATTTCCGTGACCGCGCAAACGTTGTCATGCACTTTGAGGGCAACTCCTCTGAGCCCGATTTCAATCAGGCCCGCATGATCTCCTCTCATATCTGCGATGCGTATCGTGCCGGTGAGCTTGACCGTGTCGAGCTTGTCTACCACCACGCCAAGAACCGCGTGGATCAGGAGCTTCGCGTCGAGCATCTGTTGCCGCTCGACCCCGAGATGATCGCTATGGCCCACGGTCCGCGTAAGAACGAGACCGACGCCCCTAAGCGCATCTCGTCCACGTTCGAGTTCGTGCCCTCTCCCGAGCATGTTCTCGGCAAGCTTGTGCCGTCTTATATCCTGACGGTCATCTACCAGGCCCTGATCGATTCGGCGGCTGCCGAGCAAGGTGCACGCCGCAAGGCCATGCACTCCGCGACGGAAAACGCCACCGCGATCATCTCGACCCTTACCCGCACGTATAGTCGCGTGCGCCAGGCTTCGATCACGACCGAGATTAACGAGATCGTCGGCGGAGCCTCAGCATTGGAGGAACAGTAATGGCTAATAACACCGTAAAGCTTGCGGTCGAGGAAGCCACCAAGAAGACGACTGCCGGTGATGGTCGCATCGTGCGAATCATCGGCCCTGTCGTCGACGTCAAGTTTGACGGCGCGGTGCCCCCGATCTACAACGCGCTCACGGTCGAGGCCGAGACCCCGATCGGTCATCTGAGCACGATCCTCGAGGTCGAGAGCCAGCTTCCGGGCGGCGTCGTCCGCACGGTCGCCATGTCCTCGACCGACGGCCTGCAGCGCGGCCTCATCGCCACCGATACCGGTGAGCCCATGAAGATGCCCGTTGGTCCCAAGACGCTCGGCCGCATTTGGAACGTCATGGGCAAGCCCGTCGACGGCAAGCCCATGCCCGAGGTGGAGGAGTTCTACCCCATCCACCATGCAGCGCCCCGTTTCGACGAGCTCACCACCAAGACCGAGATCTTCGAGACCGGCATCAAGGCCGTCGACCTGCTCGAGCCCTACATCCGCGGCGGCAAGACAGGTCTGTTCGGCGGCGCCGGCGTCGGCAAGACCGTTCTGATTCAGGAGCTCATCAACAACCTCGCCCAGGAGCACGGCGGCACCTCGGTGTTCACCGGCGTCGGCGAGCGTACCCGCGAGGGCACCGACCTGTTCCTCGAGATGAGCGAGTCTGGCGTTATCGACAAGACCTGCTTGGTCTATGGTCAGATGAACGAGCCGCCCGGAGCGCGTCTGCGCATCGGTCTGGCCGGCCTTACCACCGCTGAGTACTTCCGCGATCGCGGCCAGGACGTTCTGCTGTTCATCGACAACATCTTCCGCTTCTCCCAGGCGGGTTCCGAGGTTTCCGCACTGCTGGGCCGTATGCCGTCCGCCGTTGGTTACCAGCCCACGCTGGCAACCGAGATGGGCGACCTCCAGGAGCGCATTACCTCGACCAAGACGGGCTCCATTACCTCCGTCCAGGCTGTCTACGTCCCCGCAGACGACCTGACCGACCCGGCGCCTGCCACGACGTTTACGCACCTCGATGCCACCACGGTTCTTTCGCGTAGCATTTCGTCGCTCGGCCTGTTCCCGGCTATCGACCCGCTCGCGTCTTCCTCCGACGCTCTCGATCCCTCGATCGTCGGCGAGGAGCACTACCGTGTCGCTGTCAAGGTCCAGGAGCTCCTGCAGGAGTACTCCGACCTTCAGGACATCATCGCCATTCTGGGTATGGACGAGCTGTCCGAGGAGCAGCGCCTTACGGTCAACCGTGCCCGTAAGATTCAGCAGTTCCTCTCGCAGTCCTTCCACGTCGCCGAGAAGTTCACCGGCAACCCCGGTGTCTACGTCCGCGTCGAGGATACCGTCCGCTCTTTTGCCGAGATTGTCGACGGCAAGGCCGATGACCTGCCCGAGCAGGCTTTCCGCTATGCTTCCACGATTGAGGACGTGCGCGAGCGCGCCCGCAAGATGGGGGAGAAGTAGGTTATGCGTATCCGCATCGTGTGCCCCGTGAGCTGCGCCTATGAGGGCGACGCTGCGTTTGTGTCGATTCCGTCCACGGATGGCGAGTTTGGCGTTCTGCCTGCTCACTCCAGCGAGATCTGCACGATCGACCGCGGTTACGTTCGCGTTTCCGATAAGGCCATGGGCACTGTCGACCACACGTTTGCCGTGGCCGGCGGCTATGCCCAGGTTGCGGACGATGTCGTGACCGTTCTCGCCGAGCGCGCTTGCGATTTGGCGACCGTCGATGCCGACAAGCTTAAAGCTGATATTCAAGGTTTTGAAGAGAAGCTGGGTAATTTGTCGGAGGATGATGCACGCCGCGCCTACCTCTATAATGAAATCGCATGGTGTAAGCTCAAGCTTGCCCAATAGTCAAACGATTTAGCGTTCGACCATTTGCGAACACATCATGCCCGGGATGGCCCAGCCACCCCGGGCATGCTTTTTGAAAGGGTAGACCTTGGATATTATCCGCGTTGAGGGTGGCCACGCCATCGGAGGCTCCGTGCCCGTTTCGGGCGCCAAAAACTCCGCGCTCAAACTCATGGCGGCAACGCTTCTGGCGCCGGGCAAGACGACGCTGCAGAACGTGCCCGATATTTCCGATGTCCACGTGATGGGCAAGGTGCTCAAAGGCATGGGCGCTACGATCGATGTTCTCGACGAGCACACGCTCGAGATTGATACCTCTCAGGTCGATTCATGGGAGGCCCCCTACGAGCTCGTTGCCAAGATGCGCGCTTCCACCGCCGTCATGGGACCCCTGCTGGGCCGCTTCCATCGCGCCAAAATTGCCATGCCGGGCGGCTGCAACCTGGGTGCTCGCAAGATCGATATGCACATTCTTGGTCTTGAGGCCCTGGGCGTTGAGTTCGATACCGCCCACGGTTACATCAACGCTAATGCGCCCCAAGGTCTGCGCGGTACCACCGTCACGCTCGAGTTCGCCAGCGTCGGTGCGACCGAGAACCTCATCATGGCCTCTGTGCGCGCACAGGGCACCACGGTTATCGATAATGCCGCCCGCGAGCCCGAGATCGTCGATCTCGCTAACATGCTCAACGTGATGGGCGCCAAGATTGTTGGCGCCGGTACGCCCGTCGTGACTATCGAAGGCGTGGAAGAGCTCCATCCCGTTACCCATCGCGTGGTGGGCGACCGCATCGAGGCCGGTACCTTTATCGTTGCCGGTGCGTTGATGGCCGACGATCGCGGTGTCGACGTCACGGGTTTTTGCCCCATTCACTTGGGCATGGTGCTCAAGAAGATGGAGCTCATGGGTATCGACTGCGAGCGCGTCGAAGATGGCGTCCATGTGAACCGTGCCGAGCGTATCAAGCCGGTCGACATCCAGACGCTTCCGTTCCCCGGTTTCCCGACCGACATGCAGGCGCAGATTATGGTGCTCTCCGCCCTTGCCGACGGCAGTTCCGTTATTACCGAAAACATCTTCGAGAATCGCTTTATGTTTGCCTCTGAGCTGGTGCGCATGGGTGCCGACATTCGTATCGAGAGCCATCACGCCATGATTCATGGCGTCAAGGGCTTCTCGGGTGCACAGGTTACCTCGCCCGATCTGCGTGGCGGAGCGGCCCTCGTCGTAGCGGGCTTGATCGCCGACGGGACGACCGAGGTTTCGGCCATCCATCACATCAAGCGCGGCTACGAGCAGTTTGTCGAAAAGCTGCAGGCGCTCGGCGCGCATGTCGAGCATGCTACCGTCCCCGATCCCGTCATCTACTAATACAGGTTGCCTATGTTTAATAAAAAGCCCCTCGCGGATACCACCGCCCGAAGACCCTCAACTGGTGCGCAGGCCAAGATCTACAGTCGCGATAACGTGGCTCGCTATTCCGAGCGCGCTCGTCAACGTCGTCGTAGCCACACGATTCGTCACGTCGCGCTCATTGTCGTGCTTGGCGTGCTGCTGAGTGCCACTACCGCTGCCGGCCTGTGGTTTGCCACCATTATGGGCAAGCTCGGCGATTCTAATGTCATTACCGACAATCTGCGTCGGGTTCTGGTTGACACCGATGAGGCAAAGGATCCGTTCTACGTGCTGCTTCTTGGCACCGACGGCCGTCCGGGCGAGGATACGTATCGTGCCGACTCGATTATCCTGGCACGCATCGACCCCACGCAAAAGCAGGCGACGCTCATTTCCGTTCCGCGCGACACCAAGGTCGAGTACAAGGGCGAGACCATGAAGATCAACGCCTGCCATACCGTTGGCGGCGCCGAGGCCATGGTCGAGGCGGTCAACGAGCTGTGTGGTGTTCAGATTTCCCACTATGCCGAGGTCAGCTTCGACGGTATGCAGGCGCTGATTGATTCGGTTGGCGGTATCGACATTAACGCAACCGATGATGTTGACGACCCCGAGCACCTGGATATTAAGATTACCGCTGGCCAGCAGCATATGGACGGTGCCACCGCCCTTACCTATGCCCGCTGCCGCTACACCTATGCCGACGGCGATTACACGCGCATGCGCCACCAGCGTCAGGTGCTTGGCGCCCTTGCCAACCAGATTCTCAATAACTTCGATGCCACGAAGATCTTTGGCCTGGTTAATTCGCTGTCCGATATGCTCGTAACCGATATGAGCGTTCAGGATATCGTGGCTACGGTCAACGCCATGCGCGGTATGGATGTCGACGGTATCTACTCGGCCAACCTGCCCTCGTACGCCGACGACAGCACCATGATCGACGGTGTGAGCTACGTCTTTGTCTACGAGGACGAGCTCAAGGAAATGATGGAGCGCGTCGATGCCGGCAAGGATCCCAAGGGTCCCAACACCATGGGTCTTTCCGACGGTTCCAGTTCTACGATCGGCGACCTGAACAACAACACGTCTGACGACTACGCAAACGGTACCGCAACTTCATCGGTCAGCTCTGACGATTCCGATGACTCAGGCGATTCGAGCGATTCGGACTACTACGAAGAGCCCACCGGCGACGGCAACGGCTACGAGGCCAACTACTAAGTTACGCGGTTTTACCAAACCGCGTAACCGCTTGACGCTGCAAACCCGCCAGAGCGGCAATCTGCCTTTCAACTTCGGCGGCATGACCAGAAGGTCAATGCCGCCTTGTTTCAAGGCACCTTGCTCGCTCTGGCGGGTTTTCGCTGTCGGTGCCAAAACATCGGCGTAACACTTGGCACATGGGTAGTCATTGGGGACGTTCTTAAACGACTGGTCAAGGGGGACACTCTTGATGCACTTGGCACTTGGGGACGTTCCTTTTGTGCCGGCAGTTTGGGACACTCCTTGCGTTAAGAGGCTGGCGTGCGTCAACCTGTTCTCATTGCAGCAAAAAAATCGCCCCGTTCTTGCTTGAGGACGGGGCGATTCGTCTTTTGGACTTGTGCAGCCAGGCTTATGCAAAGCGGGCGACGAGCTCCTGGAGCACGTCGGTCATCTTGACGAGCGAACTGACCGGGACGAACTCGTTGACGCCGTGGTAGCAATAGCCGCCGGTGGAAAGGTTGGGGCAGGGCAGACCGCGGAACGACAGCTGAGCGCCGTCGGTGCCGCCACGAATCGGCAGCACTTGGGGCTCAACGCCGCAGGCAAGATAGGCTTCCTTGGCAACATCAATAAGCTCGGGATAGTCACGAACGATCTCGGCCATATTTCGATACTGCTGCTTAATCTCGACCGTCACGCGCTCCTCACCTAGACGCTGGTTGAGCATCGAGGCGGCGGCATCAATAAGGTCGAGTTTCTGCTGGAACTTGGCGGCGTCATGGTCGCGGACGATATAGCGCGCTGTGGCGTGATCGACGGTCGCAGATACACCCTCAAGGTGATAAAAGCCCTCGTAGCCTTCCGTATACTCCGGTCGCTGCACGTAGGGGAGCAACGCGTTGAAGTCGCAGAACAGATTGCCTGCGTTGACCATACGACCCTTAGCGTCGCCCGGGTGGATGGACTGGCCCTCAAAGCGGACGGTCGCCTCGGCGGCGTTAAAGCACTCCCACTCCAGCTCGCCGATGGGGCCGCCGTCGACCGTGTAGGCGTACTTGCAGCCAAAGGTATCGATATCCAACAGCTCGGCTCCGTGGCCGATCTCCTCGTCAGGGCAGAAGCAAATGCCGAGTGCGGGATGGGGCAGAGAAGGGTCCTGAGCGATACGCGCGACAAGCGACATGATCTCGGCGACGCCTGCCTTGTCGTCTGCGCCCAGCAGCGTGGTGCCGTCGCTGCAGACCAGGTCCTCACCCGCGAGGTCATTCAGGGCGGGAAGCTTGGCGGTACTCATGGCAACGGGTTTACCGTCAACCGTGCCGCAGACCAGGTTGCCGCCTTCGTAGTGCACGATGTGCGGCTTCACGCCGGCGCCCGGTGCAACTTCGGTGGTGTCGAGATGGGCGATCAGGCCCAGGGCGGGCTTGTCCTCAGCGCCCGCACTTGCGGGGATATGCGCGCAGACATAGGCGTGCTCGGTCACGTGGGCATCTTCCGCACCAAGCTCGCGCAGCTCTTCAGCCAGCACGTTGGCAAGGTCAAACTGAACGGCGCTCGAGGGTACCTGGTCGCAGTTTGCATCCTCGGACTGCGTGTTGATCTGGACGTAGCGCAAAAAGCGTTCGAGGACATCGGGGCTCGTGGTGGTGTTTTCCATAAAGACCGCTCCAATCTTGGTCGTCGTGTGCAACAAGAACTCTAGCACGGTATGCCACGGCATACCACGACGCTTGGATGGGGTAGAATCAGCCATTGAATGCAGAAGGGACGGAAGATCATGGATACGACAAATAGCTCGCGCGAACTACATCTGACGGTGGCGAACGAAGACTACTTGGAGTGCATGGTTCGCATTGAAAGCGAAGAGGGGGAAACCAACGGCGTGCGATCGGTCGACATCGCGCAGCGCCTTGGCGTCTCCAAGGCATCGGTCAATAAAGCGGTTTCGGCGCTCAAGGCATCCGAACTTGTCGAGCAATCGCACTACGGCAAGGTAGTCCTGACCGATCGCGGCCGCGAGGTTGGTACGGCTATCTGGTACCGTCATCGCCTTATCCGCACGTTTTTGGTTCAGGAGCTCGGTGTCGAATTTGAGCGAGCCGATTCCGAGGCCTGCATGATGGAGCATGCGCTTTCCGAGGACACGATGAACCGCTGGCTCGCCTATTTCGAAAAGCAGGGAATCAGCGTCGAGGAATAGCGGGATATATATGGATACGAGTTATTACAACCGCTTTGGTGCCGAGGAACTTACGCGCCGTTTGTCGAGCGAGACCTTGTTGGCGCAGGGTCCCATGGGCAGTGTTCTGTTGAGTGAGTACGATGCCGCCGACATTCCACCGGCGTTTTGGAATCTGGCAGAGCCGCAGACCGTTTCTCGTATCCATCGCTTGTATGTCGCCGCCGGCGCGCAGGTGCTCATTACCAACACCTTTCAGGCATCGAGCTATGCCCTCAAGCACGACCAGATTGCGCCGTCCGTGGCGGAGGTCAATCGCGGGGCTGTCGACGATGCCCGCCAGGCGCACCCTCAGCTGCTGCTGGGCTCGATGGGCCCGATCGGTATTGAGTGGTTTGCCGAGGACTCTGCCGAGTATCGTGAAATCCGAGGCATTGCGCGCGAACAGGCGCACGCCTTGCTCAATGCTGGTGTTGACGGTCTGCTGATCGAGACGGTGACGTCTATCCGTAATTTGCAGCCCATGCTTGCCGGCGCCCGAGACGCCGCCGACGGCATGCCTGTTCTGGTGAGTTTTGTCGTTGACGATAAAGGCGACCTGTTGGGCGATGGCCTCAACATCGAGGCAGCCGTTTTGTACGCCGAAAAACACGGCGCAAACTCGGTTGGTGTTAATTGCTGTTCGCTTGCGGCCGCGAACGCGGCGGTGCCCAGGATGGTTGCATCGGCGACTACTCCCGTCACGGTGCGTCCCAACGTAGGCGATCCGGTCCAGACTCAGGATGGCCCCGTATGGCACGAGAACCCCGAAGCTTTCGCGCGCGCATGCATCGAATGGAGACATGCCGGTGCCGCAATGGTGGGCAGTTGCTGTGGAACCACGGCAATCACTACGGCCGCGATGGCCGAGGCGCTCGATATATAAAGGGCAAACCGCTCCATACGGGGCGGTTTTTTTATTGCTTGCATGTCCTCGGCAGCATTTGCCCAAATGGTGAATGCTGGTGCCGGCAGGTTGCCGAGTGCATGTTGCGGGTATACCCCATGCGTACCATGATCCAAACACTGTGAGGTGTCTGCGCGTGTGCGCGATAATTCATTTTGGAACTGACGGTTGGCGCGCTCGCGTCGATGAGGACTTCACTGCCGATAACGTTGCCCGTATCGCCGATGCCGTCGGCGAGTTGTGGCAAAAGACCAATCCGGGCAAAACGGTATATATAGGGTTCGACACCCGGCCCCTGGCGCGCGAGTTCGCTGAGCTTGCGGCGGGCGTGCTAGCAGCGCACGGGCTAGACGCCGTGCTCGCTTCGCGACCTGTCCCGACCCCTGCCCTTACGTGGGCGGCGGCTTATGACGGTGAGGCGTGCGGCGCGCTCATGGTGACGGGGTCCCATCATCCGCAGGGCTATCTGTGCCTCAAGATTCGCATGGGTGACGGCTCGACCGCCAACCAGGATGTCATCGAAGAGCTCGAAGAGACCATGGCTCCCGAGCCAATGGGGATCGAGGGGCAATATCGCACCGCGGATATCATTCCTGACTATATGCAGGCGGTGGGGTCCTTTTTTGGTGGCGGAAGCCATCCCCCGTCAACCGC
>CABPWH010000042.1 GCA_902461085.1 uncultured Collinsella sp. | reverse complement strand
GTTTCATTATACCACGGTGGCATCACCTATATGTCAATTCTGGTCTAACAGAGCCAAACAAAAAGGTCTCTGAATCCAAAGCCACTGCAAGTCAAACCCTGTCGACAGCGAGCCTTAAGACGAGGCTTTCGAAGGCGGACTTTAACGATATTCCTTCAGGCGATACCGTGCGGACCTTCTCACTGGTTGATGATCAGATCCCTGCCCTGGAGGATGAGAGCCTCGCCGCGCTCCAAGATGCCCTTGATCAGGCCCAGGAATTGGGCGATGTGGGCGTGGTGTTTTACGATCTGTCGAGCGGCAAGGGCGTGACGTATAACGCCGATGTCGAGGTTTACGGCGCGAGTAGCTACAAGGCACTCTATGCGTTGTATATCTGCGAATCCCTGGTCGAGATGGGCCAGGTTTCACTCGATGATTCCCTTGGCACCTATGGTGGCTACAACATGGGCTGGCAGACGGTTCGCGAACTCATCGAGGCTGCGGTCGTTAATTCGGATAACGATTCGTTTATTGCGTTACGCGCGGCGTTTGACCATGCCGGTTACGAGGATTGGATTGTCAGTCTTGGCATCGATTACGATACCGCGCTCGATCCGATGAGTGATTTTCCCACCTATTGCCCGCGCACTTCTGCTAGGTTATGGCGTGAGATGAGCGAGTATCTGAGCACGGATACCGAGACTTCACAGTGGTTGTCGGGCCTTCTGGCATCAACATTGCGCTCGTTTATTCGCGATGGCATTGCGGACGATCAGGTCTCGGTGCGCAACAAGGCAGGCTGGATTAGCGAGGACGGTTGCTATTCGACATGTGATGCCGGACTGATCGACGTCGACGGCCATAGCTATGTTATGAGCATCATGACGTCGATGCCGTGGAGCGACCAATCGAGTGAGGCCGTGGCCGCGATTGCAAAGGCGCTCTATGATGTGCGGTCCTCGTTGGCCTAGCGACTTCGTAAAAAGTGAAAGAGCCAAAATGCTGGTACCATACCGTGGATAAGCAATTTGCACGGATTTGGGGGATGGCATGGCAACCATCGTGATCATAGGCGCACTCGAAAAAGAGGTTGCGCAGATTAAAGAAGAGCTGAGTGGCGCACATGAGGCGCAGGAGGCGGGCTTGACCGTTGTGAGCGGCGAGCTTGACGGTCTGACGGTGGTCGCCACGACCGCTGGCATGGGTACCGTGAACGCCGCTGCCGCAACGCAGCATCTCATCAGCAAATACGCTCCGCAGGCCGTTGTGTTTTCGGGTATCGCGGGAGGCCTAAACCCTAAACTGCATATTAACGACGTGGTTATAGGCAAGTGCCTGCGCTATCTTGATACCGATACGGCACTCATCGCCGAGTCTGCGCCGGGGCTCGAGGAGTTTGTCTCGACGCCGGCGTTGGCTGATGTCGCCGCCGCCGTGCTTGCCGAGCATGGATTTGTGGATGCCTCGGCGGATAAGACTTCTACTGAGAAGGACCCCAAGCAGTTCCTGTGTGGCACTATCGCCACGGGTGACCGCTTTGTTACGGGTGACGCCATGCGTAACGCTGCTATTGAGGCCACGCATGCCGATTGCGTCGAGATGGAGGGCGCGGCAATTGCGCACATCGCGGCCAAGAATGGTGTCGATTGCCTAGTGCTGCGCGCTATCAGCGATAATTGTGACGAGGCATATGACGCGTTTTGCGAGCGCGAGTTCGATCTGGATGAGTACGCCCGTACCGCGAGCGGCATCACGCTTGACATCGTTCGTCGTATCGCCGCCGCGCAATAGCACGCCCGTTTTGTAAGAACCTACGACCAAGGAGTGTCCATGGCCGATTCCATTAACTACCAGCTTGCCAAGTTCGTTGCCAGCTATGGCAAGGTTTCGCAGATTCCCGAGTCCACCTGCCCCGAGGTGAGCTTCGTCGGCCGCTCCAACGTGGGCAAGTCGTCGATCATGAACAAGCTTTTTGGCCGCAAAAACCTGGTCAAGGTTTCGAGCACGCCGGGCAAGACGAGCAACATCAACTTCTTTGAGGCTGACGACGTGCACTTCGTCGACCTGCCGGGCTATGGTTTCGCCCGTCGTTCCAAGGCCGAGCGCGACCGTTGGGCCGAGCTCATCGGCGACTTCTTCGACTCCGAGCGCAGCTTCAACCTGGTTGTATCACTGGTGGACATTCGCCACGATCCCAGTAAACTCGACCATGACATGATCGACTACCTGCAGGGCAACGAGTTCAACTTTATCGTCTGCCTCACCAAGGCCGACAAGCTCAGCCGCACCCAGCAGGCCCGCCAGGCAGCAGCCATCAAAAAGCAGCTCAACGTTCCGGCCGAGAACGTAATCATCACAAGCTCCCAAACCGGTACCGGCATCGACGAGCTCAAGCGCCGCATTGCCGAGGCCTGCCTCTAATCGGGCTGCAACCCCTCAAAAGCTCTCATCTATATCACCTCAGTGATAGTTATTGGTAAACTATCACTGAGGTGATATTTTTTGGAGGTCGATATGGAGCTTTGGCACGGGTCGAAGGTTGTTGTCGAACGTCCGTCGTTGGATAAATGCAGACAATTCAATGACTATGGGTGTGGGTTTTATTGCACGCCACATGAGGAAATGGCAATGGAGTGGGCATGTCGGACCGAGTCCGATGGTATCGCGAATCGATATGAGCTCGATATGGATGGTCTCGCGGTCTTGGATTTGGAGTCCGGGGAGTTTTCAATTCTCAATTGGCTTGCAATTCTGGCTAACAACAGAGAGCTCAATGTTTCGACGCCAGTAGCACGCGAGGGGCTTCGCTATCTACTTGATAACTGTTTAATTGATACATCTCCTTATGACGTTATTCGAGGCTATCGTGCAGACGATTCCTATTTCTCGTTTGCAAGACAGTTTGTCAACGGCATGATTTCGCTCAGGCAATTGCAGCGCATTATGTTTTTGGGGGATTTGGGCATTCAATATGCGCTTATGGGTGAGCGTGCGTTCTCAGCAATCAGATTCTGCGAATGGAAGCAGGCGTTGGGATCTGAGTATTATCCCAAGCGCTTTAAGCGAGAGCAGAACGCGCGGCGCAAGTACTTGGAAACTGTGAATGGATTCGACTCTGAGGGTGTCTACATTAGGGATTTAATGGCAGGGAGGGTTGATTTAAATGATCCAAGAGTTAACGGATTGTGGGCCGAGTAGAACATACCCCGTCTACTATCTCGAGGATGCAATGAACAATCTCGGCGACTGCTTTGACTATGCCGTTAACGATTATGGAGCAGAAGGATCGGAAGTTGCTGAACTCTTTTGCCTGAGCGGCGTAGCTCGCGAGTTCGAACGCGGCAACGCATGGGTAGTGTCGGGAAAATCGGGCGTTGAGCTGTTCGCGCTTATCGCCGAAAGGTCGGGCTATCAATCAAGGCCGATGCCAAATCGAACCTACCGATTCGAAAAGACACCGGAATATTGGACAGGGTGGATATTGGCATACCTTCAGTGGCGCCTAGGAGAGTCTTTCGAAGATTTGCTGCATGTCGTTCCATTTGATGTGCTACGCAGTCTGTACTACCCCTGGCACGAAGCCTCGGAGGAACGTGTGGCTCGCCTCGTCTGCGATATGGCGAAGAAAGCGTCCAGGCAAACAAAACTTGCGTTAGCAAGAAAGAAGCTTAAGAAAACCCAACAAGACCTGGCATACGAATCAGGCGTATCGCTCCGCTCAATCCAAATGTACGAACAGCGCCAACGAAACATCAACGAAGCCTCGGTAACAACCGTAAGAGCTATAGCAAAAGCCCTCCACTGTAACATCGAAGACCTCCTAGAACCAGTCTTCGAATACAAAGAAACAAGCGCCGCCTAAACCAATATATTGCCAAGGTTTGTATCTAGTAAGCGCTCCTTACCAGCAAGAGTCCCTACCAATAGATAGCGGCTTAAAGGGCCGAAATCGTATGAATGGCATTGCGACTTCCAAATGGGTGACTGCTGCTTGAAAAGCTATAGAAATAGGGGCCGATTTAACGGCCCCAAGCATCGCATAAATGGCATATACGTTTTATCAACTATTTCTTGTTTTTAACCCATTTGCAGATACGCCAAATAAGCACTCCGACGAGAATCCAAACGAGAGCGATCATAATGTCTGAGCGTGCAGGAATTGGGATCATTGAACTTCCTCAATTGATGTGAGTCTAGTTTGCATAGGTGTGGAGCGTGCTGCCTTCCATGGTCGCTTGCAACACGGCGATACCGGACGTCATCCCCATCGATTCATAGTTGAGTCGATATGTCGCCTGTTTCGAGTTCCATATAAAGGACTCGTTAGTTACCGTACAGCCGATAGTCGTATAGTTTTGTCCCCAAGCGCTGGTAATGAGCGAGTTCGCTATCTTGATCTTGAATTCGCGATAAATAAAAGGACTGTTGTAATAGATAGTCCAAGTTCCAGATGCGTTGTTGTAGTAACTGTCCCATATCAGGCTGGGTTCATTGGTTTTTTTAATTCCTATTACTGCAACGGTCCCATCCTTAAGCTTGATTTGATGAGACTGCTCGGGACCTTTCGTTAAATCAAAATCTTGGGTTGCGCCAGAAATTGCGACAGCATCGCTTTCTGCAGCATAAGCAGTCGAAGGGCTAAACGAGAAACATATCGGTAATATCAAAAGTATCGAGAGGAAAAACGAAGCTTTGAGTGTGCGTAACACTTTGACCACCTCTATACTGCGATGCCTAGTTAAATAGTAGCATAGATAAACAGTTTATTATGTAACCTAAAAAGCCCCTATCTGCCCGGCGCCCCTTCAAAGCGTGGGTCCCTGTAGACATCCTCAGCAAGGTAAACGCAGGGATGGTCGGGGTGTTCCCCTCAAAATTATTCCGCAGCGCGAAGGCCTCTCGTCTGTGGCTCCGTTGGAGCACAAGATTAAATCAGCGAATGCGATTATCCTGTCGAGGCTGCGCAGGTCCCCTTGGGGCTTCCCCTGAAAACAATCCGCAGATCGAATTGCCCCGTCGCGCGAAGCGCACGACGGGGCAATTCATGATCGAGGACGTTTTCAGGGGAAGCCCCAAGGGGACCGGTGAGAGCAATGAGGCAGGGCGCTACAGGTACTCGATTTGAGCGCCCTCGGTGTCGCACGTCAGAATATGCGTATCACACTTAGGGAACTGCTCACGCAGCTTGACCTGTAGGAACTTTGCCACGATGGTGTCGTCAGTCACGGCCATGAGAGTCGAGCCGGAGCCACTGATCCAGATGGTCTTAGCGCCGCCGTTAAGGCAGGTGTCGCGCACTGCGTTGTAGTCGGGGATGAGGCGGCGGCGATAGGGCTCCTGGATGCGGTCGTCGTTGGCGGCGGCAATCAGGTCAAGGTCGCCGGTCTCCAGGCCGCGCGTCATGCCCGCGATGCGGCCCATCTGCCACACGGCGGTGGAGAGCGGAATCTCCTGTGGCACGACCTTGCGCGCCTCACTCGTGTGCACCTCGTAAGGTGGAATCACGGTAATAAAACGCAAGCGATCGCTCACCTCGTAGCGCAGACACTGGGGGAGCGAATCGGTCGGCGTAAAGGAGCAGACGGCGCCGCCCAGGATAGCAGGGGCGACGTTATCGGGATGCCCTTCGACCTCGGTGGCAATGCGGACGAGCTCGGCGCGGTCGACGGTGTGGCCCGTCAGCGCGGCGGCAGCCATGATGCCGGCGACGACGCAGGTGGAGCTTGAGCCCAGGCCGCGGGCGACGGGCACGTCGGTCTGAATGTCGATAGCGACGGGGAAGGCCGGCTCGCCCCATGCGGCCAGTGCATCCACAAAGCTCACGTAGACCAGGTTATTCTCGTTTTGGAACTCCTCGGGGCAGCCCGTGATGGTGAGCTTGTCGGCGCGCTCGAAGGTGAAGTGCGAGTAGAGGCTGACGGCCATGCCGAGGGTGTCGTAGCCGATGCCTAGGTTGGCGCTGGTTGCTGGGACGGTGATTTTGATCATGTGGGTCCTCCTGGGCGGGTCTGGCCGTTTAGTTCGCTGCTCGGGCAGTCCTGGCTCGCTCGGAAAGCACATTAAGTGCTTTCCGGCTCGTGCGGAACTCGCGACGAACTAAACAGGCAGACCCGCATGTCAGCTCGTCATCATCCCGGGGGTTATCTGATGAAAGAAGGTGCGCCGGCTTTCGCCGGCGCTTAATAAGGGATCTAGTTGGTGCTCATTCGTTTTGCTGCGGACTCGACGTAGCTTGCCATCTCATCGACGTCGCAGACGTCTTCGAAGCGGACGGGCTTGGATTCGAGTTCGGCGAGCTGGGTCGGGGCGACCGTGTTGGTGGCCTGCTCGAGCACACGCATAGCCTCAAAATCATCTTCGGGAACGTCGAGGCCCAGGGCGTCGCAGCAGGCGCGCGGGAACTTGTAGGGGCTTGCGGTCGAAAGCAGCACGCGGGCCTTGGCACCCTCGGCGGGAGTGACCTGCTCAAAGACGTGATAGCCGCAAGCAGTATGCGGATCGATCACGTAGCCGTTCGCATCCCAGCAGCTCTTGATGGCAGTGCGGACCTCGTCCTCGCTGGCCCAACCGCAGCCAAAGACGCTCTGAATCTTTGCCAGCAGGTCGGCAGGAACCTCGTAGCGACCAGTCTGCGCCAGCTGCTCCATAAGTCCGGCAACAAGCTCGCAGTCGCCATCGGACAGGAAGTACAGCATGCGCTCCAGATTGGAGCTAATAAGGATGTCCATCGACGGCGAGATGGTCGTGAAGAACGGGCGGTTACGGTCGTAAACGCCGGTGGTCAGGAAGTCGGCAAGCACGTTGTTCTTGTCGCTCGCCACGACGAGCTTGGCGACGGGCAGACCCATGCGCTTGGCATAGTAGCCGGCCAGGATATCGCCAAAGTTGCCGGTCGGTACGCAGAACTCCACGGCGTCGCCGGCCTCGATGGCGCCGGCGCGCAACAGCTGCGCATAGGCGGCAAAGTAGTAGACGACCTGCGGTACCAGACGGCCGACGTTGATGGAGTTGGCGCTCGAAAGCACCGTGCCGGCGGCCTCCAGACGCTCGGCAAGCTCCTTATCGGCAAAGATGCGCTTGACGGCGCTCTGGGCGTCGTCAAAGTTGCCGCGGATACCGCAGACGGCGACGTTGTTGCCCTCCTGCGTGGACATCTGCAGGTTCTGGACGCGGCTGACCTTGCCCTCGGGATAAAAGACGGTGATGCCCGTGCCCGGAGCGTCGGCAAAACCGGCGAGCGCGGCCTTGCCCGTGTCGCCCGACGTGGCGGTGACGATCATGATGCGCTCGGCGCCGCCGTCCTTGGCGGAAGTGCGGGCCATGAGGCGGGGGAGCATCTGCAGGGCGACGTCCTTGAAGGCGCTCGTGGGGCCGCCAAAGAGCTCCATCACATAGGTCTGAGGGGCGTCGGCGCCCGGTGCAGCGTCGAGTTTGACGAGCGGCGTAACCTCTTCACTCGCGAACGTGCCGCGGTATGCCTCGTCGACACACGCCGAAATTTCTTCGGCCGTGTAATCATTCAGTAACATTCCCAACACATCTTGAGCGATTTCAAAGTACGATTTATCTGCAAGCGAGCTGATATCGACCTGCTGGGTGCCGAGCTCGTCCGAGACAAACAAACCCCCGTCGGGAGCGATGCCGGTGCGGATTGCCACCTTACTTGAGCACGATAAAGTGCGTCCTCGTGTACTATGATAAGTTCCCATATAACACTGCTCCTCGGATGCCTTGGTCCCAATCGGTGAAACCATGGTATCAGAGCGCGCAAAACAGGTTTGCAGAGGCTTTTAGAAAGGTAACCTCAAGCCCATGATTAAGATTGCCAAGTTTGGCGGCTCGTCGGTCGCCGACGCCGAACACTTCAAGAAGATCAAGGCCATCGTCGACGCCGACCCTGCCCGCCGTTTTGTGGTGGTTTCCGCCTGCGGTCGCCGCTTTAAGGGCGACACCAAGGTGACCGACCTGCTCTACCTGGTTAACGCGCACGTTAAGTACCACGTGTCGTGCGAGGAGCTGCTCGAGGACATTGGTCAGCGCTACTTTGATATTGCTGACGAACTGGAGCTCACCTATCCCATCCGCGAGGAGTTTGCGGCCTTTGCCGAGCGCGCCCGCTCGGGCGGTTACTCTACCGAGGAGCTCGTGAGCCGCGGCGAGTATTTCACCGCTCGCCTGATGGCCGAGTACCTGGGCCTGCCGTTCCTGGACGCCGCGACGGTTGTGGCGTTCCATCACGACGGTACGCTCAGCATGAATCGTACCTCCGAGCTGGTGCAGGAGTACGGTCAGCAGGGCGGCTTTGTTATGCCCGGTTTCTATGGCGCAACGCGTGAGGGCCAGATCAAGCTGCTCGACCGTGGCGGCGGCGATATCTCGGGCTCGATTTTGGCTAAGTGCCTGGGTGCCGACCTGTACGAGAACTGGACCGACGTCTCGGGCTTCTATTCTGCCGATCCGCGTATTGTTCCCGAGGCTCAGCCCATTGCGCGCGTTACCTACGAGGAGCTGCGCGAGCTTTCTTACATGGGCGCAAGCGTCCTGCACGAGGAGGCTGTGTTCCCCGTGCGCGAGGCCGGTATTCCGCTGGTCATCAAGAACACCAATGCGCCGCAGGACCCCGGCACCATCATTAGCGAGACGGCTGATGAGGGTGAGGCAGAGCCCATCATTACCGGCGTGACCGGCAAGCGCGGCTTTGTCGCCATCAACGTTGCCCGCGACCGCACCAAGCCCCGTGTCGGCTTTATGCGCCGCGCGCTTTCGGTCTTCGAGCGCTATGACGTTTCCGTCGAGCACATGCCCACCGGTGTCGACCGCTTTGGCGCCGTGGTGCAGGAGCAGGACGTGCACGACTCGCTGTACTCGCTCGTGGGCGACATTCAGCAGGAGGTCGAGCCGCTCGAGATCGAGGTTGTCGAGGGCCTGGCGCTCATCGCGACCGTCGGCCGTAACCTGCGTGGCCGCGCAGGTATCTCGGGCCATCTGTTTGGCATGCTTGGCCAGGCCGGCGTGAGCGTGCGCATGATTTCGCAGAGCTGCGACGAGATCAACATCATTATCGGTGTCGAGGAGAAGGACTTCGACCTGGCGATTCAGACCATCTACCGTGCCTTCTCCGATGAGAACGGCATTGTGAAGGTCTCCGACCTGGAGGTCCCCGCACCGGTCGATCCCGCCCTGGCCGCGCTCCGCAAGTAGCTGCCGTTCCGGTGCATTTTGGGACAAGTGCCAAAAATCTACGGTGGGGCGTTTCGTTTCGGTTTCGTTTCGACGGGGCGGGTTTCGTGTCCGCTCCGTTCTTGTATACACTGGCAACAATGATCAGCCTGCTCGGCGTGCGGGCAAAAGCCAAAACCTTTAAAGGGGGAAGCATGAAACAGTACACGGTTGCTATTTTGGGCGCGACGGGAGCCGTGGGCACCCAGATGCTCGAGTGCCTCAACGAGCAGGAGTTCCCGGTCGGCAAGCTTAAGCTGCTGGCGAGCGCGCGTTCTGCGGGCAAGACCGTCGAGTTCCGCGGCGAGCAGATCGTGATCGAAGAGGCTTGCCCCGAGGCCTTTGAGGGCTGCGATATTGTGCTCGGAGCCGCCGGCGACGATATCGCGAAGGAACTGCTGCCCGAGGCCGTCAAGCGCGGCGCCGTCGTGGTCGACAACAGCCATGCCTTCCGTATGGATCCCGAGGTGCCGCTGGTCGTGCCCGAGATCAATGCCGACGATATCAAGTGGCATCACGGCCTTATCGCCAACCCCAACTGCGCGACCATCATCGGCCTGGTTCCCACCTGGCCGCTGCACCAGCTCGCCGGCGTGAAGCGTATGATCGTCTCGACGTATCAGGCGGCTTCGGGTGCCGGCGCTCCCGGCATGGCCGAACTCGAGGCTCAGCTGGCCGCCCTGGGCCGTGGCGAGGAGATTCCCGAGCCGCGCGCATTTGCCGCCCAGCTCGCGAGTAACCTGATTCCGCAAATTGGCGGCGTCAAGGAGGAAGGCTTTACCTCCGAGGAGATGAAGCTGCAAAACGAGGGCCGCAAGATCATGCACCTGCCCGAGCTGCGCGTGAACTGCACCTGCGTGCGCGTGCCCGTGCTGCGTTCGCACTCCGAGAGCATTACGCTCGAGTTTGAGCGCGATATTACGGTGGAAGAGGCCCGTGCTGCGCTTGCTACCGCTCCCGGCGTCAAGCTGGTTGACGACATGAGCGCCGAGGATGCGCACGATCGCTTCCCCATGCCGATGGATACGTCCGACCAGGACCTGATTTGGGTCGGCCGCGTGCGCCGCGACATCTCGAACCCCGAGGCCGCGCGCGGTATCACCTTCTGGTGCTGCGGCGACCAAATCCGTAAGGGCGCGGCAACCAACGCCGTCCAGATCGCTAAGCTGCTCTGCGAGTAGTGTGACCTGTCCGGCGGGGGCCGGGCTTAGTTTTCAGAACGTCCTCGACCATGTGTGGCGCCTTGTCCTGCTCCTTCGGAGCCGCGGACAAGGCGCCACACTGGTCTGCGGAGTGTTCTGAAAACTAAGCCCGGCCACCGCCTGCGGTGACGCTGTTGCGAGCGGCCTGCGATGGGGCCGTTGTTGGTTGGGGCCGCTGGGCTGATGGGAGCACGTGGCTGTTGTGGGGCCTGGGCCCCGCGGGGGGCCCGACCGCGGCCTTTGGGAACTGTGGGGCGTGGCCGGCAGCTGCGGCGCTGCGCGCCTGCCGCCTTTGGGAACTGTGGGGTCGATTGGGGTTGTCTGCACAATTCGCGGTATTATGTTGCGGAGTTTTGAAAGGAGCCGCTGGTGGTCACGACGACGTTTGCTTCGCCTTTGGGCGAAATCTTGCTTGCCGCTGATGGCCGCGGTCTGACGGGGCTTTGGTTTGAGGGACAGGAGCATTTTGGCTCCACGCTTCTCAAAGAAGATCCTGAACATGTTGAAGGCGCCGATGCAGTTTCTGGTGCTGGCGGCATGTCTTCGGTGAATCCGACAAACGGTGCTGCCTCGTCGGTACTTGAGCGTTCTTGGGCTTGGCTGAATGCTTATTTTGCGGGGCAGGAGCCTCGGTTTACGCCGCCGTTGCATATGATTGGTACGGCGTTTCAGCACGAGGTTTGGTTTGAGCTGCTTTCTATCCCGCGTGGCGAGGTCGCTACGTATGGTGAGATCGCCCAGCGTGTTGCGGCTCGACATCGTGTACCGGGAAACGAAGCACCCGTTGCGTCTCCCCGTGCCGTGGGGGCCGCGGTCGCGCGTAATCCCATTTCGATTATTGTGCCGTGCCATCGCGTGGTTGCCGCCGATGGTTCGCTCAACGGATATGCCGGCGGCCTCGACCGCAAGGAGCGGCTGCTGCGGCTTGAGGGCGCGTACGAGGAGTAACACTCGAGCGCTTTGCATAGCCAAGATGCCGTGAAAGAACGGGACATGCTTTCCGAATGGAGGCTCAGACGGAAACTACGTCCCGGAATTCCGTTTTAAAGCGGGATGCGCTTTCCGAATGGCGTTCCAAGCGGAAACCGTGTCCCGGAATACAGCCTCAGAGTGGGACGCCGTTTCCGGCTGAGACCACCTGCCTGGACATCGATCTACGCCCGCTCCTGCAGGGCGTAGATGGACTTATCCATGTTGAACAGGTAAGCCACAACGCAGACAATAATGAACATCGGCAAGTTATCAAAGCCGAAGACTTCACAGCCAATAAGGATGGGTGCGAGCAGCGTATTGGTGGCGCTGCCAAAGACGGCTGCGTAGCCCAGTGAGGCGCAGAGCTCGACGGGCATGCCGAGTTGAGCCTCGTTATGGCGACATCTGGGTAACAGAAAGGCCCGCGTTCCTCAGAGGCAAGATAGGCAATTCTGCTTCTGAGGTAGATCTCAATTCTGCCGACCGCACTGCCGACCGCATCAAACATTAACTGCCGGAGGGCTCGGTCAAATTCATACGTGTAGATGATGGTTTCGAATGTTGTGCCTTCGCGAAAGATGGTAATCCCGAACTTGCATTTGGTTTTGTAGGGAAACCAGTAGGCCGACAGTCTGTAGTGGTTGGCTTCGACCAAAGCTCGCTCGAGTTCGCTTTGATCAGAGCACTTAAGACCCTTGTTTTCTGTCAATAGTGCTATTTGTTCGTTGATGGATATCCGCGACTTCTGGTATTTCATTTAAGCCTCTTGATAGAAAAAGAGCTGGAGTTGCGCATCGTTGAGAGGCTTTCCAGCTTTAGCAAGACAAACTTATAAGATGCGGCGGGCCGCGTCAAGATAATTGCTTGACAGCCTAGGAGGCGGCTGGTTGGCTGGCTTAAAACCTAGCGCGTGAAATGACGCTCCACGCTATTCAGCGCGCTTGATAGGATGACGAACCACAGTCTTAAGTTTCTCCGGCGCACGCTTGCGTGGATCGGAAAGATAGATTTCGTGATGTAAACGGGTATCTGAGAAGTCGGGGACATAGCCCTGCTCGGTCGTGTATTCATGCATAGCGTCTACGGTCGCCGGTTCGTTGTCGTAGGGCCCGGTGTGCATGCATTGAACGCAGAGACCCTCGTCAACTTTAAGCAGCTCGACGGCGGAAAAGTCCAGTTTCTTTTTGGTCGTGGCTTCCGCGACTGCCCAGTCAAAGTCATCTCGGGTGACGAAATCGGGCAGGCGGATGCACGAGATAAAGTTGAAATCGTCCTTGCGTACATAATCGATGTCGTCGCTCGGGGAGTCTTGCCACCAGAAACCCTCGAGCGGCGGTACCACAAAGTCGAAATAGCCCTCGATACTCCTTGAGCCTTTCTTCGACATCTTAACGGTATAGGCGATGCCGTAAAGCAGCGGCAGGGCATTTTGATACTCGCCACCTTCGGTATTTGGGTCGCCCTTTCCGCGAACGGCAACGTAGCTCATAGGCGGGACAGTTATGATACTCGGCTTGCTTGCGGGTTTGTAGAGCTCCTTGCATTCCTTCTTAAAGTCGAACGCCATGTTGGCCGCCTTTCTGCGTATTGGCCTGCTTAGATAGCTGAATCATATCATAGAAACGAACAGCTGTTCGAATGATTTGGCTGACAGATTGAGATGCGTGCGTTGTGTTTGGCGGTCGGCCTGACTCCGTCGATGATTTCTCTGCCTCCCCGGCGCCTCATTTATAGCTGCCATTTCCCCATATAAAACCTGCCAAAATAAACCTGTCCCTTTTTGGTGGGTGCGAAATGGGTAATACTAAAGAGTTATCCGACCAGATGGGAATTAATCGATGGCCTATATCGAATTCAAAGACGTCATCAAGGCGTACGGCGAGGGCGATGCCCGCATTCACGCGCTCGACGGCGCGAGCTTTACCGTTGAGCGCGGCGAGCTCGCCATTATCCTGGGCGCCTCGGGTGCCGGCAAGACTACGGCGCTCAACATCCTGGGTGGCATGGATACGGTAACCTCCGGCACTGTGACGGTGGACGGGCGCGACGTGAGCTCCGCCAACGAGGCGCAGCTCGTGGAATACCGCCGTGCCGACGTCGGCTTTGTCTTCCAGTTCTACAATCTGGTCCCCAACCTGACGGCGCTCGAAAATGTCGAGCTTGCGGCGCAGATTTGCCCCGATTCGCTCGATGCCGAGCAAACGCTTCGTCAGGTTGGCCTGGGCGACCGTCTTGCTAACTTTCCGGCGCAGCTTTCGGGCGGCGAGCAGCAGCGTGTGTCCATTGCACGTGCACTGGCCAAGAACCCCAAGCTGCTCCTGTGCGACGAGCCCACGGGCGCACTCGACTACAAAACCGGCAAGCAGATCTTGCAGCTGCTACAGGACACCTGTCGCAAGCAGGGCATCACGGTCATCATCATCACCCATAACTCCGCGCTGGCGCCCATGGCCGATCGCCTGATCCGCTTTAAGAGCGGCCGCGTGGAGAGCGAGACGGTCCAGCAAAATCCCGTGCCTATCGAGACGATCGAGTGGTAGCGCCCATGGACCAAGATCGCCAAAACAGCCAAAACCACGATACGGAGCACGCAGACCGCGACTGGGAGTTCGCGACCTACCGCACTGCTCAAAGCTCAAACGATATGGTCCCGACGATTTTTCGCCGTGGCATTTACCGCACAATCCGAGGCAGTCTTAAGCGCTTCTTGTCAATCGTGGTCATCACCGCGCTTGGCGTGAGCGTGATGTGCGGCCTTAAGGCGGGCTGCGAGGACCTGTGTGATTCGGTTGATGCCTACTTCGACCAGCAAAATGTCTATGACATTAACGTGCAGTCGACCTATGGCCTGACTGACGATGATCTCGACGCCATACAAGAGGTCGATGGCGTCGAAACGGCCGAGGGCATCTACACCGAGACCGCCTACACCGCCGTGGGTACAACGCGCGAGCGCGTGGTCGTGCAGAGTCTCTCCAAGGAGAACATCGATCAGCCGGTGCTCGTGAACGGCGATTTGCCCGAGAGCGCTGATGAAGTCGCGGTGACTTCGAAGTTCCTGAAGGCATCGGGCAAAAAGCTCGGCGATACCGTGAGTTTTGCCGCCAATGACGCGAGCTCGTCCAATCAAAGCGCCAAGGACCAGTTTGCCGCGGGCGATTACACCATTACGGCCGAGGTCCTCGACCCCACTGATGTGAGCTCCGACTCGACAGTCAACGCCTTTCGCGCTGCTTCGGCGGCGGACTATAAGTTCTATGTGAGCGAGGACGCCGCGACATCTTCTTCCTACTCCGCTGTCCACGTGATCGTCGAGGGGGCCAAGGATCTCAACTCCTATTCGGATGCCTACGCGGCAAAGATCAATGAGGTCAAGGGCAATATAGAGAAGATCCGCGAGGAGCGTGAGAAGGCGCGCGCTCAGGAGCTGACGGTCGACACGCCGACAAGCTTGGATGCGGCCGAGCGTCAGGCCGCCATGCTCTTTGGGATCGAGCAGGATAACATCAACCGCATGGCAGAGGGCAGCGAGGAGCGCGTGCAAGCGCAGGCCGACCTGGACCAGCGCCGTGCCGCTGCCGACCAACAGTTTGCCGACGCCCGCGCCGAGCTTTCCGACCTGGGCGAATGCACCTGGTACATCCAGGACCGCGATAGCATCACAAGCTACTCGAGCGTGGAGAGCGACAGCTCTTCGATCGAAGCCATCGCCACGGTTTTCCCATTCATCTTCTTTGTCGTCGCCGTGCTCATTAGCCTTACCACCGCCACGCGCATGGTCGAGGAGGAGCGCACGCTCATTGGTCTGTACAAGGCACTCGGCTATTCACGCGGGCGTATCCTGTCCAAATACGTGAACTATTCACTGTGGGCTTGTCTGATCGGCGGCGTGCTTGGCAACATTGTCGGATTTGTGGGCCTACCACTGTTCCTGTTCACGGTGTTCGACGACATGTACTCACTGCCCCAGATGCTGCTTTCGTACGACATCGTGTCCTCAATCGTCTCGGTGGCGCTGTTTGCCGTGGGCGTGGTGGGCGCCACGATTATCGCCTGCCGCCACGAGATGGCCGAGACCCCAGCCTCGCTCATGCGTCCCAAGGCCCCGCGTGCCGGCTCGCGCATTTTGCTTGAGCGCATCGGCTTTATCTGGCACCGTATGGGCTTTTCGAACAAGGTGGCGGCGCGTAACCTGTTCCGCTACAAAAAGCGTGCCCTTATGACCATCTTTGGTATCGCCGGCTGCACGGCGCTCGTGATCTGCGCTCTGGGCATCCGCGATACGTCGATAGCGCTTTCGCCCAAACAGTACGGGCATATCACGCGCTACGACTTGCTGGCGGTCGCCAATCCCGACGACTTTACGCAGACGTGCGCGGCGCTCGACGAGCGAAGCGCGGTCAAGGATTCCGGTGTGACCGTGACTTCGACGCTGCCGATTACGACCGATAACGTCACCTTTACATTTGGCGGCAAAAGCGAGACAGTGCTGTTAATCGTGGTGCCCGATGACCGCGTGAACGATCTGGACGACTACGTGCGCCTTGAGGACGAGTCCAAAGAGTCGCTGTCTTTGCGTGACGGAGATGTGTATCTGAGCAAGAGTTCACAGCTGGCGCTGGGGATTCAGCCGGGTGATACGGCGCACGTCCAGGATTCGTCGCTCAATGCTGCCAAGGTCAAAGTCAGCGACATTTCGCTCAACTATCTTGGCAACACACTCTATATGACGCAGGGCACCTATGAGCGCGCGTTCGGTCGAAGCGCGCGCCTTAACGGTGTCCTTGCGTTGCTGAAGGGCTCGTCGGCCGACCAGATTGCGTTTAGCAAGAAGATTAAGAGTGACGGCTGGCTTACGATTTCGAGTACGGCCGAGCATCAGGCGAACGCTGATGCGAACTTTACGATTATCAATTCGGTCGTGGCGCTCGTGACCTTTATGGCGGCGTGCCTGTCGTTTGTGGTTGTGTTTACACTGTCCAACACCAACATCTCCGAGCGCGAGCGCGAGCTGGCGACCATTAAGGTGCTGGGCTTCCGCCGTGGCGAGGTGCACCACTACGTCAACAAGGAGACGTTAATCCTCACGGCAATTGGCGCCGCGCTGGGCGTGCCGCTGGGTAGCCTGCTGGCCGAGAGCTTTACGTACATTCTGCAGATGCCGTCGCTCTACTTTGACGTTGAGGTCCAGCCGCTGAGTTATGTGCTCGCCGTAGTGCTTTCCTTTGTCTTTACGTTTATCGTCAACCTCACTACCAATCGCACCCTCAATAGGATCGACATGGTCGGCGCCCTCAAGAGCGCCGAGTAACCTGTCCTGGGATTCAAGTTCTGGCGACCTGCCGACGCGCCCACAGCAGTATTTTTGCATAAACTGCCCCGCTAAATGCATATTTCGGCGGGGCGATTGCTTTTTGCCCACAGGTACCCCAGGGGGCGCCGTGCAAATTCCGGAGTATTCAGCATCCCGGGGTCCGCGGGCGCGGGGGCGGGGGTGCAAAACTGCGCTGAATGCCCCGGTCCTGGGTAGCGCGCAGAGATGTGGTGTAAGAGGCGGGGCATGCCCCGCCTCTTACA
>CABPWH010000041.1 GCA_902461085.1 uncultured Collinsella sp. | reverse complement strand
CGCACAGAGCGCCCTGCCGATTCCTCGGCGGGTCCCGCTTTTCTTTTTCGACTAGGGTGGGCGGTTGCATATCGCCTGCTAGGGAAGGAGCGATCCTATGCCCCAGAACATCTTCGGTACCGACGGCGTCCGTGGCGTCGCCAACGCCGATCTTTCGTGCGACCTCGCGTTTCGTCTGGGCCGCGCGGCGACCAAGTTTCTTGGTCCGGACATCTGCATCGGCCGTGACACGCGCCTTTCGGGCACCATGCTCGAGAGCGCTCTGACCGCCGGCATTATGGCCGAGGGCGGCCGCCCGCATTGCTGCGGCGTCATCCCCACGCCTGCCGTGGCGCTGCTCACTGTTCAAAACGAGCTCGACGGCGGCATCGTCATCTCTGCTTCGCATAATCCGCCGGAGTTCAACGGCATCAAGTTCTTTAGCCGCAAGGGTATGAAGCTTCCCGATGCTGTCGAGGAAGAGATCAGCGCCTGGGTCATGTCCGAGGAAGCCATGGCTGCCGACACGCTGCCGACCGGTGCCGGCGTGGGCCACATTATCAAGATGAAGGACGCCCGCAAGGCATATGTCGATCATGCCATCGATACGCTCGATGGCCTGAGGCTCGATGGCCTGGTCGTTGCCGTCGACTGCGGTCACGGTGCTTCCTGCCAGACTACGCCCGCCGCGCTGCAGCGCCTGGGTGCCACGGTCCATGCCATCAACACCGATTACTGCGGCACCGACATTAACGTTGAGTGCGGCTCTACGCACCTCGAGCCCCTCCGCGAGCTCGTGCTGCGCACCCACGCCGATATCGGTCTGGCCCACGACGGCGACGCCGACCGCGTACTGTTCGTGGACAGCGAGGGTAATGAGATCGACGGTGACTACATCCTGGCTATCTGCGGTTCTGACCTCGCCGCTCGCGGCAAGCTCGCCAACTCCGAGATCGTTTCGACCGTCATGTGCAACCTGGGCTTCTCCATCGCTATGAAGGAGCAGGGCTTCGAGATGGTTCAGACCGCCGTGGGCGACCGCTACGTTCTGGAGCGCATGCTCGCGGACGGCGCCGTCATCGGCGGCGAACAGTCCGGCCACATCATCTTCCTGGAGCACAACACCACCGGTGACGGCCTGGTGACGGCTCTGCAGCTGCTGGCCGTGCTCAAGCGCACCGGTCGTACCCTCACCGATCTTGCCGGCATCATGAAGAAGTACCCGCAGGTACTCGTCAACGTGCATTCCGACAACAAGGCTGGTCTGGACGATTGCCAGCCCATCTGGGATGCCGTCGCTGCTGCCGAGAAGGAGCTTGACGGCCGCGGCCGCATTCTGGTGCGCCCGAGCGGTACCGAGCCGCTGGTCCGCGTGATGGCCGAGGCCGAGACGCACGAGCTGACCCAGCGCGTTGTCGACGACATCGTCGAGGTTGTCAAGCGCGAACTTCCCTAATGGTCAAAAACCGTTGCCAAGTGGTAAACTGTTAAGGTTATTTTGATTGATTGGTATGTCCGAGGGGGAGCATGTTCACTAAAGTCCTAAGGTCTTTTGGTATGCGTGGTCGAGTCCTTACGCTGGATGCTCCCATCTCGGGCGATGTCATTCCGCTTTCCGAGGTAAACGACCAGACGTTTGCCACCGGCCTTTTGGGCCAGGGCGTGGCGATTCGGCCCACCGGAACGCGTGTGATTGCACCGGCTGATGCCAAGGTCGAGGCCATTTTTCCCACGGGACACGCCGTTGCGCTTAACACGGTCGATGGCTTGGACGTGCTCATCCACGTTGGCCTGGACACTGTTCAGCTCGAGGGCAAGCACTTTACCGTACATGCGCAAGTGGGTGACATCGTCCATAAGGGCGATGTGCTCATTGAGTTCGATCGCGAGGCAATTGCTGCCGAGGGCTACGATGTGACGGTTCCCATCTTGGTGTGCAACTCCGTTGAGTTCTCGAGCATCAAGGGCTCCGTTGGCGTGCATGTCGAAGAGATGGACCAGCTCATCGTTGCTCGCGAGCGCTAGCAAGTGCACGTGGCCATTAGTCTACAATTCAAACACGTTTACGGAGGGCGCCCTTGAAAGAGGACGCCCTCAGTGGCAAGATGGGATTTGTCCGAAGCTAAAAGGCTTTGGGTCACCGTGGACGGGCAGGGGCCTCGACGCGGCTAGACACGAGACACATACATTACGCGACCTCGCCCTGGTGGCCGCACACGTTGGTTGCGGCCGACGCGGGCCGCGGGCAAGTGCTTGTAAGGGAGCCTTGCCTCTCTTGTACGAGAAAGGACGCGTAATGAAGATCATTAAAGCTAAAGACTACGAGGATATGAGCCGCAAGGCCGCTAATATCATCTCGGCCCAGGTTATCCTCAAGCCCGACTGTGTGCTGGGCCTTGCCACCGGCTCCACCCCGATCGGTGCCTACAAGCAGCTCGCTGCTTGGTACGAGAAGGGCGATGTCGACTTTGCCGAGGTCAGCACCTACAACCTGGACGAGTATCGCGGCCTTTCGCACGACGATCCCCAGAGCTATCACTACTTCATGCGCGAGAACTTCTTCGATCACATCAACATCGACCTGAACAACACGCATGTGCCCGACGGTTCCAACCCTGACGCCGCCGCTGCCTGCTCTGAGTACGACAAGATCGTCGCCGACGCCGGTTACCCGGATCTGCAGCTGCTCGGCATTGGCAACAACGGCCACATTGGCTTCAACGAGCCCGATGACCACTTCTCCAAGGGCACGCACTGCGTCGACCTCACCGAGAGCACCATTCAGGCCAACAGCCGCCTGTTCGACAGCATCGACGATGTTCCCCGTCAGGCCTACACCATGGGTACCCAGACCATCATGTATGCCCGCATGATCCTGGTCGTCGCCAACGGCGAGGCAAAGGCTCAGGCCGTGCATGACATGTGCTATGGTCCGGTTACGCCCGAGTGCCCGGCTTCGATCCTGCAGCTGCACACCAACTGCGTTGTCGTTGCCGACGAGGCCGCCCTTTCGCTCTGCGAGTAGCGAAAGCCTATCACCTCGACATAGCTTTGCCGAAGGCCTCCGCTTTGCGGGGGCCTTTTTGCTGAGCGCGCGCCGTGTGCTTGACGAAAATCTTGCAGCGAACTTGACGGGTGCGTTAGGTGCAGCATGATTCATTCCATAACAGATACTATGCATAAATGCTATGAAAAGGTCGCAGACGGTAGCTGGCGTTAGGTGAGTTGCGCAACACAATTGAACAGCGCTCATTTGAGGTACACTGCCAAAGGATGGGACAAGCTGGCAAGCGCATTGACCTGCGCAAAGACTGATTGGTTGGGGGATAAGTTTCAATCGGACCACGCTGAACAAAAACTTGCCATTTGCGTACCAACAAACATCCTAAACCGTAGCATCGCTCTATTCATCTAGCGATACATATGGTCTAGCGTTACGGTGTCCATGTGGTCGAGTTGAGGAGCGGGCATGGTTAACGATTTGGGCAATACGGACGACCTCGAGCTTATGCCGCTGGGCAGCAGTTATACGGTGCGGCGCGATCGCTTGATGAATGAGCTTATCGCCAAGGGCCGAAAGGCCGGCATCGTGGTTCTTTATGCGCCCGACGGGTTTGGGAAGACCTCGATGTTGCTGCAGTACACCCATGAGGTTAAATGCGACCCGACGCGAGGCCCCGTGCGGATTATCGAGGCCGATCGCGCCATTGGGCGCGAGGTGTTTATGCAGCTCGAGGTGGTTACCGAAGAACTCAAAGACAAACCGCGCTCCCTTATCGCGATTGATAATGTGCCAAACCTCGATCAGTACGATACCGAAGACCTCATCGACAGGATTCGCGGCTTGCGCGCTATGGGGATAGGGGTCTTTATCTCCTGCCGTCCTTCAAATCGTCAGCTGATTCATGGGCTGGGCGATTCGGTTAAGATCAATGCGCAGATGCTCAAGGTGCATGCCTATGAGTATTCGGCGTGGGCATCGGCGTTTTCGATCAGTACATCGCTCGACTTTTATCAGCTCACGCAGGGCGTGCCCGAGCTCGTTTCGGCATTGCAGACAGGTCTGTATGGCCAAGGCGACGTAGCCGGCCTGCTCGAAAACGAGATTGTCAACGTGTATGGCGCGGCACTTGCCGATCTGGCTTCACTCGACAATAATGCGCTGTTTTGCGTGGCATGTCTCATGGTTTTGATGGGCGAGGGCAATATCGCAGAACTCGAGGCTTGCGGGGTGAGGCTGTCGATGGTCGACCAGTCCTACTTTGTACGCGACTACCCGATCTTTGGCTTGGATCCCGCCGAGCGGAGTTTTACGTGTCTGGGCACGGAGGATAACGGACGCTTGCGTTTGCGTAAGTTGGTGGCCGAGGTTCGCCCCGAACTTGTTCCGAGGGCGGCCCGGATTTTGCTTAAGGCGGGCCGATGCGATGCGGCGATGGGCCTGGCGGACGCCTTTTTGGACCGTGAGGCGGTTCTTGAACTTGCTGGGCAGTATGGGGTCGATCTTGCTCTGACGGGGCACGGGGCCGATATCTGCCGAGCAGCGCTGGGCACAATCGATGCCGACGATCCGGCTCCAGAGCCAACGCCTGCCGAGGCACTCGGCGTATATCTGGCGTCGGTCAGCGTGTCCAATACAAAGCTCGCTCGCTATATGGCATCGGTTATCGAGCGAGGGGGCGAACGGGCGGCCTGCGAAATAGACCCTGTTTCATGGAGGGTGGCCCAGACACTGACGGCAGTTTGCTATGGGGACAACGGGCTTGGGCTTCCTACGAACCTGGCCGTGCCAGAAATCGAGACATCTCATACCGCACTCGATATGTTGTCTGCGCATATCGAGGTCAAGCGCTGCCTGACCGAGCGGGGAGATGACGGCGGCGTTCTACAGCAGCTCAAAACGAGCAAGGCCTACGACTGCGAGCTCGATATCGCGGGGATTGTTATACGGGCCGATAGTATGCTGGTGGAGCTCTTTGACGGGTCGTTTGCGGGAACCGACGAGCGCGACGACGAGATGACGGTGGTGCGGGAGGCGCTCGACGTACGTGGGCTTAAGGCGATGGCTATCTGGGTGCGCATGGTGTTGGCGGCACGGCGGCTCCTTTCCGGCTTGCCGGTAACCGACGATGCGGCGTTCAACGAGCTCGATCGTTTTGCCGTGCGCATGCGTGACAACCAGATTCAGCTGTTTGGCCTGTTGTTAGAAGGCTGGCAGTCGCTGGCAGAGGGACGGCCGGTTAATGCAAAGTTCCGTGCGGTCCAAGTGCTCAAACTTGCCGAGGAGTCGATTGCGTACATGCGCGATAACGCATTGCTGCTGGAGCGCGCGGCATATCTGCGTAACACCTCGATGGTTTCGGTGCGCGAGGAAGCGGAGTTGCTCGATATAAGCCAGACACAGGTTGGTGGAGCGGAGGCCTGGATGGTGGCGCTGCATTTGGCCTGTGCGGGCCGAGACAGCGACCTTGCGGCCTGGATGTCCATGAATCGTGCGGGGATTCTAGAGCCATCGTATCGGCTCTTTGCGCGCCTTGCCATGCACTGTCTGGGCGAGCCGGCGGGCAGGATACGCAAGAAGCTTCCCGTGCGCGAGCTGTCGCGGTACTCGCTGCGCGACGATTTGGAAGGGGAGGGCGAGCGCCTGTTCCAGGCCGGCGAGGTTGAAGCCGTTGATACCATCGACCATATCGAGATTCGCATGTTTGGTGCGTTTCGCGCCGAGCGCGACGGGTTTCCCATCACGGACAAAATGTGGCGCCGCAAGAAGGCGGCGACGCTTGCCGAGCGGCTTGCGCTGGGCATGGATGCGCTCGTCGATCGTGAGACGCTGGCCATGGAGCTGTGGCCCCATGCCGAGTTCAATAGCGCCCGCAACAACCTGTACTCGACGATATCGCGCTTGCGGTCGGCTTTGGGACCGACGCCGGATGGCAAGTCGTGTGTGCTCATCCAAAATGAATGCATCGGACTCAACGGCGACTACGTCAAGACCGATGTACGGCTGTTTGACCAGATAAGCCGCGAGGTTTTGGGAAATCGCACGGGTGCGCGCGGGCCCCATTTAGTTGAGCTGTGCCTTAAGATTGAGCAGCTTTATGCCGGACCGCTGTATGTCCCCAATGGCTGTAATCCCACCTACTTTTTGCGTATGCGGCGCATTATGCAGTCAAAGTACATCGATTGCATGATTAAGGGAGCAAATGCCGCTCTAGAAGAAAACGATCTGCAGTCGGCGATTTGGCTGGCGGAGTCGGGGCTTCGGCAGGAAACGGCGCGTGAGGATATGGTGCGCTGCGCTATGCGCGTCTACAGTGCGGCGGGGCGGCGGCGCGATATCGTCGAGCTATACAGCGGGCATATGCACCATCTGAGGGAGCAGGTCAATGGCGTGCCCGAGCCCGAGACGCGGCGTCTATACGAGCGCTTGGTGGAGGGGCGGCTCAATCGCGTGCTGGTCGAGCGATAAAAAACGGGCGCCCGAAGTACTTGGGCACCCGTAAGCTTGCTATATGTTGGCTCGCCGGATCATTGGCTCTTAGACGAGCTTGATCTTCTCGATGTCCTTGCGCGAGGACTCGCGATACAGCGAGAACTTGCGGCCGATGACCTGGACGACCTCGGCGTGGCAACGCTCGGCGAGCTCTTCGGCGGCCTCGCGGGCGGAAAGACTGGAGCCATCGAGCACGGAGCACTTAACGAGCTCGTGCTTCTCCAGGTAGGCGACCGTCTGCTCGACGGTGCCCTCGTTGACATCGGACTTGCCGATGATGATGGCGGGGTTGAGGTGATGGGCCATGCTGCGAAGCTGCTTGACCTGGGCTCCTGTCAGTGCCATGGGTTCTCGCTTTCTATGTATGGGGCGCCCCGCGACGGGGCCTTAATCTACGTGAGCTGTCCCACGATAGCGCAGGAACGGCGCGGTGTGGAGCGCGTTTGCCCAGTTCAAAAAGAATGCGGATGCCGAGTGAGTGGGCGGTGCGGGCTGCGAACAGGCTATGAGCGGGGTGCAGAGACCGGCTCCCATGCAATAAACGTCCAACGAACCTTACGGACATGATCGAGCATATAGCGCCCCTGCGGCACGCCCTTGGAGCCCGGCTCACCGGCATGGGGGTTCTCAATCATGTGTTGGGCGATGTAGTCGCGCAGGCGGTCGATCTTATCCTCGTTGCCACGCTCGAGCATACGGGAGAAGTCCGTCACGCCCGCCTCAAGGCTATCGAAAGTATCGCGACGAGGCGATTCAAAGTACGTAACCTGCGGCAGGGCACCCATCTGAATGAGGATATTGAAGGCGTACACAAAGCCATTGCTGCAGGTAACCGAGGCGCCGATGGCGTTCATCAGGTGCAGGTCATAGCGCGGGCTGGAGTTGGCGACCATCGTGACAGCACAACGCCGACGAGCCGTACGATCAAGCTTGGCAAGCGCACCTTTCAGATCGGTCGTCGTAACCGAACGACTGGCAAAGGCCACATCCACCGCTTTCGCGACCGGTCCAACCAAATCCCAATCATCATCCCAAGCAAGCTCAAGCGGCGTTATGCGCCCCTCGAGCCCGTAGCACTCAATGCCGGCATCAAGCGTGCCCAACATAGCGGGGGAGAAGTCGGCTGCAATCACAGGATGCCCAGCCTGAGCAAGCGGAATAGCAATCGACCCAGCCCCACACCCCATATCGAGCACCGACTCGCCGGGCTCAAGCGCCAACAGCTTTATAAAATCCCGGGCATACGGAGCAGTCTCAAGCGGCCGAAAATGCCGAGCCCTTTTATCCCACTCAAAAGAATCATCAGCCCGATGCCGAGCGGCCTGCAGGCGCATCCATTCGCCATTCCAATCAGCAGAAAATAGCTCAGAGCGAGCGTCCCCATCAACCACGGGCCAACCTCCTAGCAACAAAAAAGCGACTCCTCCCAAAAGAAGAGCCGCAACCAGCATATATCAGAAAAAGAACCGTTCCAACGCCAAACCGCCGCACCAGCCAAGTGGTGCAGGAGCGAAGCGACTGCAACCGGGATAGAACCCAACTGAGGTCCCGTTGTGCGGGAGCCCCGGGGGGCAAATATATAAGGTCGATCGCGAGTTCCGCACGAGCCGGAGAGCACTTAATGTGCTCTCCGTGCGAGTCAGGACTGTCCGAGCAGGCGACCTTATATATTTGCCCTCCCCGGGGCTCCTCGCCAGTCCCCCTCAGCTAGTTCTTGAGCGAGTTCAGCGGAGCCGGGAAGCGTCCACCGCGGTGGGCAAGCACGGTGCCGGCGTTGGGGTTCACCGGCATGATGGGTGCACGGCCGAACAGGCCGCCGTACTCGACGCAGTCGCCCACGCCCTTGCCGATGGCAGGAATCACACGGACGGCCGTGGTCTTGTTGTTGATGACGCCGATGGCCATCTCGTCGGCGATGATGCCGGCGATGGTCTCGACCGGGGTGTCGCCGGGGATGGCGATCATGTCCAGGCCAACGGAGCACACGCAGGTCATGGCCTCGAGCTTCTCGAGCGAAAGCGCACCGGCCTCGACGGCGGCGATCATGCCGGCATCCTCGGACACGGGGATAAAGGCGCCGGAGAGGCCGCCCACGCTGGAGCTGGCCATGACGCCGCCCTTCTTGACGGCATCGTTGAGCATGGCGAGCGCGCAGGTCGTGCCCGGGCCACCGCAGGTACCCACGCCGATGATCTCGAGGATGCGCGCGACGGAGTCGCCGATGGCAGGCGTGGGCGCCAGCGACAGGTCGACAATGCCCTTCTCGACACCCAGGCGATGGGCGGCCTCGCGGCTCATGAGCTCGCCGGCGCGGGTGATCTTAAAGGCGGTCTGCTTAATCTTTTCGGCGACCTCCATCATCGATGCGGAATCGGGCAGTGTCTCCAGGGCTGCGGCCATAACGCCGGGGCCCGAGACGCCTACGTTGATGACGGCGTCGGCCTCGCCACCGCCGTGGACGGCGCCCGCCATAAACGGGGAGTCCTCGACCATGTTGGCAAAGCAGACAAACTTGGAAGCGCCGACGGAATCCTGGTCGGCCGTGAGTTTAGCGGCATCGATGATGGTCTGGGCGGCCATGAGCACGGCGTCCATGTTGATACCGGCGCGCAGGCTGGCGACGTTGACGCTGGAGCAGACGCGGCTCGTGGTGGCGAGCGCCTGGGGGATGGACTGGATGACGCGGCGGTCGGCGTCGCCGATGCCCTTCTGGACGAGTGCGGAGAAGCCGCCCAGGTAATCGATGCCGAGCGTCTCAGCCGCGCGGTCGAGGGCGTGCGCGATGGGGGTGAGGTCCTCATCCTTGCAGCACGCGGCAATCTGCGCCACCGGGGTGACGGAAACGCGCTTGTTGACGATGGGGATACCGTACTCGCGCTCGAGGTTCTCGGCGGTCTCGACCAGATGCTCAGCCGTGTGCGTCACGTGGTCGTAGATCTTCGTGCACATGCGGTCGAGGTTCTCGTCGCCGCAACCCATGAGCGAAACACCCATGGTGATGGTCCTGATGTCGAGGTTCTGCTCCTCAACCATGCCGCGGGTTTCCGCGATTTCTGCGGGCGTGATCGCCATCCTTGCGCTCCTATCTGCCAAAACGAGCATAGTCTTATCTATTCTAACGTGCCGCACGTGCCAAGTGGCGCATGCGGCACGTTTTGGTGCTCGGTTGTTTCCGTTGTGTTACTGCCCAAAGACCTCTTCGGCGATACGAGCGCTTTCGGCGGCGTCCTTGGCGTAGTAGTCCGCACCGATCTGCTTGGCGTATTCGGGGGTGAGCACGGCGCCGCCCACGATGATCTTGACGCCCGGAACCTCGGCATGAAGCAGCTTGATGGTCTCTTCCATGGCGACGACCGTGGTAGTCATAAGCGCCGAGAGGCCGACGAGTTTGATATCGCGCTCCTTGACGGTCTTGAGTACCTCCTGCGGATCGACATCGCGGCCCAGGTCAAAGACGGTGTAGCCGTAGTTGTCGAGCAGCATTTTGACGATGTTCTTGCCAATATCGTGGATGTCGCCCTTGACGGTGGCCACGCAGATCTTGCCCTTGTCGGCAATCTCGCCGGCGGGCATCAGGCGCTTGATGGTGTCGAAGCCCACGCGTGCGGCCTCGGCCGAGGCCATAAGCTGCGGCAAGAAGAACTTGCCCTGGTCAAAGAGGACTCCGACCTCGTCGAGGGCGGGGATAAAGTGATTGTTGATGAGGTCCATGGCGTCGTGATCTGCCAGCAGACGCTCGGTCTCGGCCGCGATCTCGCCCTTGCGGCCCGAGACGACCATGCGACGAATCGGGTCGTCGTTGCCGTCGGTGCCGGCGGTGTCAGCAGTGGGCGCAGCGTCGGTCGATGCCGCCTGAGCCGCCGCCGGGTTCGCGGCGATCTTGTACGGATCGGTCCAGCCGGCGTAGCGCTCGATGTATCCGGTCGAGCCCTCATCCTCAACGCTCAAGACGCGATAGCTGTAGACGGTATCCATAAAGCGCTTGGAGCCCGGGTTCATGATAGGGGCGTCCAGGCCTGCGCCAAAAGCGGCAGCCAAAAAGACCGAGCCCAGCAGCGGGCGGGCGGGCAGACCAAAGCTGATGTTCGACACGCCGAGCGCGCATTTGACGCCCAGGCGCTCCTTGCACAGGGACATGGCGCGCAAGATCTGCTCGGCCTGGCGCTGATTGGTCGAGGCGGTCATGACCAGGCAGTCGATGAGGATGCGGTCCGGACCGATGCCGTAGCGGGCGGCCTCGGCCACGATGTGCTCGGCGATGGCGAAGCGGGCCTCGGCGGTATCGGGAATGCCGCCTTCGTCAAGCGTGAGGCCGACGACATTGGTGCCGTAGTGGGCGACCAGCGGAAAGATCTCATCCATGATCTGCTGCTTGCCATTGATCGAGTTGATGATGGGTTTGCCAGCGTAGCGGCGCACGGCGGCTTCGACGGCGGCGGGATCGGTGGAGTCGATCTGCAGCGGCAGGAGCGTGGAACCCTGGAGCTGCTCGGTGGCCTGTTGAATGATCTTGACCTCGTCGATCTCGGGCAGGCCCACGTTGACGTCCAAGATATCGGCACCTTGCTCTTGCTGGCTGATGCCCTGGCTCACGACGTAGTCCAGGTCGCCGTCGCGCAGGGCCTGCTGCAGGCGCTTTTTGCCGGTGGGATTGATGCGCTCGCCGATGACGGCGATCTTGTGGCCGTCGCAGGGAAGGTCCACGACCGTCTGGGCGCTCGTGACCGACATGCTGGGCTTGCGGTGACGTGGGCTGGGCGTGTGGTTGTCGATAAGCGTGCGCAGGGCCGCCATGTGCGCCGGCGTGGTGCCGCAGCAACCGCCCACGACGCTTACGCCGTCGGCGATCATGCCGGCGACGGCCTCGGCGTACTCGGGTGCTTGGATATCAAAGACGGTATTGCCGTCATCGTCCACGCGGGGCAGTCCCGCATTGGCCTGCACCATAACGGGCTTGTCGGTGACGGTGAGCATACGCGCGGCGAGTCCTCGGAGCTCGGCCGGGCCTTGGCTGCAGTTGATGCCCAGGACGTCGGCGCCGATGGCGTCGAGGGTGATGGCGGCGACCTCGGGGCTCGTGCCCAAGAAGGTGCGGCCGTCTTCCTCAAAGGTCATGGTGGCAAAGACGGGCAGGTCGGAATTCTCGCGGCAGGCGAGGACTGCCGCCTTGATCTCGGCCAGGTCGGTCATAGTCTCGATAATAAAGAGGTCGACGCCCGCGGCGACGCCGGCGCGCACCTCCTCGGCAAAGAGGTCGTAGGCCTCGTCAAAGCTGAGGGTGCCCAGGGGGCGCAGCAGGGCGCCGATGGGGCCGATGTCGCCGGCGACGTAGCGGGCGCCGGCCTCGCGGGCGCAGGTGACTGCCGCGGCAAAGACGTCTGCCACGGTGGCGGCGCCGTCGAGCTTGTGGGCGTTGGCGCCAAAGGTGTTGGCGGTGATCACGTCACAGCCGGCCTCGACGTACTGACGCTGAATATCGGTAATGACCTGGGGCTCCTCAAAGTTGAGCAACTCGGGCAGGGCACCGGCCTTCATGCCGGCCGCCTGCAGCATGGTGCCCATGCCGCCGTCGAACAGCAGATGTCCCGTGCCCTCGATGGCGGCGCACAGGCGATCGTCCTTAATGCGAAGGTCGTCGATCGTGCGCGTTTTGTACGCGGCACCGTTGCAGCGCGCAGCATTGACGGGTGCCGCCAGTGCGGCACCGTCCAGATCATGAGTGATAAGCGGAGTAAACATCGATGGCTCCTAATGGCTGGAATAGCAGGTGGTGTGGGCGGCGCGGAAGCGGCAGTGCTCACGCATGCGGCAGATATTGCAGGTGGGGCGACTCTGGGCGTCGTGGACTTCGCCGTCGAACAGACCAATCACAGCGGTCACGCTCTTGGTGGGCATGAGCAGGCTGGTGGGGGTGACGGTTAATCCAATGAGGCGCGTGGCATTGAGTGCATCCACGATCGAGCGCTGGGCAGAGAGCGGGCAGTCGCCATAGCCGGGACTGAAGCGCCAGTTGCCGGCGAGCCCGTGTGCAGCGGCCGCAGCCTTGACCTGCTGGTCCATCTGCTCGACGGCGGCTTCTACATAGGCAGAGCATGCGGCGTCGAGCACGGCGCCTTCCAGGGGTTGCTGGGTTCCGGTGGTTCGCAGACGGCGTTCGGCAGACATCCCGAGGGTACATGCCATGAGCGCCGCCAGGCGGGCGTCCTTAAGGTGGCGATAGATATCACGACCTCGCAGCTCAACATTGGTGCCGACCAGACGGATGCAAGGCTTGCCCTGCTCGTCCACGCTCGTGGCATCGACGGCAAATACGCGGCGCACGCCACGGGGCTCAATGTCAAGCTCAAGGCGCTCGACCACAAGCTCAATACGTCGTGACAGTTCGGGCTCAATCTGCTGGCCGCCGTAACCCAGATACCGCAGCATCTCGGCACGGTCGACACGGGGATGGTGCGCGGCATCGATACGGTAGAGCGCCGGCGACGCAAGGTCGGCCGGCACTTCGACAGCGGTTGTATCGATGTGCGGTTTTTCCATTACCCCAGGCGCTCCATAATGGTCGCGGCGATCGCAGGACGGTTCATAGTGTACAGGTGCAGGCCGTCGGCGCCGTGCTCCTTGAGGTCGCAAAGCTGGCGGGCTGCATAATCTACACCAGCTGTCTGCAGGCTCTCGGGGTCATTCTCGTACTTGGCGAGAATCTTGATGACGGGGGAGGGCAGCGACGCGCCGCACATAAAGACCATGCGGCTGATCTGTGACTTGCCCATAAACGGCATGATGCCCGCGGTAATGGGCACGGTGATGCCGGCCTTGTCGGCAAGCTCGCGAAAACGGTAGAAGCACTCGTTATCAAAGAAGAGCTGCGTCACAAAGAAGCTCGCGCCGGCGTCCTGTTTTTGCTTGAGGTGTTCGACCGAGAGGTTGAGATCCTCACAGGCAATGTGGCCCTCGGGGTAGGCTGCGGCGCCCACGCAAAAGCCGGCGTCGACGAGCTCGGGGATGAGGTCGCGGGCGTAGGCGTAGTCCGAGGCGGGCTTGTCGTCCTCGGTTGCGCCGGCAGGGAGATCGCCACGCAGGGCCAGGATGTTTTCTACGCCGGCGGTGCGATACTCGTCGATCTTGGCGGCGATATCGGCGTGCGAGCGGCCCACGCAGGTAAGGTGTGCCACCGAGGGCGTGTCGAATTCGCTCGTAATCATATGCGCGATGGGGGCGGTGGCGGCACCGTTGCCCGAGCCGCCGGCCGAGCAGGTGACCGAGACAAAGCTCGGCGAAAGCTTGCACAGATTGCCTGCCACTTCGCGAGCCGTGTCGAGGGTCAGCTCGCCCTTGGGCGGGAACATCTCAAACGAAATGGGCGCGGTGCCCTGGGATGCTGCCTGCCTAAAAACCTCGTCGACGCGCATATCGTGCTCCTCTAGATACGTAATAGTGTGATGTGTTGTAAGGATTCTACAGCACTACTGTGCCACGGTGGAGTTTCACTCGCTATTTGAGGATACCAATCAAAGATGCCTTGCTATCGGCTTTCTCTATAACAGAGCGGCTAATCTAGGCACGGACTATAAAGACTGGTATCTGATGCAAAATACCAGTTAATAGAGCTCCATCCCAAATTGACTACCCTTAAACCATGGAGAGAGGTCTGCAATTTATGCAGTTGATTGGCTGTTGAGGGTGGCAACGCCGCCTCGATAGGGTAACCTCATTGATTGGTTTCGCGACAGCAACATAACGGTAATGTCGCGGAAACACGGCGAGTCTAAGCTATGACTCGTTCGTTAGTAATCAACACCGCTTCTCACGCGGTGCCGATACGAAGGGAGTTCCGTATGGCCGAACTTACTGACCGCTTCGGGACCATGGTGTTCTCTGAGGAAGTCATGAAGGACTACCTCCCCAAGGACATTTGGAAGCGCCTTGCTGCAACCCTCGAGGGCGGTGAGCCGCTCGACCTAGATGTGGCCAACGCCGTTGCCCATGCCATGAAGGTCTGGGCCATCTCCAAGGGCGCGACGCACTATGCGCACTGGTTCCAGCCGCTTTCGGGCATTACTTCCGAGAAGCACGACAGCTTCCTGGAGCCCAACCACGACGGCACCGCCATTACCAAGTTTACGGGCAAGAACCTCATCCAGGGCGAGCCCGATGCCTCGAGCTTCCCCAACGGCGGCCTGCGTGCTACCTTCGAGGCCCGTGGCTACACCGCTTGGGACCCCACTAGCCCCGCCTTTATCAAGGACGATGTCCTGTGCATCCCCACGGCTTTCTGCTCCTACACGGGCGAGGCCCTGGACAAGAAGACCCCGCTGCTGCGTTCCATGACCGCGCTCTCGCGTGAGTCTAAGCGCGTTTTGGCGCTGTTCGGTAAGACCCCCAAGAAGGTCGTTCCTTCCGTGGGCGACGAGCAGGAGTACTTCCTGATCAAGAAGGACGCCTACCGCAAGCGCAAGGACCTGGTCATTACCGGCCGCACCCTCTTTGGCGCCGCTCCCTGCAAGGGCCAGGAGCTCGAGGAGCATTACTTTGGCGCTATCCGCCCCACCGTCTCGGCCTATATGAAGGACCTGGACGATGAGCTGTGGGCGCTTGGCATTCCCGCCAAGACCAAGCACAACGAGGTTGCTCCCTGCCAGCATGAGCTTGCCCCCGTCTATGGCGAAGTCAACGAGGCCATCGACCAGAATCTGGTCATGATGGAGAAGATGAAGCTCATCGCCTCCCGCCACGACTTGGTCTGCCTGCTGCACGAGAAGCCCTTTGAGGGCATCAATGGTTCGGGCAAGCACAACAACTGGTCGCTTGGCACCGAGTCCGAGAATCTGCTCGATCCAGGCGACACCCCGCTCGACAACCTGCAGTTCATCGTCTTCCTCACCGCGGTGATTGAGGCCGTCGATAACTATCAGGAGCTCCTGCGTGCCTCTGTTGCCTCGGCCGGCAACGACCATCGTCTGGGCGCCAACGAGGCTCCTCCGGCGATTATGTCCATCTTCCTGGGCGACCAGCTTACCGAGGTCGTCGAGAAGATCATCGATGGCAAGGCTTCCGTCCATGCCACGCGCGGCGTGCTCGACCTGGGCGCCGATACCCTGCCCAAGCTGATGCAGGACAACACCGACCGCAACCGCACCTCCCCGTTTGCCTTCACCGGCAACAAGTTCGAGTTCCGTGCCTGCGGCTCCGAGCAGAACGTCTCCGACTCCAACCTGGTGCTCGATGCCGCCGTGGCCAAGTCGCTCAAGTCCTTCGCCGACGCGCTTGAGGGTACGCCCGAGGATAAGTTCCAGGACGCCGCGCTCGAATACTGCAAGAAGGTGCTGACCGATCACCAGCGCATCCTGTTCTCCGGTGACGGCTACTCCGATGAGTGGCCCGTCGAGGCCGAGAAGCGCGGCCTTGCCAACAACAAGACCACGGCCGACGCCCTGCCCGCCTTTGTTTCCGATAAGGCCATTGCGCTCTTTGAGGAGACGGGTGTTCTGACCAAGGCCGAGGCCCAGTGCCGCTACGATTGCAAGCTCGAGAAGTACAACAAGCTCATGAACATCGAGGCTACCACGATGGTTCGCGAGGCGCGTCGTACCTATCGCCCGGTCATTACCGCCTATGCCACCAAGGTCGCTAAGGGCCTTGAGACTATTCGTGCCGCCGGCGCCGAGGCCGCCATGCAGTGTGAGCAGAACACGCTCAACAAGCTCTGCAACGGCATCACCACCATCAACGACTCCATCAAGGCGCTTGACGCCGTGCATCAGAAGGCCGAGGGCCTCGATGGTCAGGAGCAGGCCAACGTGTACGCGCACGAGGTCGTTCCCGCTATGGATACGCTGCGCGCCGCCGTGGATGCCATGGAGGAGATCGTGGCCGCCGACTACTGGCCGGTCCCGACCTACGACGACATTCTGTTCTACGTGTAGAGCGTAACTGACATATCGTCACGGTATTGAGCCGGGGTCCGCATCATGCGGGCCCCGGTTTTTGTTTGCGAAGGACGCTTTGAAGCCCGTTTTGCACCTGATTCGCCCACGCAATAAGGGGGCGTGGACAAAAAACGTCAAATATGAGTACTGTCACAAGTCCTGTAGCATTACTTATTTGCAAAATATGAAGTGTTACGCAACATATGTCCAAGTACTTAGCCGATAAACGTCTGCAATTCTTCCGCCGTAGGACGCCTGACGTCTAAATCGTCTTCTGAAGGCATGAAATTGCTGTTACTAAAATGGTAACAGTACTCATATTTGCTATTTTTTGCCCACAGGCCTTGCGATGATGCCGGGATTCGCACCCTGTCGGGTTCGAATCCCGGCATATCGGTAGCAAAAAGCCCGCTACCGCGATGGTAACGGGCTCTTCAATTCAAATGGTGCCCCGTTCGAACAACTTCTCGAACCGAGATCTGCTCGTTCGGAACGATCGTTCTTCTTAGGATACCACGCACTAGGCTTGCGGCATAATCGCCTGGTCACCGTGCTCGTCGAGGTACGGCATGAGGTACACGCCGCCCTCGTCTGTCGTGAGCAGAAGGTACTCGCGGTTGAGCTTATCGCACACGATTTCCTGATGCACGCTATCCGGCAAATCGTAAATCGGGCCATCGGTTCGCGCGGGCGATACCGTCATGTCCTGCGCCCCCATGGCCTGCCTGGCGCACGAGGCGGCGACAAACACGATGAGCAGCAGGATTACCGCCGCCACAAGCGGGCCGCACCCGCCGTTGCGGTCTTCGTCGGCAGGGCTTGGGTACGGCATCGCCTACACCTCCTCTGCGTACTTCTCGCCGGAGGCGGTTTCCACGGCGATCCAGCGCTTGTAGCCGGAACCGCCCGTATAGCGGCCCCAAACGTAGCCGTCGGCCGATGCGAACGTGCCGTCGAGCGTCACAGTCTCCCCGCGATGGTAGGTTGCGACGGTCGAGTAGCCGGTGCCAGCACCGGAGCGCACGTTCAGGGCATCGACGCAGATGCGGTACGTTCCCGCCGAGTTGCTGGTCTGCGCCTGCGCGGTGCCGACGCGCACGAGGTAGTCGTTCGGGTCGTAGCCTCCCGTGGGCTTGCCGACGGCGATGTAGCGAGTATGACCGCTGTCGCTGGTGTAGCGTCCCCACACGTAGCCGTCCGCGATGCAATACCAGTCATCGAGGTTGACTGTCTCGCCCTTGCCGTAGGAGGCTACCACGGAGCCTGAAAGCGCCGGCGCGTCTCTGACGTTCAGACAATCGACTGTGCAGCGGTAGGTTCCGTTGAAGCCTGTACCCTCCTTGCCGGTGGCGCTCGGCTGCTCTGCCGGTACCGATGGCGGGACGGTCGGGGCACTGCCGCCGTCGAGAATCGCGTTCACCTCGGATGCGAGCTGATCCATGCGGGCATGCAGCCACGCGCCGGGGCAATCGGTCGAGGAGAACATGCGGTGCTCGGTGAGCGTGGCGTTTCGCGTTCCGTCGTATGCGAGGCGGAAGCCGTAGCGGCGGGGGGTGGCGGCGCCCAAGATGAGCAGCGCCGCACTACA
>CABPWH010000040.1 GCA_902461085.1 uncultured Collinsella sp. | reverse complement strand
AACTGCGGGAATGGCCTATTTGCTCAATGTGTTCGGCTGAGATCGGAAATCAACCTGATAGGACGAGGCCTTCGGAGGCGTCTTGCCCTTCAGAACCTTGTGATAGTAGTCGTACGTCAGCGGCGTCTCGTCGCTCAGGCGCTCGGCATCCTCGACCTCGCCGATAAACAGCAGATGCGTACCCACATCCACAGTGTCGATCAAACGGCAGCTAAACAGGGCCGCCGCGTGCTCGGGCACATAGGGCATGCCCAGAGCCGTCTCGCGGGTCTCGTATTTGGCAAACTTGTCATAGTCGCTGCTGGTGCGGAACCCAAAGTTACCGATGTAGAGCATGTCGGCGGTCTGATCGATCACGGTCAGCGCGAACGCTTTGGCCGATGCGATGACGCCCGAGGTAACGTTGTCCTTGTTCACGGCAACCGAAATGCGCGGCGGCATGGACGTCACCTGCACCGCCGTGTTGATGACGCAGCCGGCGCGCAGCCCGTCTGCCGCGGCGCTCACCACGTACAGACCGCTCGGCATGGTAAAGAACGCAGTTTTGTCCATAACGATCACTCCCCTAACCCGGGTTGGAACCTCATGGATGTATGTACCCACAAAAAAGGCGGCGCCCATAACGAACGCCGCCCCATACACATATGTGCCAAGATTGCAGGTCAGCCAAGTCCCTCCACCAAGTTGCGGTGAAATAGTTCCTGCTTGTCGGGTATTTGGCCTCAAACAGGTACTATTCCACCGCAACTTATACAGAGTGCCTAGCGGTTGCGCTCCTTGAGGGCGCGGTCAATCTCGCGCTGAACGTCGCGCTTGGCCATATCCTCGCGCTTGTCGTAAAGCTTCTTGCCGCGGCCTAGGCCCAGCAGCAGCTTTACGCGGCCGTCGGTATTAAAGTAGAGCTCCAGCGGCACCAGGGCATAGCCGCGATTACGCAGCTTGCCGTCGAGAAAGTCGATCTCCTTGCGGTGCAGCAGCAGACGACGACGGCGATCAGGGTCGCGGTTCCACACGCCGCCATGGCTATAAGGGTGAATATGCAGGCCCACGAGCCAGCACTCGCCGCCACGAATCAGTGCAAAGGTGTCGGTGATCTGGCACGCACGTTCGCGAATCGACTTGACCTCGGTACCGCTCAGTTCGATGCCGCACTCAAACGTCTCATCGATAAAGTACTCGTGATGCGCCGAGCGATTCTTGGAGATGAGCTTGCGCTCGCGCTTACTGGGCATCGCCGACCTCCTTGGTTCCATCGGCGTTTGAGCCCGCGGCGTCGCGCTTTGCCTTGCGCTCGGCATTGAGCTCGGCGTCGCTCTCGCGCACCAGTTTGATAATCGCCGCGCAGGCTTCCTCGCCCACCAAGTCGCGAGCACGCACCGTCAGACGCGTCGCCTCCTGTTTGTCGCCGTCGCTTGCAGCATCGGTCGCGCACATAATCAGGCAGATGGCAATCTCGGCCGAAGGCGAGGTCGGCACGCCTTGCAGGGCCAGTTCACCCATCACGTGGTCGTCGCTCTCATCGGCGGCATCCGGATAAGCAGTATGGATCTTGTTGAGCAGGCGCGTCGTATGTGCATCGCCAGGGGCCAAGCGCAGTGCCAGGCGCGCACAACCCACGGCCGCCGAGACGTTCTCGGTCTCGGGCTCAAGGAAATACTGGCCCAAGTTGGCGTAAGCGCGGGCGGCGCACTTGCCATCGCTTGCACGCTCCAGCACCGAGAACGAGAGCGATGCCCATTCCTGCTTGTCCTCGAGTGCGCGGAACAGCTCGGCCAAGTCCAAGCGATAGTTGCAGTTCATGGGGTCCCAACGCACAGCCTGCATCAGGGCATTACGAGCGCTCACATAATCCTGCTGGCGAATGTAGGCAAACGCCATGTCAGAGTACAGGCGGTCAAACGGCACCTCGACCTGCACGAGCTCGCGCGGATCCTTCTCCACGCGGCGATAGGCCAAGCGCTCAAACTTGCTATCGAAGCTAAAGTATTGGCGCTTCTCCTCCGTCTTGCACTCGGCGTCGATATACTCCTCGGCGAGCTCCACCAGGCGCTCCAACAGCGGCGTCGCCGTAGCCAGGTCGCCCTGCGCCAGATAGTTCTCGGCATACGTGATGTCTTGCAAGCTGATGGGCAGATCCATGGCTACTCCTCGATCTGAGCGAAACACGGCAGGCGCCGTATATACGGTCGATACACAAAACCCGGGTCTCTTGCGAGGCCCGGGCAATCATTTGTGGGTAGCCCGTACCAGATTCGAACTGGTGATCTCCGCCTTGAGAGGGCGGCGTCCTAAACCGCTAGACGAACGGGCCATATGTAGCAAATGCAATGGCTGGGATGGAGGGAGTCGAACCCCCATTGACGGAACCAGAATCCGCTGTCCTGCCATTAGACGACATCCCAATGACTGCATCGCTGCGCTCGGCTGTGCCTTTGCGCAAGAAAGAAATATACGGGAAGTCTCGCCGTGACGCAAGCCCCAATTTTGACATTTTTGAAATTCAGTCAAATTGGCCTAGTTTCGTTCAACCCGTGAAGGACCTGTGAAGCCGACCGCTGTACACGAAGGGCAAAACGCCGCGAGCGGTAGCCGTCAACCGTTGGCAGATTCTACCGCGAAAACGATAGCACTAGGCAACACAATCGAAGTATCAATGATCGCGTAGATATCGAGGCACCATGGACGAAGAGCTTGATTACCTATGGGAGACCCTGGGCCTCGAGATCGCTGCTGACCTTTGGCCCGAACGGGACAAAATCCATCCCACACTGCGCCCAGCCATCACGGTGATGCAGGCAAGCTACCGTCGCGCCTCATTTTTGATCATGCGGACGTCATGGCATGCGGCGCTCCCCGACCTCAAGCGCATCCAGGCAAGCCTCGTCGAGCTGTCCGGCATGCGGCCCGTCATACCCGAGACGACCCTAGAGCGGCGGCAGCGCGAGCGCCTGCAGCGGCAACGGATTCCGTTTATCTGCCCCGGCATTCAGGCATACCTGCCCTTTATGGACGAAGATTACTGGAGCGACACGCCCGACAAGCATGTAAAGATCTACGACCCACGCGAATGGGCGCAGCTGGAGGACTGACTGGGGCAGGCCCGCCGGCGGAAAGTGCATCCCATTCTGGAAGCGAATTCCGGGGCGCAGTTTCCCGTCGAGCCCTCAACCGGAAACCGTGTCCCACAATCAGCGCTCGAAACGGGATGCCATTTCCGATAGAGCTCTCAACCGGAAAGCACATCCCAGAATCGCCACTCAAAACGGGACGCACTTTCCGCAGACGCTACAGCAACGCCTCGGTCCAAGCCGCTTCCCTAAAGCCGGGAATCGCAAAGTCGTCGCCCACCAGCAGCGGGCGCTTAACCAGCATGCCGTCAGTCGCCAGCAGCTCGCAGCATTCCTGGTCCGTCATACCCGCATCCAGGCGCGCCTTCAGGCCCAGCTCTCGATATTTCATGCCCGACGAGTTAAAGAAGCGTCGCACCGGCAGCCCCGAACGAGCAATCCAGGTCGCAAGTTCATCGGCCGTGGGATTGTCCGTAACGATATCGCGGTCGATATACTCAACCCCATGTCTGTCCAGCCATGCCTTGGCCTTTTTACAGGTCGAGCACTTGGGATATTCAACAAACAGTACGGTCATGGGAATCCTCCGAATATAGATCGGCCAACGCAGGCACACGCCATACGAGGCGCCTTCGCATGATGGGCCAATTGTAGCCCACGGGCCACACGCTAAACGAAGCGTACCCCGAATCCGCGTTTGATGAACGGTAGCAGCTCCATTGCCTCGGGCGTGATATGGCCCGCAACGTTCATGCGCTCGTCACCGGGAAGATCGACCCGCGCAATCTCAAACTCGCCTTCGTAGCGCCCATAGCCGCTATTGCTCACAGCGATCGACCCCGCCTTTCGCGGCAGGCCGGTACCGGTATCCGTCGGCACGGAATCCGGCTTAAGCGTCGTGCGCGACTCCTGAGACCTAAAGATGAGGGTGCTCGAATCGGGCCGGTCGTGATGAATCTGCCCACGTACATAGGCATAGCCGGACTCAAGCTCGCATTGCAGGTCCACGTATCCGGCAGAAACTTGAGCAAACTGCGCCCAACCCGCATCGGAAAGATCGGGGTCGCCGACCAAAACAATGTCGCAATCGGCGCCGTGTGCGAGCTCAAGCATGTTGAGGGCAACCTTCGACGCGCGACCGCGCTGCGCCTCAACCGTCGGCAGTCCCTCGAATACCGGCCCGCGAACGTTGGCGTCACCTGGAACAAAAGCCATGATTTCGAAGCCAAGCGCCGCAAGACGAAGATTCGTCCGAGCAATGTCCTCCAGAGCTAAACCGGTATAAGGCTTGGGATAAAAATTGTGGCAGGCGGCAAAACGAGTCACATCGGCACCGGCTTTTCGCCACGATGCGATTTCATCAGAACTCACCGTCGATGCATTAACCACAATGCGAAATACACCGGACAGCTCCGCGACCCGCTGGGCAATAAAGCCATAATCCAAGCGCAGGTACTCCAACCCCAAATCGCGCAGATCCTCGATGCGCTCAAGCCCGAGCAAATCGCACGTGCGAGGCCCCACATCGGCAATGAGCGCAATGCCGCGGGCGGAAAGCAGCGACAGCACATGACGGACCTTATCGGCATACGCCGCTCCCCCATCCTCGGGAATATGCAGCGAGGTAAACGCATAGCGTGCACCCGCCGCGGCACCACGCTCAATCGTCCGCTCAATATCCTGCAGAGGGCTGGAAAGATAAATCGAAATACCCGTTTTCACGCTTCAACGCTCCTTTAAAAAAGGCCGGCGGAGCAGTTAGCCCCGCCGGCACAACCATAGCATCAAGAAATCTTCCGTGCGCCGCGAGCCCTGAGCAACACGGCTCGCGATATCAAACTACTCGCCAAAGAACTCATTGATCTTCTGCTCGTCGACGCCAAAGAACCACGTCAGGACAAAGCCGGCGGCATAAGCAAGCAGCATAGCGGCAACGTAGCCGAGCTGCTGACCAGGAACGACGATCAACAGGCCAAACAGACCGGAAACGCCCTGAGAAACCGTGCCGATGTGAAGCAGCGCCGCGAGCGCGCCGCCAAATCCAGCACCCAGGCAGGCCGTCACAAACGGACGAACGAGCGGCAGCGTAACGGCATACATCAGAGGCTCGCCCACACCCAGGATTCCAACGGGAATGGACTCTGCGACGTACTTCTTGAGCTTGGCGTTCTTGGTCTTAAAGTACAGCGCCAGACCGGCACCGACCTGGCCGCCGCCAGCCATCATAAGGATGGGCAGCAGGTAGTTGATGCCCTTGGTAGCCCCGTCGGGATCGTTGAGCATAGCGTGGATCGGCGTGAGCGCCTGATGCAGGCCGACGGACACCAGCGGCAAGAAGCCTGCCGACAGGATATAGCCGCCCAGGACGCCCAGCTTCTCGAAGATAAAGGTGAGGACGCTAAAGATGGCAGTCGTCAGCCATGCGCCAACCGGCTGGATGACGAGCATCAGAGCAAAGGCGCCGATGATGAGCACCAGCAGCGGGGACAAGAACGTGTCGAGTGCGTTGGGCATAACCTTGCGAATCTGACGCTCCATCCAGGCAAAAAATGCGCCAGCGATGAGAGCCGCGATCATGCCGCCCGCTGCGGGGTTGTACTGCGCACTGGTGAGGGGCAGCAGAATGGCAGTAGCAGGATCAGCCGCGCCAGGCGCAAGCAGGGGCATGGCACTGTTGGCGATACACATCATGCCGGCGATGCCGCCCAGCGCAGCGGAGCCACCAAACTCACGTGCCGCGTTATAGCCCACCAAGATGGGCAGATAGGCAAACAGGGCCCAGCCCATGGAACGAATGCCCTGGTACCACCACTCGCCTGCAAGCGCGCCTGCCGTCGAGACGTTAATGACGTTGCAGATACCGTTGATGAGGCCAGCCGCAATGATGCCGGGAAGCAGGGCGACAAAGACATTGGAAATCTTCTTGAGGAAGGCCTGAACCGGCTTAGACTCGTACTTGGCCTTCTGCGCGGCCTTGTTTGTGGCCGCAGCGTCAACCACGCTCTCGTCAGCAACGCCTTTCGCAAGGCCGGTGAGCTTGGAGAACTCCTCGAGCGCCTTATTCACCTTGCCCGGACCCAGCACGATCTGCATCGTGTCGTCCTCAACCAGGCCCATCACGCCGTCGAGCGCCTTAATACCCTCCGTGTCGACGTTGCCCGTGTCTTTGACGGTCACGCGCAGGCGCGTCATGCACGCCGCGTTTGCGAGCACGTTGTCTTTACCGCCCAAAAGGTCCAGCAGCTTTTGAGCCAGCTCTTTGTTCGTCATAACTCCTCCTTGTATTGGGTATCTCGTCTGGATGTCATATCAGCTCACGCCGTGCACCTATTGGACATCGGCATTGCTCTTCTCATGGCCACTCACCGCAGTACGGACATGGCCGTGCGCCCGTTCAAGAGCTACCGCAGCCTGCTCGGCATCGCAGTCCAACAGCACCGAGACAATAGCGGTTTTTACGTGGCCGCCGGCATCCGCAAGCGCCTGAACAGCGCGCTCGCGCGTGCAGTCGGTCGCTTCCATCACGATGTTCTGGCCGCGCACCACCAACTTCTCGTTCGTCTGCTGTACATCGACCATCAGGTTTTGGTACACCTTGCCAATCTTGACCATGGCACCGGTCGAAATCATGTTGAGAATGAGCTTTTGGACCGTTCCCGCCTTGAGCCTCGTTGAGCCGGTCAGCACCTCGGGACCGGGCACGGGCTCAATGGCAAAATCTGCGCTCTCCCCGATCTTCGACCCCTGGTTGCAGGCAATTGCAATGGTCTTGCACCCAGTTGCCTTGGCGTACACAAGGCCGCCCACCACATAGGGAGTACGACCGCTTGCCGCCAGGCCAACGACAAGATCCTTGTCCGAGAGTCCACGCTCCCGCAGGTCGCTCGCGCCAAGTTCCTCGCTGTCTTCGGCACCTTCGACAGCCTTGATAAACGCCGTCTCGCCCCCGGCAATGAGCCCGACAACCAGATCGGGCGATACGCCAAACGTAGGCGGGCACTCCGAAGCGTCAAGCACGCCCAAACGACCACTAGTGCCCGCGCCCATGTAAAAGACGCGACCGCCGCGCTCGAGTGCCTCAGCAGCCCAGTCGATTGCTGTGGCAACCTGGGGCAACACTTTCGTGACCGACTGGACGGCACGAAGATCCTCATCGTTCATCGTCGTGACGATTTGCAGCGATGTCATCGTATCGAGGTCCATTGACCTTTGATTACGCTGTTCGGTCGTGAATTTTGTTAAATCGAGCATTTCATTCACCTCATCTTTCCTGTTTCTCGATGTAGTTTTGCTTAATGACATGCGTCGCCCGTTCGTAGTCGCTGGCAACGTAAGCAGCGTACAGGGCATCGACAACCATAAGCTGGGCCATACGCGAAGCCATGGCACCGCTGCGGATCAAGGGTTCACTCGCGGCGACGCCGAGCACGGCATCGGCCATGGTGGCAAGCTTGGATGATCCATCTACTTTGGTAACGGCCACAACGGGACAGTTGTGACGTTGAGCCTCGGCGGTGCAGTCCAGCACCTCTTGCGTCAAGCCCGAGTAGCTAAAGGCGATTGCCATATCGCCCTCATGCATGTTCTTGGCACATAAGAGCTGATCATGCCAGTCGTCGTACAGATGGCACTCTTTGTCGACACGCATGAGCTTTTGCGCCAGGTCGTGCGCGACCAAACGAGAGGCACCAATACCGAACAGATTGACCGCGCGTGCCCGCTTAAGACGGGCCGCGCATCGCTCCAAGACGGTGTAATCGAGCGTTCGCGCCGTCGCCTCGATCGTACGCACGTTGCTTTTCATCACCTTCCCCACGATACGTTCGACGCTGTCATCCATGGAGATGCCCTCGAGGGCTACGTCTTTCTTGTCACCTAAGAGCGCCAGCTCGGCAATCAGTTCGCGCTGGAACTCCTTGTAGCCCGCAAAACCCAAACGCTTGCAAAAGCGCAAAATGCTCGAGGGCGAGGAGAACGTGACATCGGCAAGACCGCGGACGGACAGCCCGACCACCTCGTGCGGATGAGCGCTTACATATGCGATGACATTGCGTTCCGCCGGGCTCGCGCTGAGCTCACGCTCGCGAAGCCGCAAAAGCAATCCGTTTGCCATCTCAAACACCTCCGTTGAGAAGAATTAAAGACCAACGAACGATTCGTACCGGATACAAACAGCTTTTGCGGTACATTGTGCCGCATCGTGGCGCACAAAGGGCGAGCGTTCTACCGCTCGCCCCTCAAATCCGGCCGCTCGGAAATACGCGCGACACAAAATAATTCAACAAGGTCGCATTATCAGAAACGGGTTTGTTACCGGCTAGCGCCTCGCATGGGCGCCGATCGGCCGAGTCGCATGGCGCACCAACGCCGCTGCCAGCAATACCAACAGCATGGCGGTGACATAGCCCGCAGCATCGAATCCTAAATCGATAACGTCGAAATGCCTGCCGGGAACAAAGATCTTATGTACCTGATCGCCAACGGAGCAGGCGGCGCAAAAGAGCAATACGGGCACGCAACGGTAGCATACGCTCCACGGACGCCTGGAAAAGCAAACCACGACCACCGAGGCGAACAATCCGACGAAGAAAAACTCTACGGTATGGGCAACGCGACGGACGTTCGCGCCCACCCACATGCGAATGGAAGCAAGTCGGCCAGACCGGACATTCGAGGCAGCCGAATCGGTGCCCCCGGTCATTCCGTTCTCCGTCTGGGCTTCACCCGTGGCATCGGTAGCCTGAACGCCCGTAGCCTGGCCCTCCACCACACGCGCGGTGGACTCGCTCAGCAACGACGTCTCCACCGCATTTTGCTCCGTCAGCACCCAGATGCCCGCCAGCGTTGCAGCGAACAGAACGACCGCGGTCCATCCGATTATTTGTTTTACGCGCGCCAAGGGCCAACCTCCTTTTTTGAATATCAGCGAGTGTAGCCCCAAATGGCATCGTCACCGTATCAAAATTTGAATCGCAACAGGAAGCGACAAAGCGACGCAAACCCCTACCCCGCCTCGCGCATCCAGCGATCGAACGTCCCCACGCACACGCCCAGGCACTTTGCTGCCTGGCTGCGGGTAATATCGCCCGCCTCATAGCTATCGCGCACCAGCTCAAACTGAGGAGGGCACGGCTTGCGAGGTCGACCGAAACGGACCCCTCGCGCTCGCGCCGCTGCAATTCCCTCCGCCTGGCGCCGATGGATATTCTCGCGCTCCACCTGCGCCACGTAGCTCAGCAGTTGCAGCACAATATCGGCAATCAGGGTGTTGGTCACATCCGGCGCGCCGCTGGCCCTAGCGCGCGTGTCAAGCAATGGCATGTCCAACACCACAATGGCAACCCCGAGCTCCTTGGTAATGCGTCGCCATTCCTCAAGAATCTCGGAGTAATTACGGCCAAGTCGGTCGATAGAAAGCACCACCAGCACGTCCCCGTCTCCCAGGACGTGCAGCAGCTCGCGATAACGCGGTCGATCGAAGTCCTTGCCACTCGCATGGTCGGCATAAATATTCGCCGAGCCCACGCCATAGGCGCCCAGCGCATCCAGCTGCCGATTAAGGTTCTGATCGCGCGAACTCACCCGCGCATAACCGTACACCGTCGCCATCTCATCCCCGCTTTCTTGTAAACCTGCCAAAAGGGACAGGTTTATTTTGGTAGGTTTTACCTCTCAAATAGCAGGTAAGCGGGCGGCCGAGCAGACGGCAAGGTACCACGATTCAAATGCGAAGGGCGGTCCCGAAAGGCCGCCCTCCGCTCCCCCACCATGAGTCGGGATTTGGCTAATGGATAAGCTTAAAGTCCAAGTGCCCACGCGTGGTATTGACGCGCGAGACCCCGATAATCACGCGCTGCCCCAGCTCGTAACGGGTGCCCGTGTCGGCACCTGTGAGCGTGAGCGCGTCCTCGTCGAACTCGAACCACTCGTTGCCCAGACTCTTGATCGAAACCAAGCCTTCGACCTGCGTTAGGTCCAAGCGCACAAAAAGGCCCATGCTGCTAACCCACGAGACGGTTCCGGCATAGCGCTCGCCCAGACGGTCCTCATAGTACTGGGCAATCTTGATCTTTTGCGTCGCATGGCTGGCGGCATCTGCCGCGCGCTCGGCATCGCTGCATGCGCGGCAGATCTGCGGCAGAATGCGCGGCAGCGACTCGCGCCCCTTGCCGATCAGCCGCGGCGTACGGACCAAGGCGTCCTTGCCGCCGAGCCGCTCATAGGCCAACTGCAGTTTGAGCACGCGGTGCACCACCAGATCGGGGTAGCGACGGATGGGACTCGTAAAGTGACAGTAGCACGGCGCGGCGAGCGCAAAGTGGCCCTCGTTGCGCGGCTTGTACAGCGCGCGCTGCATGCTGCGCAGAAGCAGCGCGTTAACGAGCGGTGCGTTGGCCGTACCGGCCGCGGCGTCAACCGCAGCCTGCAGCTCATCGGGACTTCCCAGGGCAATACCAGCCGCACGGCGGTCATCGATGATGCCCAGCTGCGCCAGCGCCACGGCGGCACCGTGCAGGCTGTCGGGGCTGGGATCGTCGTGCACGCGATAGCAAGCCTCAATGTCGCGGTCAGCCAGCCACTCGGCCACGCACTCGTTGGCGAGCAGCATGGCCTCCTCGATCAGCGACGTGGCGCACGAGCGCTCGCGGGCCACGATCTGCACGGGCACACCGTCCTCGTCCAAGAGCGCGCGGATCTCGGCCGTATCAAAGTCGACCGAACCGCGCGCGCGACGAATGCGGCGGCGGAGCTCCGCAAGCTCGTTGGCGACAACCAAAAAATCACCCAGGTCGACGTTATAGCCGAGGGCTGCCTCCTCGCATGTAAGCCCACGCTCAAGCGCCTCCTCGCGCGAGGCCTCGGCAGCCGCAACATCCTCGGCGGCACCCTCCAGCACCGAGTACTCCACCGCGCCAGCACGCACCAGCAGCGCCTCGGCGCCATCATAGTCCATGCGCACGCGCGAGCGAATCACGCTGGGGTACGGATCGTAATGCCGCACGCGACCCTGTGCATCGAGCTCAATGTCAACGGTAAACGCAAGACGGTCCTCGTCAGGGCGAAGCGAGCACAGGTCACAGGACAGGCGTTCGGGCAGCATGGGAAGCACGCGATCGGCCAGATACACCGATGTCGTACGATGGCGAGCCTCAAGATCGATATGCCCGTCCCAAGCCACATAGTGTGAAACGTCGGCGATATGCACACCCAGCTTGTAGCCACCCTCGGGCGTGCGCTCCAGCGAAATGGCGTCGTCAAAGTCGCGCGCGTCGACTGGGTCGATCGTGATGACAAAGCGGTCGCGCAGATCGCGGCGGAGCGGGTCCTTAAGCGCCGCGGACACATCGAGCGAAAGCCCCTCGGCCTCGTCCAGCGCGGCCTCGGGATAGCTATCGGTATAGCCGTAACGCGCCATCACATATTGAACGCCCAAATCGGGCGCGTCATCTCCGCCAATGCGGCGCTCGATCGTCACGGTACCCGATTCCAGGCGCGTCGGGTAGGTCAAAATGCGCGCGACAACAGCATCACCCGGGTGGACACCCAGACGATCCGCCGAGGTATCCTCGGGCAGAATGAAGAAGTCGGCCTTCAGACGCGAATCGAGCGGCTCGATCACACCGAGCGGACCGGCGGTCTGGTACGTGCCCACCACGCTTATGGCTGCACGCTCAACCACGCTTTCGATCACGGCGCGCCGCTCACCGTGCGGGCTGTTCTTAATGCTCACGGCAACGGTATCGCCATCCATGATCTCGCGCTTACCGCGGCCCATGACCTTGTAGTCGCCGTTTTCGGTTACAACGTAGGCGCTATGCTCATGGAGCTGCACGCGCCCGGTCAGGCTCGGACGGCGTTCGCTGCGCACCGGCCCGCGCTGATTGCGAGCTCCACGCTTATGCTTGTTATTGCGCCCCATGGCGCCTCCTAACTATCGATTGCGAACTCCAAAGAGTCTACCCAAATGATTCGCTTTCCTGCCGTCCCCTAGGGATCAAAAAACGGGCCGCCCCATAAGAGACGACCCGTTGGAAGGGGTGAATTCCAGGCATGCTTACACGCGCAGGTAGCGGCGCATGGCGATGGCAGAACCAAAGAGACCGATAATCACGCCGACCAGAATCAGCGCAGCATAGGTCACCAGGTAGTACTGCATCGGCAGGGCAAACGACATCCAGCCGATGCTCTCCTGCAGACGCGGAATCATCAAATTGCGCAGCAGCTCCAGAACGCCGATGGAAAGCAGCGAGCCCAAAATGGCCTGCAGCACGCCCTCGGTGATAAACGGGCCACGAATGAAGCCGTTGCTGGCGCCGACCAGACGCATAATCGCAATCTCACGACGACGCGCCGTGATGGACAGGCGAATCGTGTTGTTGATAAAGATGAACGCGATAAAAGTCAGCAGGCCAACGAGCACCACGGCGGCGATGCGGATGTAGTTGGTCACCTGGAACAGGCGGCTCACTTCCTCCTGGCCGTACAGCACGCTCGCGTTGACGTCGCCGTCATCCGCGATCTTCTGGAAATCGGCATCCTTCTTGAGCTTCTCTGCCGTGCTCTCGACCTTGGACGGATCGTCCATCTCAATAGCGAAGGAAGCCGGCAGCGGGTTCTGGCCATCGAGCGCGCTCATGGTGGCGTCGGCGTTGCCCGACATCTTGCTCGTATACTCGGCCAGCGCGTCGTCCTTGTCCTTATAGGTCACGGACTTGACGTTATTCCACGTCTTAAGCTCGGCCTCAAAAGCCTGAACATCAGCCTGATCGGCGTCATCACTAATGAACGCGTTGATGACAACCTGATCCTCGACGGTGCCGATCACGGAGTTCAGCATCGCAGAGCCCATGATAAACAGGCCGATGATAAACAGCGAAAGGAAGATCGTGATGACGGCGCCGAGCGAGGTAGTCCAGTTACGGAAGAAGTGGCTGATTGCCTCTTTGAAGGAGTAGCCTACGTTAGTTGGTGCCATAGTTGCCGTAACCTCCCCTCTCCTGGTCGCGGATAACGTGGCCGCCCTCGAGGGCGATCACGCGACGGTGCATGCTATCGACCATCTCGCGGTCGTGCGTGGCGACGATCACGGTGGTGCCAGTGCGGTTAATACGCTCGAGCAGCTTCATGATGCCCAGCGAGATCGCCGGGTCGAGGTTGCCCGTCGGCTCGTCGCAGATCAGCAGCGGCGGACGGTTGACCATAGCGCGGGCGACGGCAACGCGCTGCTGCTCGCCACCGGAAAGCTGGTCGGGCAGCGAGTCCATCTGATCGGCCAGGCCGACCAGACGCAGCACCTCGGGCACCTGGCTGCGAATGACGCCCTTGGGCTTGCCGATGCACTGCAGGGCAAACGCCACGTTTTCGTAGGCGGTCTTTTGCGGCAGAAGCTTAAAGTCCTGGAACACGGCGCCAATCTGGCGGCGCAGGAACGGAACCTTGCGGTTCTTGATCTTCATGAGGTCCTGACCGGCAACCAGGATGCGACCGCTCGTCGGCTTGACGTCACGGTTGAGCGTCGACAGCAGCGTGGTCTTACCCGAGCCGGAGTGACCGACCAGGAAGACGAACTCGCCCGGATAGATCTCGATGTTGATGTCGTCGAGTGCAGGCTTGTTGGGCTGTGCCGGATAGATCTTGGTGACATGCTCCATAAGGATGACGGGCTCGACACCGGCCTGCTTGGCCATCTTCTTGCGGCTGGCCTGGGGATCGATGGGCGCAAACACCGACGTAAAATCGGGGTTGTTGAGCGCGTTATCGAGGCTTGCGACCTCGGCGGCCTGATCGCTCTCGACCACCGGGGCAGCAGGCTGCGTGGGGTCGGGAATAGCGGCAAAGAGACCGGACTGCGCAGGCTGAGGAGCCGGCGCCGCAGGGGCCAAGGGGTCGGGAATGCCGGCCATGGTAGGCTGCGGCGTGGCGGCACCAGCCTGAGGCTGCTCCACGCGAGCGGTCACGGCCTGAACGGGCTCAAAACCCGCCGTGCCGGAAAGCGCGACATCGCTGGTTGGATTGTAGGCAAAGGGATCGGATGCCGGCTGTGCCTGATCTGCCGGCTGAGCGGGGGCCTGAGCAACAGGCTGGCCCTCTGAATCCGGAGTGGCGAAACGACTGCCCTGGACGCCTGCCTGCGTCTTGGGGGCATCATCGCCCGCACCGGAGGTACGGAAGTGGTTACCCACTGGTGCTCCTTATCGTCGTGCGTTTAAACTACATGAGCGCTTTGTATTTTAGCAGCATTAGCTTTGCTGCACATAAGAAGCATGGCGTGCTTAGGGATCCCGTCGGCCGGGCACAGGGTTACTCTCCAAATCGTCCTCGGACATGTCGGAGCCCCCGCTGCGCGCTTCGCGCGGCAGGGGCTCCTCCGTCCTGCGGAAAGATTTGGAGAGTAACCCTGTGCCCGGCCTGCGATAACTAAGGGGTCGCTGCGTTTATCTTGAAGTGCTGCATATACAAAGTTGGAAGGGTCTGAATTGCACTTTGCCGATATATGCCCTTTTCCCTGATGGGACCGTGCTTGAGGGGCGTCTTCATAAGTTGCGGTGAAATACGGATTAATTGAGCCTTTAAGCTGGCAAAACAGTCCTTATTTCACCGCAACTGAAACAGGGGCGCTCTCCAAGAGAGCGCCCCTGCCGGGTTTCCATAGTACTGGCGAAACAGTTTTATAGTTCTGGCGAAGCAGTCCTTGAGATCCGCCTTGCCTTATGCCAAGAACTCCTTGGTGGTCGCCACGATGTTGGCGGCGTCCAGGCCATACTTGTGCAAGAGCTCGGCACCCGGGCCGGACTCGCCAAAGGTGTCGTTGACGCCGATCTTCTTGAGGGGCGTCGGGCACTGCTCGCACAGGACGTCAGCAACGGCGCTGCCCAGGCCGCCGATCACGGAGTGCTCCTCGACGGTCACGACGTGGCCGGTCTTGGTGGCGCTCTTGACGATCAGGTCGGCATCGATGGGCTTGATGGTGTGCATGTTGATGACCTCGGCGTCGATGCCCTCGGCAGCGAGCTGCTCGGCGGCCTCGAGAGCCTCGCCGACCATCAGGCCGCAGGCGATGATGGTGACGTCGGCGCCCTCGCGCATGACAATGCCCTTACCCAACTCGAAGTTGTAGGTCTCGGGGTCGTTGATAACCGGCGAGGCTAAACGAGCGAAGCGCATGTACACCGGACCGTCGCACTCGTAGGCGGCGCGCGTCACGGCGCGGGCCTCGACGTCGTCGGCAGGAACGATCACAGTCATGCCGGGGATGACGCGCATGAGGGCGATATCCTCGCAGCACTGGTGCGTGGCACCGTCCTCGCCCACCGAGATACCGGCGTGCGTGGCACCAATCTTAACGTTGAGGTGCGGGTAGCCGATGGAGTTACGGACCTGCTCAAAAGCGCGGCCGGCTGCGAACATGGCAAAGGTGCTCGCGAAGGCAACGCGGCCGGTGGTCGCGATACCGGCGGCAACACCCATCAGGTTGCTCTCGGCAATGCCCACATCGAAGAAACGATCGGGGCAGGCGGCCTTAAACTTACCGGTCTGCGTAGCGGCGGCCAGGTCGGCGTCGAGGACCACAAAGTCATCGTGCTCGTTGGCGAGCTCGACGAGGGCCTCGCCGTAGCTTACACGCGTGGCGATTTTCTTGACGTCTGCCATCCTAGAGCTCCTCTCCGGCGGCCGTGAGCTCTGCCATGGCCTGCTCAAACTGTTCATCGTTGGGGGCCTTACCGTGCCAACCCACCTGGTTCTCCATAAAGGAAACGCCCTTGCCCTTCATGGTCTCGGCGATAATGGCGGTCGGCTGACCCTTGGTGGCGCGGGCCTCGGCAAAGGCGGCGCGGATCTGATCGAAATCGTTGCCGTCGGCGAGCTCCACCACATGGAACTTAAAGGCGCGGAACTTGTCGGCGAGCGGCATGGGGTCGTTGACCTCCTCGACGGGGCCGTCGATCTGCAGGCCGTTGTGGTCGACGATCACGCAGAGGTTATCGAGCTGCTGGTTGCCGGCAAACATGGCGGCCTCCCAGACCTGGCCCTCCTCGCTCTCGCCATCGCCCAGCAGGGCGTACGTGCGGTAAGTATCGCCCCAGTGCTTGGCGGCAACGGCCATACCCACGGCGGCGGAGATACCCTGGCCGAGCGAGCCGGTGGACATGTCGACGCCCGGGGTGTCGTTCATGTTGGGATGACCCTGCAGGTGGCTGCCGATATGGCGCAGCGTCTCGAGATCCTCCTTGGGGAAGAACCCACGCTCGGCGAGCACGGCGTACAGGCCCGGAGCGCAATGGCCCTTGGAGAGCACAAAACGGTCGCGATCGGCCTTGCGGGGATCGGCCGGGTCGACGTTCATTTCCTCAAAGTACAGATAGGTCATGATGTCGGCAGCGCCGAGCGAACCGCCCGGATGGCCGGACTTGGCAGCGTGCACGCCGGTGACGATGCCCTTCCTTACCTCGTTGGCAACCTTTTTGAGCTCTTCGTCGCTCATTGTGCCTTCCTTTCATCCTCATTAGACAAAATGCGCACGGCACAGAAGGTCGTCCCAACCCAGCCGCGATGCACGTACGTCATTCATTATGCTGGAAACTGGAAGCTTTACCAGAGTATTTATCATTATTTGAGCAATTGAGCAGGCAGAACCGCTGATGAAACGGTTTATCAATGTGAACGTCTTTTGGACGGAACGCAGTCGGCCCTACGCGTTAATGTCCTTGAAGCCCTCACCGAAAGTTTCCGTAACGTCGGCCACAGTCACGATGGCGCGCGGGTCGCGCTCGCGCACAATGGTCTTGAGCGTGTTGAGCTCGCGACGGCTCACGATTACCATGATCACCGGCTTCTCGGCGCCCGAGTACATGCCGGTCGCCTTAAACTTGGTGCAGCCGCGGCCCAGGCCATACATGATGTCAGCCGCGATATCGGGAAACTTGTCCGAGATGATGAGCACCATACGGCGCCTGTTGCCACCATCGACCACAGCATCGATCACATAACCGCTAATGACCATCGAAAGACCCGCATACAGCGCGTTTTCGACCGAAAAGACCGGGGCCGACAGCGCGCACACGGCAACATCGATCGCCATGACGGTGGAGCCCACCGGTAGCGACGTATTGCGCGAGATGATCTGGCCGATCGTGTCCGAGCCGCCGGTGTTGGCACCGGCGCGTAGCACCATGCCGTAGCCGATGCCCGTGATAATGCCGCCCCACATGGCGGGCAGCATCAGGTCGGCATGTGCCAGCGGAGCCACAAACGGAGCGAACAGGTCGGTGAAAAAGCCCAGCAGCACAAAACCCGTCGCCGTCTGCACCACGTAGAACATGCCACCCTCGCGCATAACGACCAGCAGCAGCAAGGCATTCATCACGATGGTCTGGATACCGACAGGCAGCGAGATGCCATGAGACGCACCGACCGCTTGGATAATCGTGGCGAGACCCGTAACGCCACCGGCGGCAAGGCCGTTGGGGATCAAAAACAGGTCCGTCGCAATAGCGGCCAGAGCACAGCCCAGCATAATCTTGGGCAGATCGTGAAAGAAGTTCAGCGAAAGAATGCGTTTGATGTCCAGACGATATGCCATGCTGCCTCCCTCAAAAAAGCGCACCCAAACGAGTGCGCTTTGAACTTCTTGCTGTATTCGATTCTACCGATTCATCGAGCAAATACCACCCCTGCGAAGTGTTTGCATCGACCCGGAGCCAACCATGTGCCTAGGCGTCCGAGCCTTCCGCATCGGCGTTGCCAGTCGCCCAGCGATGGTAGCCGATCACAAACGGATCCAGATCGCCATCGTCGAGAACGGCCTCGACGTTGCTGGTCTCCACACCCGAGCGCAGGTCCTTGACCATCTGATACGGGTAGAGCACGTAGCTGCGAATCTGGTTACCAAAACCGATCGTGGTCTTGGGTCCACGAATCTCGTCGAGCGCCTCGGCGCGCTTCTCGAGCTCGATCTCGTACAGACGGGCCTTGAGAATCTGCATGCACGCGGCCTTGTTTTGAATCTGGCTGCGCTCGTTTTGGCACGTGACCACGATACCGCTGGGAAAATGCGTCACGCGTACGGCGGAGTCGGTGGTGTTGACGCCCTGGCCGCCCGGGCCGCTCGCGTGATACACGTCCACGCGGATATCGTCGGGATTGATCTCGATGTCGATATCATCGGGCAGCACGGGGATGACCTCGACGCCGGCAAACGTGGTCTGGCGGCGCTTCTTGTCGTCGGTGGGGCTAATGCGCACCAGACGGTGGACGCCGGCCTCGGCGCGCAGCATGCCAAACGCGTCCTTGCCCTCGACGGTAAAGGTCGCACGGTCGATGCCGATGACCTCAGCCGCGGGGCAGTCGTTAATGGTGACCTTCCAGCCGCGACGCTGGCAGTACTTCATGTACATCTTAAAGAGCATGAAGGTCCAGTCCTGCGCCTCCAGGCCACCCTGTCCGGGCTTGATGGTCACAATCGCGTCGCCGTGATCGAACTCACCGGTAAACCAGCTCGAAAGCTCGAGATCGTCGATAGCGCGGGCCAGGCGTTCTGCCGTAGCGGCAGCCTCCTCGCGCAATGCGGCGGCATCGGGGTCGTCGCCCATCTCCTCGGCAAGCTCCAGCGCCGCGCGGGCGTCAGATAGCTCGCGGCGCGCGGTATCCACGGCAGCGATATCTTCCTTGGCGCGAGCGATCTCCTCCATGGTGGCGCGAGCGGCGTCGGCGTCATCCCAAAAGCCAGGGGCCACGCTTTTGGCCTCGAGCTCGGTCACGCGCGTGCGCTTCTCGTCCAAATGAAGATACGACTCGACCTCGCCGAGCC
>CABPWH010000039.1 GCA_902461085.1 uncultured Collinsella sp. | reverse complement strand
ACCGAGCGGCGCGCCGGGGGGCCCCCGGCACGCGCAAGCCGCAGCCGACGCTGGCGTGGCGGGCGAGCTCGCCGACGCACAACCACTCGCAGGCCTGACCTTCGTGCTCACCGGCACGCTCGTCAACCGCACGCGCGACGAGGCGGGCGCGGCGCTCAAGGTGCTCGGCGCCAAGGTTTCGGGCAGCGTGTCAAAGAAGACGAGCTATCTGGTCGCTGGCCCCAAAGCAGGCTCCAAGCTCACCAAGGCCGAGCAGCTGGGTGTGCCCGTGCTGGATGAGGACGCACTTGAACAGATTTTGGCGACGGGTAGGGTCCCGGAGGCATAATGATTTGTTGAGGAACTGCGCAGAGGCTCAGTTCCTCAACATCTCCTTATAGTGTTTGCCTGTTCAATTTCGATATCGTTTCCCTCGTATGATCCAGATGCGTCTACCGACTCAAAGCGTGAGTAGGAAACTCTTGTCCCAACTTTGATTCGGGAAAGCTTGTCTTTGATTCGGCCAGATGAGGGGAATGTAATCCGGGTTTGCTTTCCAGCGTCGGTGTAGCGGGGACTGTTGTCTGTTTGGATTACGAGTTCCGTTCCCTCAATAGAATGAACGCTGCCGGCTCCAAAGACAAGGTAATCATCTCCTCCGCTATAGCGGGCTCTATCTGTGCATGAAGAAACGGATGCAAACATAGCGAAAATCACCAATATCGTAACCAGGGCAAAGGCCGTGGTGCCATAGCATTTTGATGGTGCCATCCGGTCTACCAAAAGACTGTTCCGTTCAATTTGACCATATTGGGCGTTGCATAGTTAATCGCTCGGGGATAAGTGTTCCATCCGTCGAATACTTCGAGCCACTGCAGTTCGATGCCAGAGCTTCCATTATGCCCAGTAAAATAGCCAGTTACCGTGACTGTATGACCTGATAGCTCGACGGATCCTTCACTGTTTCGGCTGTTGATCCACATATGATACAAGCCGATATTCCCTTGATCGATAGTTGCTCTGTACTGAGCGAATTGAGGCTGATAACCGAAAAATTGAGTATTAAGTGCTCTACCCTTTTGAGCGGCAAGACTTTTAAACGGAACAATTCCATCTGGGATGATCGTGCTTCCGTACTCGACGCCCTGATCATTGGTCTTATACGTTGTTGTGCCAGTGACGTTCCATATTTCTTTATAATAATCGGGATTAAATTGATTAGCGTTTGAACTGGTGAGACCGTAATGCATTGATACAGCGTACAAGGCAGAAACGACGCATGCATACTTATTAGTGCGGGCTTCAACTAATGATTCCGAGACTCCTCGGAACGGTATTCCGTTTAAATCGTCTATTTGGAAATGCAACATCAAGTCATCTTCATTGATAATGACTGCATCCCATGAAGTTGGGTTATTGCTTTGAGGTGCTATACCCTTTTCGGTGACAATCGGGACAGACCGTATATTGTTATAGTTGGTTACACAGTCTCTAGTTCCTGGCACCAAAGTTCCATATTCAATATCGTTGTACGAAATTAGTACGGTTGGGTTTGTGGCCTGTTGGCCGGAATAAGTTGAAATGGCGTTTGATAGAGAAGCTGAAATCGGAAGAATGGTATCGCCGAGGGTTATCTCCTTCAGAAGCCCAGGATATGATGCGTCAAGTATTAAATAACCGTAAGGGCTTCCTTCCCTTGTGACACTGATTTCATAGCCACAGATAAGGCCGATTTGTTGGCATACGGGAACGATTTGCTCGATCTCTAAGTTCGCGGATCCGTCGACGATGGGCAACAGGGAAAGCGCGTAGTCTTGTGCTAGGTCTGATGTAAAAGCGACGGATGAGTTTGAGTCGGCAGCGAATACTCTTGTTGGGCGTGACGCGGATAAGCCGATGATCGAGGCTAGGCCGAGAAGAAACGAGCGACGTGATTGAACTCTGGGCATAATGTCTCCTGCCTATGGGGGGCAATATGCTGTCATTTTATTTGCTACATAATACAATCTAATTCGGATTAAGGTAAATGGATGGAATTGCTCGATAAATGGTAGTGATTAGCGGACCGGTATCGCGATCCTCGTCACATACGCCCCCGGGCCGTCGCTGATGATGTCGTCGATCAGGGCGATCTCGCGCGAGGGACCGGCGGGTGTCAGGTTGCGCTCGCGCATATAGCTGAGCAGCTGCTCATAGCGTGGGGTTGCTTGCCCGTGCGTGCCGCGAAAGCTAATGGTCAGGCAGCGCGCGGCGGGTCGCGTCTCGAGGTCGCCCACGTAATCATCGGTGTCATCGAGCAGCAAAAAGACCTCGTCGTAGCCATCAAAGTCGCCGGCGGCGAGGCGCTCGGCGCTAATCCCAACGCCCAAGTTGCCCAGAAAGACAAAGGTCTCGTGCTGGCCCTTCTGCAGCTGACGAATCTGCCACTCCAGCGCATAGGCGTCGGTAGGCTTGACGCGTTCGCGCAATACGGCGCAGCGAAGCTCGGGCGCATCGATTGCGCAAATGGTATCGAGCTCGGTGTTCAGGGCATTGTGAAGCAGGGCAAGCCGGTTGTCGATCTTGCGCGACACGCGCTCCAGCTCGCGGCGCTTGCGCTCGATGAGCTCCTGCTGCTGAGCCAGCTGCCGCTGCATAAGGTTCACGTCGCGCGTGGTCACAAACTCACGGATTAGCGCGAGCGGCAAGTCGAGAACACGCAGGTGGCTGATGGTGTTGAGAGTGGAGAGCTGCCGCGATCCGTAGTAGCGGTACCCACTCGCCGGATCGATGTGTGCCGGGTCCAGCAAGCCCATCTGCTCGTAATGGCGCAACGTGCCCACGCTTAGGTTAAACAAGCGCGCCACCTCGCCAATGCGGAGCAGACCCTCGGTATGTTCAGTTGGCGAGTCGGTCATGGCGCCGCTCCTTTCAATGGACGGGGAAGGGGCGCCGAGGTCGTACGACGCAAACGATCCTCTACGCCATCAGCTTGTCAAAAGCCCCGCGCCGGTTGAGCACGGTAAACGCGATAACACAGATGACCGCCGACAAAATCGATCCGCACGGCGACGCGATGCCCATGGGAAACAGCGTGTCGGAATAGGCGTTCGACAGCAGCCACGCGCCCGGCACGCGAATGAGCGCCACGGCCAGCACGTTGTGCGCAAAGCCGATGTAGCTCTTGCCGTATGCAGCGAAAAAGCCGCTAAAGCAAATGTGGATGCCGGCAAAAATCGCGTCGAAAATGTAGCTGCGCATATAGCCGGTGCCGGCGGCGACTACTGCAGCGTCCTTGGCAAAAAAGCCAATAAACGCCGGCGCCACCAGCCACATCAGCACCGTGATCAGGCAGCCGTACACCACCGAGATGGTCATGGCGTCCTTGAGCACCTGACGCGCGCGGTCGCCCTTGCCCGCGCCGGCATTTTGCGCTGTGAGCGCGCTGACGGTAGCACCCATGGAGCTCGGCACAATGAACAAAAAGCTGATCATCTTTTCGACCAGGCCCACGGCGGCAGCGTCGACGAGCCCTCGGTGGTTGGCAATGACGGTGATGAACATAAACGCCACCTGGATGCAGCCGTCCTGCACGGCCACGGGCACACCGATCTTAAGAATGCTGCCGAGCACCTCGGGCTGGGGGCGCAGGTCGCTGCGCTTAACGTGGATGTTCGTGCGGCGGCTCTTGAGCCACACGAGCGCGAGGGCAACGCTGGCCGTCTGCGCGGTCACCGTGCCGAGCGCCGCGCCCACGGGGCCGAGCCCCATGTGGCCGATAAACAGAAAGTCGAGCGCGATGTTGATGATGCACGCCACGCCAATCACGTACATAGGCGAGCGTGAATCACCCAGACCGCGAAAAATGGCCGAGAGGATGTTGTATGCGGCGATAAACGGAATGCCTGCAAAGCAGATGCGCAGGTAGGCGGCAGTGCCTTCGACCGCCTCGGCCGGCGTGCCAATGAGCGCCACGATTTGCGGGCACAGTGCGAGCAGGACGGCGGCCAGTACCACCGAGACGCCCATAAAGAGCGTGATAGTGTTGCCGATGGCGGTCTCGGCGCGGTCGAAGCGGCGCGAACCCACGGCGTGGCCGACGATGACCGTCGTTCCCATGGCTAGACCCACGAGCGTCACGGTAATGATATAGAGCGTCTGCGCGCCATTACCCACGGCGGTGATGCCGGCAGCGCCGCTAAACTGCCCCATCATGTACAGGTCGGCCATGCCGTAGAGCATCTGCAAAAAGTACGAGAGCATATAGGGCAGGGCAAAGACCGCGATGGTCCTAAGGACATTGCCGCGTGTGAGGTCGTGTTCCATGGGCGGGGCACTTTCTGGCTGGGTTTGTTTACGTACCAGTGTAGTGAAAACCCTATAACGATTGTAGAGTCAAGGTTTGTGATGACGCCGGAGCGAAAAAGTCTCGCGCACCATTATTCCGAGTGAATATGGACACACATCACGAGAACTCGCCGCCGGCGCTAACCTTGCAGAAAACGATTTCGGAATACTTGACACCATTATTCGGCGCGCAATAATACGTGCGTTTGCGAACAACGTTTGATGGGGGTTGAACCTGCGTGCGCAATCTCAAAATACTGTTTTTCTATCTAGGGGCATACCGTCGCGATGCCATCCTCGGCGTGTTCTTTGTGTCGGTCGAGACGGTGCTCGAGCTGTTTATCCCGGTCATCATGGCCAACATCATCGATGTGGGCGTGCCTGCGGGTGATATCAACTACATGCTGCTGCAGGGCGCGTACATGTTGGTGTGTGCTGCGCTTTCGCTGGTACTGGGCTTGGGTTATGCCCGCACGTCCGCCCGCGTTGCCTCGGGCCTAGGCGCTAACCTGCGCGAGGCCGAGTACAAAAAGATTCAGACGCTCGCTTTTGGTAACCTGGACAACTACGACGCCAGCTCACTCGTCACCCGCATGACCACGGACATCACCGTTATCCAAAATGCTGTGGGCAACGGCTTTCGCCCTATGGTACGCGGCCCGGTGACGCTTATCGTCGGCCTTATCTACGCGCTGATGCTGTCGCGCCCGCTCGCCACCGTCTTTGCGATCATCTTGCCCGTGCTGGCAATCGTGCTGGGCGTCATCACCTATCGCGTGAGCCCGCTCTACCGCCAACTCCAGACCTCGATGGACCACCTCAACGGCGTGGTACAGGAAGACCTCACCGCCGTGCGTGCCGTCAAGGCCTACGTTCGTACCGAGCACGAGGAGGCCAAGTTCGACACCGTCAATACCGAGCTCGCCGGCACTGCGACGAAGACCTTTGGCAACGCGGTGCTCAACCTGCCGGTGTTTCAGCTGTCGATGTACGTGGCTGCGCTCTCCATCCTGTGGATTGGCGGCCGCATGATTCTCGCCGGCAAGCTGGGCGTGGGCTCGCTCACGGGCTTTATGAGCTACGTGCTGCTGATCATGAATTCGCTCATGATGATTTCCAACGTGTTTTTGCTGCTCACGCGCGCTCTTACGAGTGTGGGCCGTATCGCCGAGGTGCTCGATGAGGAGCCCTTTATCGCCAACCCCGCGGGAGACCTCGCGATTGCGGCGCCAGCGGACGGCAGTATCGAGTTTCGCGACGTTTCCTTTAAATACCGCGCGGATGCAGCTGAGGATGTGCTCGAGCATATCGACCTTCGCATCGAGAGCGGCTCGACGGTGGGCATCCTCGGCGGCACGGGCTCGGGTAAGAGCTCGCTTGTGCAGCTGATTGCGCGCCTGTACGACGCCACCGAGGGCACCGTGCTTGTGGGCGGACGCGACGTGCGCGACTACGATCTCGCGACCCTACGTGACGCCGTGGGCATTGTGCTGCAAAAGAATGTGCTGTTCACGGGCACCGTGCGCGAGAACCTGCAGTGGGGCAATCCGCAGGCGTCGGACGATGAGCTCCTCGCGGCCTGCCGCGCGGCGTGTGTGGACGAGTTCCTTGATCGCATCGGCGGGCTGTACGGCGAGTTGGGCCAAGGCGGCGCCGGTGTTTCGGGTGGCCAGAAGCAACGCCTGTGCATCGCGCGCACGCTGCTCAAGCATCCGCGCGTGCTCATTTTTGATGACTCCACCAGCGCGGTCGATATGGCGACCGACGCTAAGATTCGCGAGCACATCGCTCGGATTCCCGATACGACCGTGCTCATCATCGCCCAGCGCATCGCGAGCGTCATGGATGCCGATCGCATTGTGGTGTTGGACGACGGCCGTGTCCATGGCGTGGGCACGCACGAGGAACTGCTGGCGGGCGACAACATATACCAGGAGATTTACGCCTCGCAGATGGAGTTTGCGGGGAACGCGGGTGCCGGCGACGGCAGCGACGATGGCAGCGACGATGGCTGCGCGAATGATCCTTCTTCCTCCATCCCCAGCGGATCGCCCTTGGAAGGGGGTGAGCGCCATGCCTAAGACCGCAGCCCAAGCACGCCCGGCCGACCTCAAGCGAACTGTGCGCCGCTTGCTCTCCTACATGGGCCATGCCAAGTTCTCGTTGCTCGCGGTGGGCATGCTCGCCTCCGTCGCCGCCATCGCGAGCCTCGCCGGCACCTACATGGTGCGCCCCATCGTTAACGGTTTGGTCACGGGCGGGGAGGAACTGCTTGCCAAGCAGGTCATCCTGACGGCGATCATCTACGCCGCGGGCGTGCTTTCGGCCCTGGGCTACTCTCAGATCATGGTGCACGCGGCCCAGCGCGTGGTGTCCGATATTCGCCGCGACCTGTTCGCGCACATCCAGACGCTGCCGCTCAGTTATTTTGACAGCACGCGCTCGGGCGACATCATGAGCTTTTTCACCAACGATGTCGACACCGTCTCCGAGGCGCTCAACAACAGCTTCGCCAACGTGATTCAGGCCGCCATTCAGGTTGTGGGCACCACGGCTCTGCTCATCATCCTTAACTGGCAGCTCACGATTATCACGCTCGTGTGCGATGCGGCCATTGTGCTGTATGCGCGCTACTCGGGTGTGCGCTCTAAGCGCTTCTTTGCCGCCCAGCAGGCATCGCTTGGCGACCTGGACGGATATATCGAAGAAATGGTCTCGGGCCAAAAGGTCATCAAGGTCTTTAACCGCGAGGCAGCGAATGTCGCCGGCTTCACCAGCCGCAACGACGAGCTTCGCCGTACCGGCACCGCCGCCGTGAGCTATGCCAACTCCATGGTGCCCATGACCGTCGTGATCGGCTACGTCAACTATGCCATCGTCGCCGTGGCGGGCGGCATGCTCTGCATCAAGGGGCTCGCCGACGTGGGCGCACTTGCAAGCTACCTGGTCTTTGTGCGCCAAGCCGCCATGCCCATCAACCAGTTTACGCAGCTCGGCAACTTCTTGCTCAACGCGTTGGCCGGTGCCGAGCGCCTGTTTGCGGCTATGGACCTTGAGCCCGAGGTGGACGAGGGCTGCGTGGAGCTGGTGCAGACGGGCGACGCCGCGTGGGCGTGGAAGATTCCCGAGGGGCTGGGTGTGGGAGCGTACGGGCACTTGCTTGACGTGGCTGCCGTTGATGAGTTGGGCCGCGCGGTAGCCGCCGACGGTACCGAGCTCACGTGCGGCTTGGTCCCGCTTGCCGGCGACGTGCGCTTCCATGCCGTGGACTTTTCCTACGTGCCGGGCACCCGTGTGCTCACGGACCTCAACCTGTTTGCCAAGCCGGGGCAAAAGATCGCGTTTGTGGGCTCGACGGGCGCCGGAAAGACGACCATCACCAACCTCATCAACCGCTTCTACGAGGTCGATGGCGGCGAGATCACGTACGACGGCATCGACGTCAAGCACATTGCCAAGGCCAGCCTGCGCGGGTCGCTCGGCATTGTGCTGCAGGACACGCACCTGTTTAGCGGCACCATTGCGCAGAACATCCGCTTTGGCAAGCTCGACGCGACCGACGAGGAGGTGCGCGCCGCTGCCGAGGCCGCCTGCGCCGACTCGTTTATCCGCCGCCTGCCGCGGGGCTACGACACACCGGTCACGGCCGACGGCGCCAACCTGTCGCAGGGTCAGCGTCAGCTGCTCGCCATCGCGCGCGTGGCCGTCGCCGATCCGCCGGTGCTCATCCTGGACGAGGCCACGAGCTCCATTGACACGCGTACCGAAAAGCTCATCGAGCGCGGTATGGACCGCATCATGCGCGGTCGCACCACGTTTATGATCGCGCACCGCCTGTCCACTGTCCGCGACGCCGACGCCATCATGGTCCTCGAACACGGCCGCATCATCGAGCGCGGCACGCACGAAGAGCTGCTCGCCCAGCACGGCGAGTACTGGCAGCTGGCGCATGGCTTAAAAGAGCTGGATTAACCCGTTCGAGCACGATGCTTTGATCCCTCCGTGCCCCTCACCTCAAACCATCACAACATTCGACGGTTTTTGCCAAAATCAGGAAAAGCATCGAATGTTGTGATGGTTTTTCTGCCACTCGACCGGATGGAATCGCTTTCTTGCGCGCGAAGGTGTGCGGACCCGTGGGCAGGGGAATAAGGTTGGTTATCCGACTCCATTGGAGGGCTCATGGACCTGCCGATTGTCCTGTCCCATAAGACTGCCTGGCTGTACCACAACGTGGCGCGCCCGTCCGAGCCGCTCTCGCGGGCAAGCAGCCTATACGATGAGGACTCGCTTGCTAATGAGGCGGAGCCGGCCGCGAGCCTGCCCAAATTGGGACTCGATGCCAAGGGGCTGAGGGCTTCAACGGCAGTTGAGATTGTTGCCGACTATCTGGTTTCGCTCGGTATTCCACGAGAAGAACTCGATCATATCGATACGCTCGTCAACTTCGATTTTGAGCGCTCGACGTCGGCTGGATTTAGGTGCCACGTGTTTGGGGCGCCGGTACCTCCAGGCCATCTTATCGAGGTGGCAGAGGGCCTTCTAGTGGTTGATGAGGCCATGTGCTTTGTCCAAGCGGGTTCGTGGATGAGTGAGCCCGAGCAGCTGGAATATGGCTACGAAATCTGTGCCCGATACCATTTGAATCATCTGTCGACAGGCGATTATATCGAGATGGGGCAGAGGTATACCGTTGCCGACTTGATTACTTATTGCAATGAGAACCGATCTCGTCAGGGGGCTATACGCGCGGCCGCCGTGCTCAAGCGCGTGCACGATGGCGCGCGGTCGCCCATGGAGACGGCCACCGCAATCATGGTCGTAGCAAAACGTTCTCAGGGAGGGCTGGGATACGCCAAGGTTGAGCTCAACCATCGGGTGGATGTTCCCAACGAGTTCAAGTATCTCGCAAAGGCCGGGTATTTCGAGATCGACGTATATGCGCCTGCAAGCGGTACGGGGATTGAATACAACGGCTCGGACCATCTTGATAAACAGCGCAGCGCGTCGGATGCGGAGCGTATGACCGTGCTGAGTGCGCTGGGCTTTAGGATGATCGTCCTCACCGGGACTCAGTTTGCCCATCAGCTGCAATTGCATCGGGCGATGAACGCCATCGCGCTCGCTATGGGCCTTAAGTGCGATCGAAGCGAAGCGTTCCAAAAGCGGCAAAACGACCTGCGAGAATTCGTGATTCGGCACTGGGACAGCGGCCTTTAGGGACGTTCCGGCCCTTCTACGGGGTGCCGTGGGCAGGCGGACCATCACAACATTCGACGTTTTTTGCCAAAATCGGGAAAAGCATCGAATGTTGTGATGGTTTGTGCTGAGGATGGGCTTGGATAGTCCGTTTTGCTCGAAGCGACCTGTCCTGTCGTACGGGTGTCGGCATGATTCTCTCGTGGGGTATTATGTTTTCCGAAGAATAAAACGCCGCGTGAGGGGAGGGCCGCGTGGACGGGTACGTGCAACATGACGGTTTTGGCCGCGACATCAACTACCTGCGCATTGCCGTTACCGACAAGTGCAATTTCCGCTGCATCTATTGCATGCCGGCCGATGGCGTGGCGCCCCGCGCGCACGACGAGCTGCTCAGCGCCGAGGAAATCGCCCGCTTTGTGCGCTTGGTGGCGGGGGAGGGCATTCGCCGCGTGCGTCTGACGGGCGGCGAGCCGCTGGTCAGCCGTCGCATCATTCCGCTCATTCGCGACATCCGCGCGATTCCGCAGATCGAGGACATCTCGCTCACCACCAACGGCGCCCTGCTTCCCAAGTTGGCGCCGCAGCTCAAAGATGCCGGGCTTAACCGCGTCAATATCTCGCTCGACACGCTCGACCCTACGCTCTTTGGAAAGATCACGCGTCTAGGTCGACTCGAGCAGACCATGGCTGGCGTCGACGCGGCGCTGGCTTGGGGCTTTGAGCCCGTTAAGGTCAACTGCGTTGTTGTGCGTCGGCTCAACCAGGATGTGGCGGCCCTCGCGCGCTTGACCGTCGACCGCCCCATCCACCTGCGCTTTATCGAATACATGCCCATTGGCGACGAGCACACGAGCTCGCATTGCGCTGTGGATCCGCATGCTCCCGCGCTCAATCCCGAGCTGTGGGATGCGAGCGATACCGTGCCGAGCGACGAGCTGCGGGCGCGCATCAATGCCGGGGCCGCCGCAGCGGGGCTGGGCGAGCTCGAGCCGCTCGACATCAACGACGCTCCTGCCGGCGCGGGTCCTGCGCGCTATTGGCACTTTCCGGGCGCGGCGGGAACGGTCGGCTTCATTAGCGCCATGTCCAATCATTTTTGCGCGAATTGCAACCGTCTGCGCCTGACGGCCGATGGCAACGTGCGTCCGTGCCTGTTTAGCGATGCCGAGTATTCGGTGCGTGAGGCGCTGCGTCGTGGTGATGATATGCAGGTACTTTCGATTTGGCGCGATGCCGTGGCCCACAAACCGCAGGAACACGCGATAATTGAGGGTACGCAACGATTTATGTTCCAAATCGGAGGATGATCATATGGCCAAGAGCAGGTACGCCGATGCCACCAAGGCCGCTCGCAGGGCCGCGATGTCTGCCCACAAAGCCACGGCTACTGACAGCGACGCCGATGCGTCCGCGCAGCCGACTGCCAGTGCTGCCACCGAGCCCGCCCGCGACGCCCGTCGCGACGAGCTGACGCACGTGGACGCCAAGGGCGAGGTACGCATGGTCGACGTGTCCGACAAGGCCGAGACCCATCGCATTGCCATCGCCGAGGGCACCATCCTCATGCATCCCGAGACGCAGGCCATGGTGCTGCAGGACCGCGCCAAAAAGGGCGACGTGCTTGCTTGCGCGCGCGTGGCGGGCATCATGGCCATCAAACGCACGAGCGACATCATCCCCATGTGCCACCCATTGCTCATTACCAAGAGCAAGTGCGACATTGCGCCTATCGCTGCGGCGGGGACGCCGGCCGAGGACGTGCCCGAGGGCTGGGCGCCGGCGCGCACGGACGGGCAGGTTGGCTTTCACGTGCTGGTTACGGCGGGCGTGACGGGCAAGACGGGTATCGAGATGGAGGCCCTGACCGGCGCGAGCGCTGCGTGCCTAACGATCTACGACATGTGCAAGGCGGTCGATCGCGGTATGGAGATCGTCGACGTGCGCCTGCTGCACAAGGAGGGCGGCCGCTCGGGCGTATGGGACCGCGCAGAGCGTCAGGCCGCTGCTGTTGAGGCTGTGGGAGCCGCGGGCAACGCACCCGCGAGCGCACCCGTCGCCGTCGCGCCCGCAGCTCCGGCACCGGCCGTCCCCGCGATCGCGTTTATCGGCTACCAAAACTCGGGCAAGACCACGCTCGTCGAGAAGGTTATTGCCGAGCTCACCCGCCGCGGCCTGCGCGTGGGTTCGCTCAAGCATCATGGGCATCACGGCTTTGATATCGACGTGCCCGCTAAGGACACCTGGCGCCATCACCAGGCCGGATCCAAGCACGTGGGCCTTATCTGCGCCACGCGCTGGGCGGAGTACGCCGACACGCGCGAGGAGGACGAGATGCCCGCGCGCGAGCTGCTGTCGCGTTACAACGATGTCGACGTGGTGATTATCGAGGGCTACAAGACCGAGGGCTTCGACAATATCGTGGTCGCGCGTTCCGGTGTCGACCGTCTGCGCGGCAAGAGCTCGCTCGACCTGGTCGATGGCCATACGCTGGCCCTTGCCTGCAATGAGGCCTTGGCGCGTCAGGCCTTCGATGCCGGCTTCGCGACCCGAGCCATCAACATCAACGACGCTCGAGCCATCTGCGACCTGATCCAAGACCACCTTTAAGGCTTGGCGCTGCGCCGGCTCGCTGCGCTGCCATAACCTGCCAAATAGGAACAGGGTTATTTTGGTAGGTTTTACCTGGGCAAACGTCACTTCCACCACAAAGGGGCCAGGCACCTTTGTGGTGGTTTTTGCTTTGGTAGATGTGTAGGGCATGCCTTACAATCTACCAAGTAGTTCATGACGGGCGAAAAACGGAGAGAAGGGGCTCTTGATGCGTCCTTAATGTTTCATGCGGATAGATTGATTCGACAGACGGTGGCGAATGCCCGCCGTCCGCATTCGTATGAAACAAGGAGTCTCCATGCTCGTCTCTCTTTTCTCAAAGCCTCAGTCATCGCTGTCCGTGCAGGCCAAGCGCCTGGTGGCGATGCGCTTTCTCATCTACACCGGTTTTCAGACCAGCTACTTTATCGGCGTCATCGGAACGCTCACCTATGCAGACGATGCCTCGGTCGTGGCGACATCGCTGGCTGTCCTCTTTATGAACGTATTCGTGATCTTGGGATCCTTTGCGGGTGGCGCGGCGCTCGACGCCTGGGGTCCGCGCCGTCATTTCTTGCTAAGCATCGTGGGCACGCTGGCAACCGGCGCGGCGATCCTCGTTTTTGGCAGCGCGACCGGAACAGTCCTTGCCGGCGCGGTGCTCCTGGGCTTCGTGATGGGGTTCGCCCAGCCCATCGCCACATCCTATCCAGCCTACCTCACCGACGATCCCGTCGAGCTCAAAGACATCAACTCCGCCATAACCATGTTCTCCAACGTGAGCATTATCGTCGGCCCCACACTGGGCGGCTTTGTCGCGGCGGCTACATCGTCACGCGCGGTGTTCGTGCTCATGATGCTCTTTACCGTGTTGGCGTTCGTCGTAGGTTGGGGCTTTAGGCCGCAGACCAGCCATGTCGCTGGGTATGCGGATGCCGATTCGGCAGAGGAAGGGGAGCGTGCGGGACAAAGCTCCAACCCCAGCACGTCCGCCCGCGCCACCTTCGCAGCCAGCATCAAGACAGTCTTCACCAACAGCGTCCTCGCGCTACTTTTCTGCATCATTTTTCTTTCGAACTTTGGCTACGGAGCCTTCGATCCGCTCGAGTCGTTTTTCTATCGCGATGTCCTACATGTCGGCGTTGAGTGGATGGGCTGGCTCTCGTCGGCCTCGGGCGTGGGCGCGGTGCTGGGTGCCGTGCTCGCGCTCCGCTTGCCGCCGCGCTTCGTCAGCCTCAAAACGCTGCTCGTGGCACTCATGTCCGTGGGCGTGGGAAGTCTGATTTATGTGGGGACATCGTACGTGGGCGTGGCCCTTATCGGCCAGATTGTCCTGGGCGTGGCCTGGGGCGTCGTCAACCCGCTCCACAACACGATCGTGCAAACGACGGCTCCGCTCGAGCAGCTCGGTCGCGTCAACTCGGTCATGGGCTTTGGCAACATGTTCGCCGGCGTGGCCCCGCTGGCGATTGCCCCTTGGCTGGCGGCGACATTTGGTGTGCAGCAGACGCTCGTAGGGGCGGGTATGGTCGTGACGGCGGTTCCCGTGGCGTTGCTGCTGTTTGGCCACTGGCATTTTGATCGTGCCGCAAGGCAGTAAAACCATCACAACATTCGATGAAAATCGCGATTTTGCCGAATAGCGTCGAATGTTGTGATGGTTTGCGTCCCGAGCCAGGCCATCCTGCGGGTCCGGCCACCACAAAGGTGCCTGGCCCCTTTGTGGTGGTTTTTGCTTTGAGGGGCCGCGCCTGTGCCTTGGTATACCATGTACGCCGTTTGCGAATATACCCCACACCGCCGCACAACCCAGAAAGGCCCCCATGGACACCACCTTCAGCCACATCAAAGCCGTGTTCTGCGATATCGACGGCACGCTGCTCACGAGCCAGCACACGGTGTCCCCGCGCACCGTGGCGGCGATTCGCGCCCTGCGCGAGCGCGGCGTGCTCTTTGGCCTGTGCACCGGGCGCGACGCCCACGCGACCGAGGCCATGTACAAGCTCTGGGGCATCGAAGGCCTGGTAGACGTGCTGGTGGGCTGCGGCGGCGCCGAAGTCATCGATCGCGCGCACGACATCAACGAGCTGAGCTATCCGCTGCCGGGCGAGACCATCGCGCGCATCTGCAAGCACATGGCGGACCTTCCAGCAACACCCGTCTGCCCCCGAGACGGCGTGTTCTACGTGCCCGAGAGCAACGCGTGCGTCGAGCACCTGTCGCGCGTCGACGGCGTGCCCTACCAGGTGGTCGATTTTGCCGAGTTTTTGCGCGAGCCGCAGCTCAAGGTGATGTTTACCATGGCGCCCGAGGTAATGCCGCAGGTGATCGAGCGGGCGTCGACGTTTGCCGATGACACTGTTAAGGCAGCGGCTCTGCAAACCACGCAGCGGCTCTACGAGTTCATGGATCCGCGCGTGTCCAAGACGCGCGGCCTTGTGCGCGTGGCGGAGCTCAACGGCATGGAGCTCGAGAACATCTGTGTGTTTGGCGATGCCGATAACGACACCTGCATGGTGGCCGACGCTGGCGTGGGCGTGGCTATGGCAAACGGCAGCGACGCCACCCGTGCCGCCGCCGACTTTGTAACCGCCAGCAACGACAAAGACGGCATCGCGATCTTTATCGAGGAACATCTGCTGTAGCGCTGGGGGAGAACCGCCATAATGGGGACAGGCACCTTTGCGGTGGCCTCAGGCGATTTGGGCGAGTTGATGCCTACAATCTGCGCGCAAATACAAATATGGTTGTCTGAACATTACGCTTCTAACCACCGATGGGTTAAAGATATTCTCATCAGTTTGGTAGGATATTCCTTCCGGTTAATGACCTACTGCTCACGGTCGATTTTCGACCGTGAGCGGGATGTTTGCTCTTGAGCAAAAATTTGTGCAAATAAATCTAATGCCATTAAAAAATGATGGGCAACTAAATTACCAGTAGAAACAAAAAATAGATAGCGAATAAACGAAGGTAAATCTGAGCAAATGTCAAGAGAATTGAGAATCCGCTACAAAAATGTCGGTATTGTTGCTCAGATGTCTAAACAATCGTTACAATATGTACACTAAACGTGCGCAATTTCAGATTGCGCAGATACGTTTGATAGTGAAAGAGCAAGATCGCGGTCTCTTGGGGAGGAGACATCGATGAAAGCAAATTCAGACAAATCTAAGCAGAGCAATAAAGCGATGCATCGTGTGCTAGCAGGCGTTTTGTGCGGAGCCTCCGTTTTGAGCTTGGTGCTGTCGCTCGTCATGCCTCCGATCTCGCAGGCCATTGCCAACGATGCCCAGACGGTTTCTACCGAGAAGACTGTGACGGAGGATTCCTCAAGTGAGCCCACTGATGTGGGCAACACCAACAATGGGGATACCAAAAACCAGATTAGCGACGATTCCGAGGACGGCGCGAGCGAAGACGCCGCTGCCGCAGGCCTGCCGTCCGACGACACGAAGGTCGAGGGTGACACGCAGCCTTCCGACGCACAGCCTGCGGATGATGAAAATAACGATGAAAACGCTCCCGCCACCGTCAGTGCCGATGACTATACCGAGGTAAGCGGCAATGTTGCTGAGGCATTTACCAATGGCGGCAAGTTCCGACTGACGGATTCTGCCTATTCGAATCAGCAGATTGCCATCAACAAAAACACCACCATTAATCTTGCGGGAAACATGCTCTACAACCGCTCCGGCGGCTTGGACTCCTTCTTTGTGGTCGAAAAGGGAGCCACGCTCACCATCGAGGACTCAGGTAAAACTTCAGGTAAAACAATAGACAAACAGTCTCAGGTCGAAACGACGGCAGGTCAGTCTGCGATTATGACGTGGGAAAAGGGAAACGGATCTAGCTCTAATGGCGGTGCACCCAAGAGCCTTACTTACTATGAGACTACGAGCACGCCCAATCAAGATGGACTCGGGACCACCGAGACTACGACCAAGCATTTCGTTACGGGCTTTGGCGCTATCGATGCAGCATCGGACAGCGGTTCCGTAAAGTATGTGGTCAACGTTGAAGCGGGCGGCATACTCAATCTCAAGGGCGGCATGATTACCACGGCTGCCAATCTGCGCAACAACGGTCATGTGATTTATTCCGAGGGTACAGTCAAAATCGAGGGCGGTTACGTCACCAACGGCAACGGCGGTGGCTGGGGCGGTGGCCTGTGCATAGCAGGCACGAATCCCAAACTCGAAATGACAGGCGGTGTGGTCGCGGGAAACAAGGCGGCTGCTGGCGGCGGCATCTTTGCTAACTTTACAGCCACTCTGAACCTTGCGGGCGGAATTATCTCTGGCAACGCTACGTATGGAAATCCCATCAACAATGGTGAAGACACCGGCGACGGTGGCTACGGTGGTGGTGTTTATACCAAGGGTGCAAACGTTACCATTAGCGGTTCTGCCTGTATAACTAACAACCGAGTCAACGATCGCATCACTTGGGATAAACTTTACAACAATGGCCTGCTCGGTGGCGGCGGCATTGCATGTACACATGGTGGCAAACTCAGTATAGCGGACGGCTTGATTACGGCTAACTATTCCCATGAGGCTGGCGGTGGCGTCTACGCTGGTTTCTACAGTAAGAACAACGGCAAGAACATTAGCTTTGAAATGACTGGCGGCACGATTGCCGGTAACGAATCCGATAACGCCGAGGGCGGCGGTCTGCGTGTCGCAGGCGGCGAAGGTGGCGACAATGTTGGCACGACTGCAACAATTAACGCTGGCGAATCTGGCAAGATTTACATTACGAACAACAAGACGATGACGGGTAGCACCCCGAATCGTGGTGGCGACTGGGGCGGCGGTGGTGTCTTTATCCAGAAGGGCGGCAAGCTCAATATCGTAAAGACGCTGATCACTCAAAATGATGCTGGCGGCTGGGGTGGCGGCGTTGCTGCCTGCCCCACGGGCGAGACGATTGTCTCGCACTCAAATGGTGCCGCAATCTACAACAATACGGATTATGGTTTAAGTGATCACATGTCTGCTGGAGGTAATGGCAAGAACGAGGACAGCAATTCTGACTACATTACCACAGACTTCAAAGAAGCCGGCCACAAGGATTTCTTCCTCGTGCGCAAGAATGACAGCAATAAGACGGTTGCAGTTGTGCTCGGCAAGATGCTCGGTGGCGGCTCAGCTGGCTGGCAGGGCACTTGCGATAAAACGAAGATAACCATCGATGCCAACGGCGGTGCCGAGGCCAAGTACATGTTCGGTTTAGAGGCTCATCCGAATGATGAGGCCGTAGAAAAGGCGCAATTGACGGCTACGATCATCATCAGCGGCAACTACTCGTACACCCATGGCGGCGGCATTATGACCAACGGCGACCTCACCGTCGGTGAAGTCAGTGAACTGAGCGTTTATCCGAACATGAGGCTCATCGCCACTAAGGTACTTGTAGATGCAGACGAAAAGTCGCAAAAGCTTGAGGGACACGGGTACAAGTTTAAGCTGCTCCGCAAGGATGGTACCACTGAGCCTTCTTGGAAAGATGACGACACATTTGATATGGGCGATTGCAGTGTTGCGGGCGAGGCGACTGTTAATCAATCAAACGGCAATATCACCTTCGACTCTGGCAAGGACTATTCTTCGGGACAATACGTTTTCTATCTAGTTGAGGAACCCATCAGCGGCGAAAACGAATTGGATACCAAATTCGACGAGACCATTTACAAGATCGTGGTAAAAGTTAAAGACCATCCATCCGACACTAAATATCTCATGTCGATTCCTATTAATTATTACAAGGTAGAAGGAGTAACCGTTTCTAAAAAGGCAAAGCAGGATAAGGACTTCAAACCACTTAATTCTGATTCCGGAGACTATTCCGTTGGGTACTCAGAGGACAATACAACGGCTACGGTTGCTATCGGTAACAAGGATAACCCGACCTTTACCAACAAAATTGAGCCCTATAACTCTCTTGGTTCCTGGATGCCTGCGGCAACTAAGGTCGTTAAGGGTGGCGAGATGAAGGAGTTTACGCTCGAGTTTGCGGATAACGAGAATTTCGAGAACGCTGAGAGGGTTACGACTCAAGCCGGCGACAACAAGTCCCAGAAGCTTTATTTCCCCAATATTGAGTACGACCTTGACGACTTAAAGCAGGGGGATTCTGGTGATCCGAGTCGTGGCGCTTGCAAAGACTTCACGTACTACGTGCGCGAGAGTACAGAGGTTTCGCTGTTCTCGCACTATACGTACGACAAGTCGGTCTATCGATTTGATGTCAAGATGAAGGACAATGGAGAAGGTAAAATCGAACCCGAGATAGTGACCTTTACCAAAATCAAGGACGCTCACGGTGATCCTATCGCCGACCCGAAGCCCATTAACTTTGACAGTACCAAGCCCGAGTCCACCCCCACCTTCACCAACACCTACTCAACCTCTTTGCCCCTTTCTGGTATGTCGGGCGTCACTCTGACGTACCTTGCCGGCGCGGCGGTGCTCTGCGCTGCTGCGGCCTGGATGCACATTCGTCGCAAGGCGAATGCGAAGGGAGGTGAGCGTCGTGAATAAGAAAGTTTGCTCCTTCCCGATCTTGTTTGCGCTGCTCGCCCTCCTGATCGGCACCTGCGCGGTTGTGTTCCCCGCTTCCGCGCAGGCCGCGCCGACCTCGACCGGTTCCATCACGGTGAGCGGCACCGTGGCGAGCAGCTACGACGCTTACCAGATCTTTAGTGCCAACGTCGTCGACGGCGACAGCGACGCCAAAATCGCCACCGACCTCGCCTGGGCAAGCGACGCCGTGCGCGACGCCGCGCTGCCCGTGCTGCACAGCGCCGGCATGTCCAAATCCCAGACCACCGCGCAGGAAGCTGCCGAGTGGCTCAACACCGATTCCCACCTTACGAGCGCGCTGAGCGCACAGCTCGCTCGTTCCCTCCAGAGCTCTGACGCCGTGTCCGTGGCCCTTAACGCGGGTACGGCGGCCAAGCTGCCCTGCGGCTACTGGCTCATCGTCGCCGACGACGACGCCATCGCCCAGGGAGAGGTCGGCACCGCGCCGATCATGGCCCTGGTGGGCGGCAGCGCCGTCACCGTCAAGCCCAAGGTCGCGACGCCCAAGGTGTTCAAGCACGTGCTGGAGGACAGCACCGCCGCCTGGCAGAAGGCCGCCGACGCCACGGCCGCCGACGACCTGTACTGGCGCCTCTCGGCCACGGTCCCGGCGGGGCTCACGGTGAAGGTT
>CABPWH010000038.1 GCA_902461085.1 uncultured Collinsella sp. | reverse complement strand
GGGCGCCGCGCAGGCTGCCGCCGGCGCCGCCGTGCCCACCATCTCGCGCGGGCGCGTGACCTTTGTGGACTCTGCCCTGCCGCAGGGCGTGGTGGTGCCCGACGCCAATTTGGCCGTGTTCTCGATCGCCGACCTCAACGCCCGCATGGATGCCAACCGCGCGCGCAGCCGCCGCAAGGTTGACATTACGCAGATCACCTTCCCGTTTAAGCCGGGCGACTACGTGGTGCACGCTACCCACGGCATCGCGCTCTTTAGCGAGATTGCGCGCCAGGAAGTGGGCGGCAAGGAACGCGACTACTTTTTGCTGGAATACGCCGATGGCGACAAGCTCTACGTGCCGCTGGAGCAGGTTGACCGCATTACGCGCTACGTTGGTCCCGACGGCGATAAACCGCGCTTGACCAGGCTCAACACCGCCGACTGGACGCGGGCTACCAACAAGGCGCGCAAGAATGCCAAAAAGCTGGCGTTTGATCTGGTCGACCTGTATACGCGCCGCTCGTCGATTACCGGTATCGCCTGTCCGCCCGATACGCCCGAGCAGATCGAGATGGAGGAGAGCTTCCCCTACGACGAGACACGCGACCAGCTGGAGGCTATCGCCGACATCAAGGCCGACATGGAGGCACCCAAGCCCATGGACCGCCTGCTGTGCGGCGACGTGGGTTTCGGCAAGACCGAGGTCGCCCTGCGCGCGGCCTTTAAGTGCGTGGACTCCGGCCGCCAGGTCATGGTGCTCTGCCCCACGACCATTCTGGCCCAACAGCACTACGAGACATTCTTTGAGCGCTTTGCCCCGTTTGGCCTGGAGGTCGAGGTGCTCAGCCGCTTCCGCACCCCGGCGCAGCAAAAGCGCGCGCTCAAGGCGTTTGCCGAGGGCACGATCGATGTGCTCATCGGCACGCACCGCTTGCTTTCTGCCGATGTGAACCCCAAGAACCTGGGCATGGTGATCATCGACGAGGAGCAGCGCTTTGGTGTGCAGCACAAGGAGCAGCTCAAAAACCTGCGTGAGCAAATCGACGTGCTCACGCTCTCGGCAACGCCCATCCCGCGTACCATGCAGATGGCCACGAGCGGCGTGCGCGACATGAGCCTGATCACCACACCGCCGACCGGGCGTCGTCCCGTGATCGTACACGTGGGGGAGTACGACCCCGACGTGGTGAGCGCGGCGATTCGCCTGGAGGTGGGCCGCGGCGGTCAGGTGTATTACGTGTCCAACCGCGTCAAGACCATCGACGATGCCGTGGCGCGCGTGCACGAGGCCGCGCCCGAGGCGCGCGTGGGTGTGGCACACGGCAAGATGAGCCCGCGCGAGGTCGAGGACGTGATGATCGAGTTCGCGACCAAGAAGATTGACGTGCTTATCGCTACGACCATTGTGGAGAGCGGTATCGACAACGCAACGGCCAACACGCTCATCATCGAGGACTCGCAGCGTTTGGGTCTGGCGCAGCTCTACCAGCTCAAGGGCCGCGTGGGCCGCTCGGCCACGCAGGCATACGCGTACTTTATGTTCCCGGGTGAGCTGCCGCTCACCGAGGAGGCCACGGCGCGCCTGACCGCGCTTTCCGAGTTCCAAGACCTGGGCAGCGGCATGCGCATCGCCATGCGCGACCTGGAGATCCGCGGTGCCGGTTCGCTCATGGGCGCCGAGCAGCACGGCAACCTGTCGAGCGTGGGCTTTGATCTGTTTACGCAGATGCTGGGCCGGGCAGTGGCCGAGGCGCGCGGCGATGATGACGCCGGCGTGGAGGCGGCGAGCGTGGGCATTAACCTGCCGGCCGACTACTTCTTGTCCGAGGAGTACCTGCCGGCGGTGGATCAGCGCGTGCTCGTGTACCGTAAGCTCGCAGCGGCCGAGGACCTGGAGAGCATCGATGAGGTGCAGGAAGAGACCGAGGCCGCGCATGGCGAGCTGCCGCTGGCGGGACTCAACCTGTTCAATCGCGCACGAATCCGCATTCGCGGCGAGCGCCTGGGGCTCGAGAGCGTCACACTCAGTGGCGGCCGCATCACGTTTTTGGGCGTCGACGTGCCCAAAAAGGTGGCCTTTGAACTTAAGACCCGCTATGGCGCGGTGAACTTCCCCAAGAGCCGCAAGCTGTCGGTGCCCTACAAGGCGGGCGCCGGCGCGGGCAGCGGCCTGGGTCGCGGCCTCGACGCCAACGACGGCACCGGTCCCGTGGCCGCGGCGCTCATGCTGCTGCAGCAGCTGGGTGCCAGCGACGACGACTAACGGGTCGACGCTGCAAACGCCCCATTTGGGCAATCTGACCCTCACTCGTCGGTCGCGTACGCAAGTACGCTTCCCTCCTCCTTCGGGCCACCTTGCCACAAATGGAACGTTTTCGCTTACTTATGCTCAACCTGTAAGGGTATTTACGGGACAAAGCCATCTTCGTCTCACCCACATTGCAGGTTGACCGCCCTTCGCCCGACCGAAAGGAAAGCATGTTCGGATACATCTATAAGAAAGATGTCGCCATTATCGCGGCTGTCCTGTGCCTTTGTCTGGGCGTGGGCAGTTTCTTCGATTATCAGATCTCGAGCGCGCTGTTCAACGTCGGCAGCATGTACGGCCGCTTTATCGAGGCCGCCGGCGAGCTGCCGTTCGAGCTGACGGCGAGCGTCGCGGGCGTTATGCTCGTACGCGCGGTGCGTCCCGACTCCAGGGGGAGCAAATGGCTCGCCGTGCTGGGCGTTCTGATCAACGTTGGCCTGGCCGGCTACGAGATCGTTTCGTCCCTGCGGGTTAGCGGTAAGCTCATTGCCGTTCAGCTGGTGCTGACGTTTGTGCTGGTCATCGCTGCCAACCTTATCATCTATCGCCTCACGCGCACGACCGAGCCCGATGAGCTCACGCGCTGGGCGTTGATGGTGCTTGCCGTGTGGGTCGCTCAGGCCATTATCCTCAACGTGATCGTCAAGCCGCTGTGGTCGCGCCCGCGCATGCGCGTGATCGAGGTGACGCAGGGGCTCGAGTTTCAGCCGTGGTGGGTGATCGGCAATCCCGACAAGTGGACCTATATCGCCGCCGGCGTGATCAAGGACGGGTTCAAGTCGTTTGCGAGCGGACACACGGCGCATGCGGCGATCGGCCTTATGCTCGCCGGGCTTCCCGCGGCGGCTTTTAAGGAAAAACCTTCGCGTCGCCGCGTGATCTTTTGGGCGGCAGCTGTGGTCGCGGCGCTCGTCGCGTTTGGCCGCATCGTGATCGGCGCACACTTTTTGAGCGACGTGAGCTGCGGCTTTGCCCTGGTGCTGGCGCTTGAGTGTCTCGCCGCGCGCATTGCCTATCCCAACGGCGTACAATAGCTCCGTTTGAATCATCTGGCCGATACCCGGTAAGAGAGGATTGCCATGCTCGCGTTCAACAACGATTATTCCCACGGCGCACACCCGGCAGTGCTGCAGGCGCTCGTCGACACCAATATGGAGCCGCAGCCCGGCTACGGTACCGATGCGCATACCGAGCGTGCCAAGCAACTTATTCGCGAGGCCTGCCAGGCGCCTGACGCCGACGTGTTTTTCCTGGTGGGCGGCACGCAGGCTAACGCGACGGTGATCGACATGCTGCTTGCGCCGTACGAGGGCGTCGTTGCTGCCGAGACTGGCCACGTCGCTTGCCACGAGGCGGGCGCCATCGAGTTTGGCGGCCACAAGGTGCTCACCATCCCCGGCTACGAGGGCAAGATGCACGCCGAGGACCTCGAGAACTATATCCAGGTGTTCTACGAAAACGAGAGCTACGAGCACACGGTGTTTCCGGGTGCCGTGTACGTGAGCCTATCGACCGAGTACGGCACGCTGTACTCCAAGGCCGAGCTCGCGGCGATTCACGCAGTGTGCCAGAAGCGCGAGATTCCGCTGTTTGTGGATGGCGCCCGCCTGGCCTATGCGCTGGCGGCCGATGAGTGCGACATTGCCCTGCCCGAGCTGGCGCAGCTGTGTGACGTGTTCTACATCGGCGGCACCAAGTGTGGTGCGCTTTGCGGCGAGGCTGTGGTGTTCTGTGGCATGCACGCCCCGGCGCATCCTATTCCGCGCATTAAGCAGCACGGCGCGCTGTTGGCCAAGGGCCGCCTGACGGGCGTCCAGTTTGAGGCGCTCTTTACCGATGGCCTGTATTTTGAGATTGGTCGCCAGGCGATTGAGACCGCTCGGGCGCTGCGTCGTGTGCTGCACGAGCGCGGCTACCAGTTCTTCTTGGAGACGCCCACGAACCAGCAGTTCGTGATTCTGCCCAACGAGGATATGGCCCGCATTCGCGAGCATGCGGCGATCGAGTACTGGGAAAAGTACGACGATACTCATACGGTGGTGCGCTTTTGCACCAGCTGGGCCACGACGCAGGAGGACATCGACGCGCTGGCGGCTGTCCTGTAGCCTGATGTAATGACGAGGGGCCGCCTTGCGCCGGGTTTGGCGCAGGGTGGCCTTTGCTTTTGGGGGAGAAGGGTTGTATGACCGAGATGTCCGAGCCGACGATTCGCCTGGCGACGCCCGAAGACGCGCCGGCGTTGCTTGCCATCTATGAGCCGTATGTGCGCCAGACGGCGATTACCTGCGAATACGAGGTGCCGAGCGTTGAGGAGTTCGCCGGGCGCATCGAGCGTACGCTCAAGCGCTATCCGTATTTGGTGATGGAGCTGGACGGGCGTCCGGTAGGCTATGCCTATGTGAGCCCGCTCAACAGCCGCGAGGCATACGACTGGTCGGTCGAGACGTCGATCTACCTGGCGTGCGACGTGCGCCACGGCGGGCTGGGCCGCAAGTTGCACGATACGCTCAAGCAATGTCTGATCGCGATGGGCATCACCAATATGTGCGCGCTCATTGCCGTGCCGCACGACAAGGACGACGAGTATCTGACGCACAACAGTCAGGACTTCCATGCCCATATGGGATATCGCCTGGTGGGTGCCTTCGACCGCTGTGCCCAAAAGCTCGGTCGCTGGTACGACATGTGTTGGATGGAGCTGGTCCTAGCCGAGCGCACGCCCAACCAACCCAAACCAACCTGGTTCCCCGACCTCCCCAAACCTACCATTTAGGGACAGGTCTATTTTGGCAGGTTAGCCGATGGGCTCGGTGTATTTGGCGCGGTCGGTGCGTTGGATGCGCTTGGAGACATGGAGCGGGCGGCCGTCGGTGTCGTAGACGTAGTCGGTGATCAGGATCAGCGCCTGCCCGCGCTCAACGTTGAGCAAAAACGCCTCGTTTTGCGAGGCATAGCACACTTCAAAGGTCTTATGCCCCTGTGCCGGTGCGCGATGGAACTCCTGTCGCAGCGTGGCGTAGAGCGAACCGTTGATATCACGATCGATGAGTGCCTCAAAGCTCGGTGGTAGATAGGTGGTCTCCAGGCACAGCGGCGCATCGTCCAGATAACGCAGACGGACAAGTTTGACGAGCTTGCTGCCCACGGCGGCATCAAAGAACTTAGCTATGCTGCCGCCCGCCTTGGTAAAGCCCGAGTCCACGGTGCGCGTGGTGGGCTTCATGCCCTGGCCTTCGACCTGCTTGGTATAGCTCGAAAACACCAGGTTGTTCTCGTGGAGCGCGGGCGTGTCGGCCACAAAGGCACCACGTCCGCGCTCGGTGCGAACCAGGCCCTCATCAACGAGCACCTTAAGGGCATGGCGCACGGTGCTGCGCGACAGCCCCGATTCGTCCATGAGTTCCATCTCGGACGGCAGCTTGTCTCCGCGCGCGTAGGTGCCGGCGGCGATGCGGTCGCGCAGCATGCCCGCCAAGCGCTCGTATTGGCTCAGTTTCTTTTTAGATGAGACGCTCATATTGCCAACCTATATCTAACTTGTATGCCTAACTAAGCAAGCATGTATTCAATACAAGAACAAAACTGCTGGTAACGAACAATCGAAAACCTTACCAGCAAAATTTCTAAGACAAATATAGCATACAACTAGTCGACATAACCAAAACATGTATGTAACTTGTATGCCATCGAGAGCATCAAACGAGAAGAAAGGCTGATGCACGATGACTACTCAGGAACAGGTTAAGGATGTCGTCTCCCAGGTTTTGGCTGACAAGGCAGACAAGGGCGGTATCAAGCGCGTCGTGTGGATTGGCGCCGGCGGATCCAATGGCGGCAACTACCCTGCTCAATACTTTATGGAGCACGAGGCCACGCAGGTCGTGAGCTCCAGCTACACCAGCAACGAATTCGTGCACGCAACCCCGGCCTACGTCAACGAGAACACCCTGGCCGTCGTCGTGTCCATGCGCGGCACCAAGGAGACCATCGTCGCCGCCCAGGTCGCCAAGGACCACGGCGCCAGCACCATCGCCATCTATGTTGACGAGTCCGGCCTCACCGAGGTCTGCGACTACAAGATCCAGTACGACAGCTTGGCCGTCGACGAGTCCTGCATGGGCCGCACCAACTCCGCCGTCGTGACCATGATCGCCATGGAGCTTACGCAGCAGACCGAGGGCTATGCCGAGTACGAGACCGCTATGGCCGCGTTCGACTTGGTCGACCCCATCTATCGCAAGGCCGTCGAGTACACCCGTCCGCTTGCTGCCAAGTGGGCCGAGCAGAACGCCGACAAGCCCTGCATCAACGTCATGGCTCAGGGTCCGCTCTTTGGTGCCGCCTACGTCTTTAGCATCTGCAACGTGCAGGAGATGCTGCAGATTGACTCCTGCACCATCAACACCTGCGACTTCTTCCACGGTCCCTTCGAGATCCTGGACAAGCGTACCTCGCTGTTCCAGCTCATCAGCGTCGGCCGCAGCCGCTGCAACGACGAGCGCGGCATCCGCTTCGTCAACCAGTACGGTGGCGAGCGCGTCTATCAGCTTGACGCCAAGGAGCTCGGCCTCAACGACATCAAGGACAGCGTGAGCGAGTACTTCAACCACCTGATCTTTGCCCCGATCCTCAACAACGTGTATATGCGTGCACTCTCTGCCGTTACTCACAAGGACTACATGACGCGCCGCTACATGTGGAAGCTGGATTATTAGTTACGGCGTTTTACCAAACGCCGTAACGGCTCGACGCTGCAAACCCACCTGAGCGGCAATCCGCCTTTCAGCTTCAGCGGCATGACCAGAAGGTCAATGCCGCTTCGCTTCATGGCACCTTGCTCGCTCAGGTGGGTTTTCGCTGGCGTTGCCAAAGCATCGGCGTCGCCTTGGCCCAGATGCGGCACTTGGAGACGTTCGGCACTTGGGGACAGTCCTAGTCATTGGGGACAGGTTACTTTACACCAAGTTGGCGCATATGAACCTGACCCCTTTGCACCAATGGGTTGTAGCGGTAGAGCAGATTTTTCCGCTCGCCGATTTGTGTCTTGAAAAATGTATATAACGACTATAACGTAGTATGAAACATATTGGAAACAATACCGAGGAGGCTGCGTTGAAGAAAAGCAATCTGGGCTATGTGCTGGTGCTGATCGCCGCGCTTATGTGGGGCAGCATCGGAATCTTTGTAAACGGCATCTCGGCCATGGGCGTTTCGTCTCAGAGCATGGCGGCCTTTCGCCTGTTGTCGGGTGCCGTCTTAATGGCTCCGGTCTTGGCGTTCATGGGTTGCCAGGGAGGCGATCGTGAGGGAAAAGCATCGGGTCCCCTGGCACTGTTCAAGGCAAGTCCTAAAGAGCTTGTTCCCTGTGCGCTTCTTGGCATTATCGGCCTCGCCACCGCTAACACGCTTTATTACGAGTGCATGGGCGAGGTGGGCATGTCCACGGCCTCGGTGCTGCTCTACACCTCGCCGGTGTTTGGCGTCATGCTCGGCCGCGTGCTTTATCGCGAGGATGTGACTCCCAACAAGCTCGTTGCCATCGCTTTTAATATCGGTGGCTGTGTACTTGCAGTGACCAATGGCGACCTTTCCGGTTTCCATTTTTCGGTTTGGGGCGTCACGTCGGGCGTGATCGCGGGCTTTTGTGGCGCGTCGCTCGCGGTGTTTAGCCGGTTAGCAACCAAGACGGTCCACCCGCTGGCTGTCACGTTTTGGGGCCTTGTTTTTGGCGGTGCGGTTATGGCGGCTATCGCGGCTCCGTGGCCAGATGTCGCCGCGGCAATGTCGCCACAGCTGCTGCTGCTGTTCTTTGGTTTTGGACTCATCCCTACAGCCGTGGCCTATGTCTTATATATGCAGGGTCTGTCCATGGGGCTCGAGACGTCGAAAGTTCCCGTCGTAATGTCATTCGAGACGGTCGTCACCGTACTGGTGGGCATTGGTGTCTACGCCGAGCCCGCCGGCGCGATTAAAGTCCTGGGCATCGTGCTGGTGCTCGCGTCCATCCTGATTATGAACACCGACTTCTCCAAGCTGCGCAACAGTGTGTTTGTCGGTCATGTCATTGAGAGCATGACCTTTAAGCCCAACGCGTGGTGGACCGAAAAATCTCAGGACATGGATCTGTTTAAGGAACGCACCGGCATTGCGCTGGAACCCACCGTACAGGAAAGCCCCTGGTACTTCGTGCGATAGGGGATTGCGCGCAGGGTCTGACCTGGGGTTATCCAGCTAGCGCCGGCCTACCTAGCCAAACGTTTCGAGTACGTTAAACCCGTCAACGGTCGATTTTCACCCGCGAACGGTCTTTATACTAATTAGCAATATAAGCAACGTATAAGACGTTATAATGACCATAACGAAAAGGAGGAGGCAAGATGAATCAGATCATTCTCGCATCTCATGGCGGCCTGGCCGCAGGCGCCAAAGACACGCTCGAGATGGTTCTCGGCGACGTGTCGAACGTCCACGTCGTGTCGCTTGCTCGCGACGACAAGGAGCCCATCACCAACAAGGTGGACGCCATGATCGCCACGTTCAACGCGGACGACACCGTCTATGTGCTGACCGATATGCTCGGCAGCTCGGTCAACAACAGCATGGTCGAGCTTTCCAAGAACGGCACGAAGTTCACGGTTGTCAGCGGTTTCAACATTCCGCTGGCACTGACGCTCGCTATGAGCCCCGTCCCCGTCAAGGGCGCCGAGCTCGCGGCCCTCATCAACGAGGCCCGCACCGGTCTGACCAACCCCAACGCACCGGTCGAGGCTGCCGCGGCTCCCGCCAAGAAGGCTAAGGCGCCCCGTCACAGCTCCGGTCCCGCCAAGATCGTCCTCGCACGTCTTGACTACCGTCTGCTGCACGGCCAGGTCGTCTTTACCTGGACCACCAAGGTTCAGGCCGAGCGCATCATCGTCGTCGACAACGCTGCCGCCAACGATGACATCAAGAAGGGTGCTCTTAAGCTGGCCAAGCCCCAGGGCGTGCGCCTGAACGTCTTCACCGTCGAGCGTGCCCTCGCCAAGATGGACAAGCTCAACACCCTCGGCGAGCGCGTTATGTTCGTCTTTGGCAACACTGCCGAGATGCTGCAGTTCTGCCAGGGCTACAAGCTCGACGCCATCAACCTGGGCGCCACCGCCAACCACGACGGTGCCGATCAGGTCGGCGGCAAGGACAGCTCCGTCTTCCTCGATGCCACCCAGAAGGCCGATATCAACCAGCTGCTCGACATGGGCATCAAGCTCTACGTCCAGCAGACCCCCACGTATCAGAGCGTCGACATCGACGCCAAGCTGTAATCAACCAGGCTTTTGCCTGACTGAAAGGAGAAGGGTATGAATACGTTCATCAGTGCGGTGCTCGTCGGCCTCGTCGGCGTGTTCTGCATGTGGGACTCCCGCCTGCTCGGTCGTCTTAACTTCGAGCAGCCCCTCGTTGGCGCTACGCTCGTCGGTCTGCTGCTGGGCGATGTGCCCACCGGCCTTGCCGTCGGTGCCGCCGTCGAGCTCGTGTCCATGGGCCTGGTGCAAGTCGGCGCCGCCGTTCCGCCCGATATGGTCCTGGGCGGCATCGTGGCCGCTGCCTTTGCGTGCCTGACCGATGCTTCCGCCGAGACCGCCATGACGATCGCCATCCCGGTCGCCGTCCTGGGTCAGCTCCTCGGCATCGTGTTCCGTTCCATCATCGCCGCCCTCACCCATGTGGCGGATAACGCGATCGATAACGGAAAGTTCAAGACCGCCTACCGTATGCACATCTGCGCCGGCTCCGGTCTGTACGCTCTCATGTACTTCCTGCCGATCTTCCTCGCCGTCTTTGTCGGCACCGACCTGGTCCAGACCATCGTCAACATGGTTCCCGAGTGGCTGTCCACTGGTCTTAACGTTTCGACCAAGATCATGACCGCCTACGGCTTGGCCCTGCTGCTCACCATGATGATCAAGAAGGGTATGACTCCGTTCCTGTTCATCGGTTTCCTGCTCGCCGCTTACCTCAACCTGTCCGTCATCGCGGTCGCTCTGATCGGTGTGTGCCTGGCTGTCGTCTTCATGGGCTTCAAGTTCAATGGTTCCCATGCAGCCGCCGGTGTCGATTCCGACTACGATCCGCTCGAAGACGACGAAGACTAAGGAGGAACACACTATGGCAACCGCAACCAAGGACGTGTCCCTGAACAAGAAGGTCAGCCAGTTCTTCTGGCGCTCCTGGGCCATCCAGGCTTCTTGGAACTACGAGCGTCAGATGAACATGGGCTTCCTCTACGGTATGGTTCCCACGCTCGATCGCCTCTATCCGGATGAGTCCGACCCCAAGCAGCTCGCTGCTAAGAAAGAGGCTTACCACCGTCACATGGCGTTCTACAACTGCACCCCGCAGACGAGCGCTTTCATCCTGGGCCTCGCCGCCTCCATGGAGGAGGAGTACGCCAAGGATCCCGAGAACTTCGACCCCGATTCGATCAACGCGGTCAAGACCTCCCTCATGGGCCCGCTTTCCGGTATTGGTGACTCCTTCTTCCAGGGCACCATCCGCGTTATCGCCTTTGGTCTGGGCGTTCAGCTGGCTCAGCAGGGCTCCATCATGGGCCCGATCCTGGCCATGCTCATCTCCATCGTGCCCTCCGTGCTGATCACTTGGTTCGCAGCCAAGATGGGCTATCAGGGTGGCCACGAGTACCTGAGCAAGCTTCAGGGCGGCGACCTCATGGAGAAGCTCATGTATGTCTGCGGCATCGTGGGTCTTATGTCCGTGGGCGGCATGATCGCCACGCTGATCGGCGCCACCACCCCGCTGCAGTTCGCTGAGGGCACCGTCGTTATCCAGGACATCCTGGACGGCATGATGCCCCAGATGATCTCCCTTGGCCTCACCGGCCTTATGTACTGGCTCATCAAGAAGAACGTCAACACCGGTTGGCTTCTCGTGATCGCCATCGTGGGCGGCATCGCCCTCTCCGCGGCCGGCATTCTGGCCTAGTCGCGACCAAGCGCCTAACCGCTTTCCCCCGGGGGCCTGCCTGGCATCCCATACCCCAGGCAGGCTTCCATCCCCAAAATGCGACAATGGGACAGTCCCCTTGTCGCATCCTCAACGGACCGGCGACTCGGTCCAAACCACGGTAACCCTGCGAGCGCCCGGCAATGTGGCGCCGCAAAAATCGAAAGGAATGTGTCAGATGTACGAGATCGACCTTAACCTCCCTAAGCAGATCGTCGCTGACGTCCTGTCCAACCACGAGATCCACAGTGTCGCCTTCGTCGGCTGCGGTGCTTCCATGTCCGACCTGTACCCCGCCAAGTACTTCCTGGCCAACAACACGGACAAGCTGAACGTTCAGATCTTCACCGCTAACGAGTTCAACTACGACACGCCTTCCTGGGTCAACGAGCACACCTTCGTGATCACCTGCTCCCTCGGTGGCTCCACGCCCGAGACCGTCGAGGCCAACAAGACCGCCAAGAAGCACAACTGCCCGGTCGTCTCCCTCACCAACAAGGCTGGCTCCGCTCTGACCGTCGACGCTGACTACGTCATCGTTCACGGCTTCCACGCCAACTTCGCTGCCAAGTGCGAGAAGCCCGGCTATGCCATCGCTCTTGCTCTCGAGATCCTTCAGCAGACCGAGGGCTATGACAAGTACGACGACATGATCACCGGCCTCACCAACGTCTTCGATCTCTGCGAGAACGCTGCTCAGTCCTGCAAGAAGCTCGCCAAGAAGTTCGCTGAGGACTTCAAGGACGACAAGATGATTTACTTCATGGCCTCTGGTGCCTCCGAGAAGATGGCTTACTCTCACGCCGCCTTCCTGTTCACCGAGATGCAGTGGATCGACGCCGCCGCCTACAACACCGGCGAGTACTTCCACGGCCCGTTCGAGGTTTCCACCGAGGGTAAGCCCTACGTCTTCTTCATGTCCGATGGCGCTACCCGTCCGATGGACGCCCGCGCCCTCACCTTCCTTGAGCGCATGGGCGCCAAGGTCGCTCTGATCGACTCCAAGGACTACGGCCTGGCTGACGCTGTGCCCGCGAGCGTCGTCACCTACTTCAACCCGCTGCTGCACCTCGCCGTTATGCGCGAGTACGGCAACCAGATCGCCGAGGCCCGTCAGCACCCGCTGACCATGCGTCGCTACATGTGGAAGCTTTCCTACTAATCACAAGTAAGTAGACCTTACGGGTTGATTGAGAGGGGATGGGGTTTGCGCCCCGTCCCCTTTTTTGCTCTGGGGAGGGCGTATCCGTCGCGCCACAAAACCTCAGATAAAACCTACCAAAATAAACCTGTCCCTTTTTGGCAGGTGGGAGGAGATGCGTATGATCAAGGCGGTGCTGTTTGATATGGACGGCGTGCTGGTCGATACCGAGTGGTTCTACAACCGTCGTCGCGTGGCGTTTATGGAAGAGAAGGGGTTCCACTTTGACGAGATCCCCGATCTTTCGGGGTCTAACGAGCCGGCCATTTGGGAGGCGCTGGTGCCCGACGATGTCGAGCTGCGCGAGCGTCTGCGCGTTGAGTACAAGCAGGTCTATAGCCCGGACCATCCCGTTCCGTATGCCGAGCTGCTCAACGAGCAAACGGAGCCGGTGATGCGTGAGCTGCACGAGCGCGGCGTGAAGTGCGCCATCGCGAGCTCGTCCTATCGCGAGCTAATCGACGAGCTGGTGGAGATTGCCGGCATCGCCGACGTGCTGGATTACACCATCAGCGGTCACGAGTGCAGTGCGTTTAAGCCCGACCCCGAGATCTACCTGCGTGCCATGGAGGCGCTGGGGGTGGAGCCTGCCGAGTGCCTGGTTATCGAGGATTCGCCTTTAGGCATCGAGGCCGGCAAACGCTCCGGCGCCCGAGTCCTGGCGCTGCGTCCGCACGAGGGCGTCAACCTCGATCAATCGCGAGCCGATGCCGTTATTGATAATCTGACCGACATTTTGGCCGCTTTGTAGTGTCAATCCGCCGCGAGAAGCACGGGTTCAAACGTTTTTTGCGGTGGATTGGCTTAATTTGTCATCTATTTTGATCCGTTTGGCTTCGATTCGGACTAAGTGAGTAGACTTTTTGGTGTAGGACGAGCACAAAGTGCATCTGCTCTAGTAAAACCGCAGGTCACAGGGGTGGCGGTTTTGGGTGTGCCCGGCAGATCGTAAAAAGTCTACTCACTTATAATTTGGGCCTTTGGTCGTGGGGGTTGTTGGTCCCGCTTTGGTTGTCGAGGGAGGGTGAATTGAAGCGCCCCCGCACGCTCCATGCTACAATCGCGGGCATGCCCCACAACCACATCTGCCTTCGAAAGGAGCCCGCGTGGCGAACGCCATCGATCAGCTCACGGACCGCGTGCTCATGCTCGGCCGTCTCACCATCGTCCGCCGCGCCATTACTGCAGTGGCGGTCACAATTTCCGCCGTTCTCCAGACATTTCTGATCCAGGCATTCATTCAGCCCGCCGACCTGCTTCCGAGCGGCCTCACCGGCGTCGCGGTCCTGCTCGATCGCGTTACCTCGCTCGGCGGCGTTCACATCGACATCTCGCTCGGTATGCTCGCGCTCAACATTCCCGTGGCGCTCCTATGCTGGAGCGGCATTAGCAAGCGTTTCGTCATCTTCTCGATGATGCAGGTCGTGCTCTCGTCGCTGTTCCTCAACGTCCTTCACTTCGCGCCGTTTTTGGGCGATAAGATCATGCTCATCATTTTTGGCGGCGTGGTCTCGGGTCTGGGCGCTGCCATCGCGCTTAAATCCGGCGCATCCACCGGCGGCACTGACTTTATCGCGCTGTGGGTTTCCAACCACACGGGCAAGACCATCTGGGGCGTCATCTTTGGTTTCAACTGCTTTATCCTGGCGATCTTTGGCTTTATGTTTGGCTGGGACAATGCGGCGTACTCCATCGTGTTCCAGTTTATTTCGACCAAGACCATCGACAGTTTCTATCGTCGCTACGACCGCGTGACGCTGCAGATCACGACGCGCAAGGCGGACGAGGTCATGACCGCCTATGTCGACCATTTTCAGCATGGCATTAGCTGTGCCGAGGTCATTGGCGGATACAGCCGCGAAAAGATGTACCTGCTGCACGCCGTTGTATCGACCTACGAGAGCCAGGACATTATCAAGCTGGTGTGCGACATTGATCCCGGGGCCGTGATCAACGTGTTCCACACGCTCAACTTTGTGGGCGGCTGGTGGGGCGGTCATGTCGACGAGCCCATGCCCACGGCCGTTCCCGATCCCGACAAGCCCGCACGCATGGCCAGCAGGCAGGCGCGCCTCAGCGAGCAGGACAGTCTGCAGCAGGACGACGGCAAGTAGGGTTTTGGCATTTTGCCGGCCTGGCGCAATCCTGTCCGCTTGAGCCTCTCGAAAGCCTCGCTGCTTTCGGGGGGCTTTTGTTTGCCCAGATAAAACCTACCAAAATGAAGCTGTCGCTTTTTGGTAGGGAGGGTGTATCGTTTTATCATTATGAGGTAACATGAAACTAGACGTTATATACGTATTAGTTATTTCAATATTTCGATAAGAGTGATTAGATATGCCTGCGCCCAAAAATGCACCGCTTTACCAGCAGATTTACGACGAAATCAAGGATGCGATCGAGAAAGGTGTTTATGCACCCAAGGAGCGTATTCCGTCCGAGCTTGAGCTAGCCGAGCAGTACGACGTGAGCCGCATTACGGTGCGCCGCGCCGTCGAGGAGCTGTGTTCCGATGGCTACTTGGTTAAGCAGCAGGGTCGCGGCACCTTTGTTTCCACGCCGCACATCAACCGCCAGTTCCACGCTTCGACGCTGCAGACGTTTACCGCGCTGTGTGCCGACAACGGCATGAAGGCGGGCGCGCATGTGGTCGATCGCCAGATTGTGCCGGCACGTCAAAACGAGATGGAGTTCTTTGGCCTGCAGAAGGACGCGCTGCTGCTGCATATTAAGCGCGTGCGTACGGCCGACGGCGAGCCCATTTTTGAGGAGAACATCTTTGTGCCGTTTGACGCCTACCGTGAGCTGTTGACGGCCGATCTTGAGGACAAGTCGATTTTTGCCGAGGTCGAGCGTGTTGGCGGAACGCCGATTGTCTCGGTTGGCTACCGCACGGTCGAGGCCGTTCGTGCCAATACCGAGCAGGCGGCCGAGTTGGGTATTGCTCCGCACGATCCCCTGCTCAACCTGCGTGCCAGCTTTACCGGTCCCAATGGCGAGCCGGTCCTGATGGGTAAGCAGTACTACGTGGGATCGCGCTACGTTATGGTGATGTAGGGTTGGTTCGGGCTGGTTCCGCCGTTCTGACGAACGACGGACCTGTCGACGCTGCAAACGCCCCTAAGCGGCAATCTGACGTTCAATCGTCGGTCGCGTACCGAAGTACGCTTCCCTCCTCTTTCACGTCACCTTGCTCGCTTAGGGGCGTTTTCGCTGACCCATACCCAGCCAGCGACGTTTCCGCGCTTGTCAAGAGACTAGTCGTTGGGGACGTTCTTAAACGGCCAGTCATTCAAGAACGTCCCCAATGACTACCCGCAGAATGAGCGTGGCCGGCAGCCGTGCGGCACCGGTCCGCGTGGCGGCGTATAATCGGCGGCAGATGATTCTGACGTTAGGAAACCATGACCGATAGCATGCAGCAGATGGCGCTCGACACGCTCGGCGCCTATTTTGGCTACACCTCGTTTCGCCCGGGACAGGACCGCATGGTCGATGCGATCCTTGCCGGTCGCGATGCGCTGGGCGTTATGCCCACGGGCGCCGGCAAGTCTATCTGCTACCAGGTCCCCGCGCTCATGCTGTCCGGCATCACCTTTGTGGTGAGCCCGTTGCTGTCGCTTATGGAGGACCAGACCCGCGCGCTGCTCGCGGCGGGTGCGCGACCCAGCTATCTCAACTCCAGCCTTACCCCGGCCCAGCAAAACACCGTGCTCAAGCGGGCGCGCGAGGGCCGCTACCAGCTTATGTATGTGGCGCCCGAGCGCCTGCTCGAGCCACGCTTTCTGGCCTTTGCGCAGGAAGCTGCGGCCGAAGGCGGCATCGGCGTGCCACTCGTGGCCATTGACGAGGCCCACTGCGTGAGCCAATGGGGTCAGGATTTCCGCCCCGCCTACCTGCAGATTCGCGAGTTCATCGATTCCCTGCCGCAGCGCCCCATCGTGGCGGCCTTTACCGCTACGGCGACCGAGCGTGTGCGCGCGGACATTCAGCAGATGCTCGGCCTGCAAAATCCCGCGACCGTGGTGACGGGTTTTGATCGCAAGAATCTCTACTTTGGTTGCGAAGAGATGGGTGACAAGGCCAAGACCGCCTGGGTGCGCGACTACGTGATCGCGCATTCGAGCGAGAGCGGCATCGTGTATTGCTCGACCCGCAAGACGGTCGACGCGCTGGCCGCGGAGCTTGCCGAGGCGCTGGGTCCCAGCGGCATTCGCGTTGGCCGCTACCATGCCGGCATGGGCAACGACGCCCGCCGCCAGAGCCAGCGCGCCTTTATCGACGACGACATTCAGGTGATGGTTGCCACCAACGCCTTTGGCATGGGCATCGACAAGCCCAACGTGCGCTACGTGATTCACAACAACGTGCCCGAGAGCATCGAGGCCTACTACCAGGAAGCGGGCCGCGCCGGCCGCGATGGCGATCCGGCAAGCTGCCATTTGCTGTGGAACGGCAACGATTTTCGCATGCGTCGCTTTCTGATCGACCGCGGCGATGTGGCCGACGAGGCGCTCGACGACGAGCAGCGCGCGTGGGCGCTCCAGAACCGCTACCGCCTGCTCAGCCAGATGGAGGGCTACTGCAATACCACTGGCTGCCTGCGCGAATACATGCTGCGCTACTTTGGCGACGAAGCCGCGGCCGAGCATGCCGCGGCTGGTACGGGCAGCGCCGCCACGGACGAGGCCGAGGGCTGCGGCAACTGCAGCAACTGTCTCACGCAGTTCGAGGTCGAGGACGTCACCGATATGGCCCGCGCCGCCGTGCGCTATGTGGCCACGCGTCCCATGCGCTTTGGCAAGTCGCTCATCGCCGACGTGCTTCACGGCGGCAACACCGAGCGCATTCGCCAGATGCATCTGGACGAGGACCGCGGCTACGGTGAGCTGTCGAGCGAATCGGTCGGGCGCATCAAGGACATCGTCGGCCAGCTGTGCGGCCGCGGTTACCTGGCCACCTCGCAGGGGCAGTACCCGGTCGTGGGGCTAGGCCCGCGTGCCGGCGAGGTCGAGGACGAGGCGTTTGCCTTTACCGTTAAGCGTCGCGCGTCCAAGCGCAAGGCCTCGGCCCGCGCCCGCCGTGCGGTGGATATGCTGCGCGAGGAGGCCGAGCTGGATCAGCGCCCGCGCGTGGGTGACGATGCCGAGCTGTTCGAGCGCCTGCGTGCCCTGCGCAAGGAGATTTCGACCGAGCTGGAGATGGCGCCGTACATGGTCTTTTCCGACAAGGCTTTGCGAGGTCTGTGCCGTCTGCGCCCTCAGACGCGCGACGAGCTTATCCAGGTCAACGGCATCGGCGAGAAAAAGGCCGACGCCTTTGGCGATCAGTTTATGGCGGCGATTGAAGAGTTTGAGTCCGAGCATGCGCGGGATGGAGCGTAACGATGGCATTCGACGATAAAACCGAGCGCACTGAGGTGTCCGCCGTGCCGCTGTACCAGCAGGTAATGGACGACCTAAAAGGCGAGATCGCGCGTGGCGTGTACGCATCCGGCTCGCGCATTCCTTCCGAGATGGAGCTCGCGAAGTACTACGGCGTGGGACGCATCACCGTGCGCCGCGCCATCGAGGAGCTGTCGCGCGCGGGGTATCTCAACCGCCAGCAGGGGAGGGGCACGTTCGTGTGCGCGCCCAAGCTCAAGCGCAAGATTGTCCAGAAGGGTGACGTTCAGAGCTTTTCCGAGGGTTGCGCTGCCAACGACATGGTGCCGGGTGCGCGCCTGGTATCGCGCACGGTGGTTGCGGCGACGCGCGAGGACGCGGCGTTCTTTGGCGTAGAGCCCGGCTGCGAGCTTATCGTGGTCGAGCGCGTGCGCACGGCCGACGGCATCCCCGTCATGCTCGAGAACAACGCCTTTGTGCTGGTTGACCATCCCTATCTGCAGACACTTGCCGATAAGGACCTCACCGATAACTCGATCTTTGCGCTCGTTGCCGAGCATTCGGGCCGCGCACCGCTCAAGTCCGACCCTTGCACCGTGGAGATTGCGCTTGCCGATGCTCAGGCGGCCCCGCTGTTGGAGGTGCCAGTCGGCGAGCCGCTCTTTTATATGGAGGCGTACTTTACCGATGAGGACGAGCGACCCTTGCTGCTCGGACGCCAAAAGATCGTGGGCTCGCGCTACGTCTTCGACATCTAACGTCCATAGATAGAACAACATAGAATAAATTTGCCGAGATGACTTCACGGGCTTTGTTACACGTGTTATAAATAGGACAACATAGAACGACAGCAGGTACGAGCCGCCGTCGCTCAAAGCCGCCCCACAAGGAGGAACATCAGGATGAACGCACATGATCTGGTTCAGGAAATCATCGAGCGCAAGGGTAAGATTGAGAGTGTCTTTTGGATTGCTTGTGGCGGTTCGATGATTGACCTGATGCCGGCCAACGAGTTGCTCAAGCGCGAGGCCACCACGTTTACCTCGACGGTCTACACGGCACGCGAGTTTTGCCTGATGGCCCCCAAGAGCCTTGGCGAGAAGTCGCTCGTTATTGCCTGCAGCCACAGCGGCAACACGCAAGAGGTCGTCGACGGCTGCGAGATGGCGCTGGCGGCCGGTGCCGAGGTCGTTGCCCTCACCGACTGCGAGGGCTCCAAGATCGACAACGGCAAGTGGGCCACCTGGGTCTACCCCTGGGGCGAGGGCGTGCCGCAGGCCGAGGTGCCTCAGGGCATCGGCGCTCTGATCGCCGCCGAGCTGCTCGACCAGCAGGAAGGCTACGAGGCACTCGCCGACATGTACGAGGGCCTAAAGCAGATGGATGCGCTGCTGCCCGCCGCCCGCGAGAAGGTCAACGCCGAGCTGGGCGCCCGCTTTGCCGAGCTCTGTCAGCAGCACAAGTTCTTCTATATCCTGGGATCCGGCCCCAACTTTAGCCAGACCTACGCAATGGCCATCTGCTCGCTCATGGAGATGCAGTGGCAGCACTGCTGCTATATTCACTCCGGCGAGTACTTCCACGGCCCGTTCGAAGCCACCGAGCCCGGCGTGTTCTACTTTGTGCAGCTCGGATCGGGCGAGTGCCGCCCCATGGAGGAGCGCGCGCTGGCGTTCCTCAACACGCACACCGACACGATCATGGTGCTCGACGCGCTTGAGTACGGCGTGGGCGAGGTGCCTGCCAACGTGCGTTCGTTCCTGGAGCCGATCTTCTTCTACAACATGAGCTGCGAGCTGCGCGCCGCGCGCGGCAAGGTCTTCGACCACAGTCCCGAGGTTCGTCGCTACATGGGCATCGAGCAGTACTAGGTAACGGGGAAAGCATTCACCTTCGATTCGCAAGCGTGTCGCGTGAGTCAAAAAAGCGGGCCGCGCCGGGGATTTCCGGC
>CABPWH010000037.1 GCA_902461085.1 uncultured Collinsella sp. | reverse complement strand
CGTTTCCTTCCCCCCCTGGCGGCCCGAGAATCGGCAGCCGCAGTAGTTCTGCCGATACATGCCCAGCTCGCGCGAACGGCGCGTAGCCTCGGGATAATACGGGCGAAAATCGCGAATCACCGGAGTGAGACCGCGGGCAGCAGCCAGACGCTCCAACACATCATTGCAGGTTTCGAACAACTGGTACGGCGAGACGGCGAGCGTCGTGCCCACAAACTCAAACCCGCGCTCCTGGGCCACACGGCACGCCTCGGCCAGACGCAGGGCATAGCATGCGCGACAGCGACGGGCTCGATCGGCGCCCAGCGGGGCCACGCCGGCCTCCCAGCGCTCCCGGTCCTCCCCCGCCTCGACGAGCTCGATGCCGCCTTCGGCACACCACCGGCGCAGCTCGTCCAGGCGACGCTGCCATTCATCGTGCGGCTGAATATTGGGGTTGGTCCAGCAGATTGTGGGCTCAAACCCCTCCTCGCGCAGCAGGCGGACCGGCTCAAGCGAGCACGGTGCGCAGCAAGCGTGCAACAACAACGGCTTCATCAACATCTCCTCTCCCGCAATGATTTTTTAATCCCCGTCCCAGAAAAATCATTCCAAAAAGACTACTTTGCGAAAAAGCGCACGCCAAAGGACGTGTCCTCGCAGGCAACAATGCGGCGATCGCGCAGAATGGTTCGCACGTAGTACCAGTCGCCCACACAGCCCGACAAATGCAAGCCGGCCGCCAGGTAGCACAGCAGCGGATAGCCCGAAAACGCAAACCCCAGGGCAAACGCTGTCGTCACAACAACCGTCGGCGCCAGGCAAACTGCCACGTACCGCCGGCGCGAATACACCACGCCCTCGGCGCAGGCATAGATCATCGCCGTCTCGCGATTCGCCCCAAAGGTCACCTGCGCGCCCGCAGGCGCCAGCAGCTTAAAAAACACACCGTGCACCAGCTCGTGCACGGCAAATGACGCCGCCGAAACCGCAGCTAAGCAGACTATCCAGCCCAAGACCGTGGTCCAGCCGCCCGCGTCAGCCGCATCCAAGTCCGCAGGCCCGCCCATCAGCATAAACACCGGCACCAAGCACACAGCAAATGCGCCGAGCACGGCCATCCCCCACACAAAGCAGGCGTGCAGAAAATCCTCGTCCTCAAACGCATGTATGTTGGAAATCTCATTCATAGCATCTTAGGATAGCGCCCCTGCCACGTACCCGTCCGCATGTGCGATAATGTCGAACGATATGCACGAATTGACCACCGCGTTGCCAGGCCTTGTGCCCGGCCGCGCTTCCACCCATGCGAAGGAGTCCCATGGCATCCAAATACTCCATGAACGACCGCCCCAGCTGGCCTCGCCGCGCCATCGTCACCGCCGGCGAGCCCTACGGCAACAAGGGCCTTCACTTTGGCCACGTTGGCGGCGTCTTTGTCCCGGCCGACTTCTTCGCCCGCTTCCTGCGCGACCGCCTGGGCCGCGAGAACGTCATCTTCACCTCGGGCACAGACTGCTACGGATCGCCCATCATGGAGAGCTACCGCAAGCTCAAGGAGAACGAGGGCTACGACAAGTCCATTAGCGAGTACGTCGAGTCCAACCACTCCCGCCAGGCCGCGACCCTCAACAACTACAACATCAGCTGCGACATCTACGGCGGCTCGGGCCTTGAGCCGGCGGCCCAGATTCACAACGAGGTTACCGCCGAGATTATCGAGCGCTTGCACGAGCAGGGCACCATCTCCAAGCGTTCTACCCTACAGTTCTACGACGCCAAGGCCGGCACGTTCCTCAACGGCCGCCAGGTGATCGGCCGCTGCCCCATCCAAGGTTGCAAGTCCGAGAAGGCGTATGCCGACGAGTGCGACCTGGGTCACCAGTTTGAGCCCGAGGAGCTCATCGCGCCCAAGAGCCAGCTCACCGGCGAGGTGCCCGAGCTGCGCCCGGTCGACAACCTCTACTTCGACCTGCCCGCCTACCTCGACTTTATGAAGACCTACACCGCCAAGCTCGCTCAGAACCCGCAGGTTCGCTCCGTGGTCTCCAAGACCATGGAGGAGTGGCTGCTGCCGGCACAGCTCTACATTCAGAACAAGTTCCGCGAGGCTTTCGACGCCGTCGAGGACCAGCTGCCCGAGCACACCGTGCTGGAGCCCGAGGGCAACAAGAGCAGCTTTACCGTCACCTTCCCCAGCTGGAAGGAGCGCGATGACGCCCACGCGGTGCTCGCCAACGGCGGCGTGCGCTTCCGCAGCGGCAAGGCGCTCGTGCCCTTCCGCATCACCGGCAACATCGACTGGGGCGTTCCGGTGCCCGAGGTCGATGGCGTCTCCGACGTCACCTGCTGGTGCTGGCCCGAGAGTCTGTGGGCGCCCATCAGCTACACCCGCACCGTGCTCGCACGCGATGCCAAGGCCGCCGGCGTAACCGAGGGTGTCGCCGCCCAGGATGCCGCCCTCATGGGCGAGCCCGCCGCCGATTCCACGCAGGTCCCCGCGCCCACCTACCAGCACAGCTCGCTCGACTGGCGCGACTGGTGGTGCTCTGACGACGCTCAGATCTACCAGTTCATCGGTCAGGACAACATCTATTTCTACTGCATCGCGCAGACCGCCATGTGGGAGGCCCTGGGTTGGGACCTCACGCAGAGCACCGTCAGCGCCTGCTACCACCTGCTCTACATGGGCAAAAAGGCCAGCTCGTCCTCGCAGACGCCTCCCCCGCCGGCAGACGACCTGCTCAACCACTACACCTGCGAGCAGATGCGCGCGCACTGGCTGTCGCTCGGCCTGTCCGAGAAGCCGGTGAGCTTTAGCCCCAAGGCATACGACACGCGCGTGACCGGCAAGGACAAGGACGGCAACAAGGTGCGCGCCTGCGACGACAAGCGCGTCATCGACCCGGCCCTTAAGGAGAGCGCCCTTTTGACCGGCGTCTTCAACCGCCTGGCCCGCAGCTGCTTCTACGGCGTCGCCGTCAAGGAGGGCGACGAGAGCCCCTATCGCAACGGCTGCATCCCCGCCGGTGCCGCCTCCGCCACCGTGGTCGAAGCCGCCGAGCAGGCAGCCCTCGCCTTTGAGCAGGCCATGTACAAGTTCGAGACGCACCGCGCGCTCGCCGTGTGCGACGACTACCTGCGTGCCGCCAACAAGCGCTGGAGCGACGCCTCCAAGGCCGCCAACAAGCTCGAGGGTAGCGAGGCAAACGCCGCAATGACGCAGGCCCTCGTCGACGCCTTTACCGAGCTGCGCGTGGCAACCGTCCTGATGCACGGCATCGTCCCGGCCGGCTGCGAGCTCATCTGCGAGTACTTCGACGTCGATCCGGTCGCCTTCTTTAGCTGGGACAACATCTTCGCCTCCACGGACGAGTTTGTGGAGAGCCTGGGTGAGAAGCCCGGCAAGCACCGCGTGAAGCCGCTGCCCCCGCGCTTCGACTTCTTTAGCAAGCACGAGAGCCAGTACTAAAGCACGCCTGCAGCAACGCGCCCGGGAATGATTATTCTGGGACGGGGATTAAAAAAATCATTCCCGGGCGCCACAGTACAGTCTTTTGTGACGGGGGTCATGGAATGATGTTTTAATCCCCGTCCCAGAATAATCATTTAGGTGGAAGGAAAGACGGATGTCCAAGCCGCGTCGTCGTAAGCAGAAAAAGCAGGTTAAGCCCGAGCTCAAGCTTAGGCAGTTTGCCTCCACCGAGCTTTCCGACCAGCTTGCCGCCCTTCCCTGCGGCGCCGACCTGCCGCGCTTTATGGTCGACACGGTCGCCGGCGCCTATGCGCCCGCCGATGCCGAGCTCATGATCGAGGGCTTCGGCGCCGCGGCCACACGCCCGGTCACGCTGCGCGCCAACACGCTCAAGGCGACCGCCGAGGACATCGCTGCGGCGCTCGGTGCCGCCGGCATCGCCCACAACCCCGTCGCCTGGTACCCAGACGCCTTTATCCTGCCCGAGGCCCAGGTTTCCGATCTGTGGGATCTCGACATCTACCGCGACGGCAAGATCTATCTGCAGAGCCTGTCGTCCATGATGCCGCCGTTGGTCCTGGGCGCCCAGGCAGGCGAGGACATCCTGGACATGTGCGCAGCCCCTGGCGGCAAGACGACGCAGATCGCCGCCCTCATCCAGGGCCAGGCACACCTCACGGCCTGCGAGATGAGCATTCCCCGCGCCGAAAAGCTTGAGTCCAACCTCCACCGCCAAGGTGCCAAAAACGTGCCCGTCATGCGCATCGACGCACGCGAGCTCGACGAGTTCTTCCGCTTTGACCGCATCCTGCTCGACGCTCCCTGCACCGGCACGGGCACCGTCATCAGTGGCAACGAGAAAAGCCTGCGCGGCCTCACCGAGCAGTTGCTGAGCAAGTGCGCCCGCTCGCAGCGAGCACTTCTGGACCGCGCCATGGGTGCCCTCAAACCGGGCGGCACGCTCGTCTATTCGACCTGTTCGATCTTGCCGCAGGAAAACGAGGACGCCCTGCAAGAGGCCCTCGACAAGCATATGGACTGCGAGCTCATCCCCCTCGACGGCACGCCGAGCGAAAGCGAAACGCGCCGTGCCCAGGATGCCGGCGAGGAGCCGCATATCGAGAGCAACGCTCTCACCGAGGCCATCGCCGCCGGCCACGTCTCGTCCGTCGCCAACGGTATGCCCGGCACGCTGACCATTCCGCCTAGCCGCGACTTTGAGGGCTTCTACATTGCCCTGATCCGAAAACGCAGCTAGCGCACGGATCAAAAACTCAACAAGCTATCTCCGTGCGCGTTTGCCCTGCTGGTCGCGATGCTGTTTAAGCATCGTGCGCTCCTTGCGTTCGGCCCTTTTGCCCTTAATGGCCGTGACCACAAAGTAGATGACCGCGGCGGCAACGATTGCGCCCACACACAGGCCAATCGAGCCAAACATTGCTGTCAATTCCATACCGCGTCACCTCTCTTTTAAACGGGACTTTCAAGATAGCACCTCGATCCCCGCCACCACAGCTCCTTCACGTTCGCCTGCCCTTCGGTCTAACGGATGGCGCGGCGGGGAAAAATCAACTCGTCAAACGATTTAGCATTCGCAATTCCGGCTGCATCGCGCCGGCCGTCATCACATAGAATCGAGTCTCCATGGATACCCTCAACGATCTAAATGAGCGCGTCGACGCCTTCGTCGGCACCAGCTCCTTCGACACGCCTGCCGCGGCAAACGACCAAGCTCCCATCGATGTACCCGCCGAGGTTCACGAGGACATCGTCGCCTCGGTCGATTTCTCCGAGGTCGAGCTCGCAGACGAGTTCACCGAGCCCCAGGCAGCCGTGACCCCCAACGGACTGCTCCCCATGGAGCCGCTGCCCATCGACGGGCGTTTGCGCAAGGCGGCCCTTCGCATGCCCGACGAGATCGAGGAGGCCAGCGGCTTTACGCTCTTCGGCCGACGCATCAAGTCGCTCATTTACACCACCGACGTCGCGGTTATCCGCAACTCTAACGCCGATGCCGTCTTTGCGGTCTACCCTTTCACGCCGCAGCCCGCCATTACGCAAGCGCTGCTGACCGTCGCCGAGTGCCCGGTCTTTGTAGGCGTGGGCGGCGGAACTACGACCGGTAAGCGCTCCGTGCAGATGGCAGCCGTCTCCGAGATGCAGGGCGCGGCGGGCTGCGTGGTCAACTCCCCCGCTACTGCCGAGATGGTAGAGCACATCACCAACATCGCCGACATCCCCGTCATCGCCACGGTCGTTCGCTGCGACGACGATGCCCACGCCAAGGTGCGCGCCGGCGCCAAGATTCTCAACATCGCCGCCGGCAAGAACACGCCCCAGGTCCTACGCGAGCTGCGCGAGCACTATCCCAACCTGCCGCTCATCGCGCCGGGCGGCAAGACGCCAGAGAGCATCCGTGAAACCATCGCCGCCGGCGCCAACGCCATCATCTGGACGCCGCCTTCGGCCCAGCAGCTACAGACCGACATGATGCAGCGTTATCGCAAGATGAAGGAAGACGCCACACCTGTCATCTCGCGCGACGACGTGCCCATTATCGACCAGGTCGCCGCCGCCGAGGTCAGCCAAGTCGAGAACATGAATCCCGACGTGCCGATTCCCGACGAAGTCATCGAGCGCGTCGCTTCGATCCACGAGCGCGTCGAGGAGCATCGCGCCAATCGCGGCCTCAAGCCGTCACTGCACGGCTTCTTCTTCCGCGGAAAGAAACGCTAGCCGCAACAGCAAGGCCCGCTCCACAACGTGAGACGGGCCGTTTTCGTTTGAGCAATCATGCAGCGACGTGATGGGGCAAATTAATCCACGCGCTTGTCGCCCATAAAGAAGAGCGCCACCGTACCGGGTCCGGTATGCGAGCCAATCAGAGTACCGATGTCATTGATCTCAATCTTGCCTTTAAGCTGCGGAACCTGTTCCTCAATCAGCGCCGCAACTGCCTCGGCATCCTCGCGGCACGCCGACTGCGACATGATGCACTTACCCGAATAGTTCGCACCGTCCTGCACGTGTGCCACCATGGTCTTGGCCATCTCGGAAATCGCTCGCTTCTTGGTGCGAATCTTCTCACGCGGTGCCAGCTTACCGTCGCAATCGACCGTCATAAGCGGGCAAATCTTGAGCGCCGTGCCGATGATCGCGCTCGCGGCCGAAATGCGACCGCCGCGCAGGTAGCTCGACAGATCGGTCGAGAAGAACCAGTGGTGCAGGTTGAGTTTATGCTCCTCAATCCAAGCGGCCGTCTCGTCGAGTGAAGCCCCGCTATCGCGCACGTCGGCGGCATATTCCAGCAACAGACCAAAGCCCGAAGACGCCCCCAGCGAATCGATGACGCGCACCTTGCCGCCCTGGGAATAGCGATCCGCGAGCATCTGCGCCGCGACGCAGGCCGATCCATACGTGCCCGAAATACCCGACGACAACGTCAGGTGCAGCACGTCTTTACCCTCGGCAACAAACGGCTCCCAAAACTCCTCGTACTCGCCCACGCTCACCTGAGACGTCTTGGGCATGGCGCCCGCGGCAATCTGGGCAAAAAACTCGTCCGGCGTAATCGACTGATACAGATCGTCCGTATAGACAGCATCGTCGATCTCGTAATGAAAACACACGACAGGGATATTGCGCGATTCAAAGAACTCCCGAGTTCGGTCGGCGGCAGATTCACAGGTCAGGACAAAATCACTCATATGAGGCTCCTTACTCATTGCTGCGCAAATTATCGCACAGTGAGCCTACATGCGGTACATATGTCCACTATTTACCAAATCGAACCAAAAATAGTGAACATCTTTACCACCATCGTCTCCACCGGCCCCACGCATAAATATCTGAAAAAACACCCTCTGTCGTCTCCACCCAACCGCCATATCTACCTCAACTAAATCGATTTACCAAACCGTTCAGCCGACAATTCAGCCGCTGGCGCAAAATCGAAACAAAAGCGGCGCATACTGATAAACGTTTGACGCTGTTTATCAGTTTTACCAACCCCATCGGAAGGTGTTTCATGGTCGCATTCGATCGCAATCCGCAAGACTTTAAGTATCTGCGCCTGCTGTCGAGACAGTTCCCCACCGAACAATCCGCATTTACCGAAATTATCAACCTCTCGGCCATCCTCAACCTACCCAAGGGCACCGAGCATTTTATGAGCGACGTGCATGGCGAGTACGAAGCCTTTATGCACATCCTCAACAACTGCTCGGGCGTCGTGCGCGAGCATGTCGACGAGATCTTTGGCGACACGCTCTCCTTTGACGAAAAGGGCGAGCTGTGTACGCTCATCTACTACCCGCGCGAGAAGATCGACCTGGTCCGCAGCCGGCGCGAGGACTCGCCAACCTGGTACAAGACAATGCTCGACCAGCTCATCATGGTCGCTCGCTCACTTTCAAGCCGCTACACGCGCTCCAAGGTGCGTAAGGCCATCCCGCGCGACTACGCCTACATCATCGACGAGTTGTTGCACACGCACCCGGACGAGAACAACTATCGCGTGCGCTATCACGAGCGCATCGTGGAGTCCATCCTGGAGACCGCCAGCGCCGACGACTTTATCGAGTCGCTCGCCTCGCTCATCAAGCGCCTGGCCGTCGACCACCTGCAACTGGTGGGCGACATCTTCGACCGCGGCGGCGGCGCGGCCAAGATTATGGACCGTCTGCTCACCTACCATTCACTCGACATCCAGTGGGGCAACCACGACCTGCTGTGGATGGGCGCTGCGGCCGGTGAGCCCGCCTGCATCGCCACGGTGTTGCGCAACAACCTACGCTACGACAACTACGAGATCCTGGAGAACGACTACGGCATCTCGCTGCGTGAGCTTGTCGCCTTTGCCGATGCCACCTACACCGCCGGTGAGTCCATCACCCCGCTGATCAAGGCCATCAACGTGCTGCTCTTTAAGCTCGAGGGCCAGATTATCCAGCGCCACCCCGAGTTCGATATGACCGACCGCCTGTTACTTGACAAGATCGACCACGACACCGGCACGGTCACGCTCGCCGACGGCAGCGTGTGGCCGCTCACGACCAACGACTTCCCCACCGTCGACCCGGCGGACCCCTACACGCTCACGTCTCAGGAGCAGCACATCATCGACAAGCTCGTATCCGAGTTTGTCACCGCCGATCACCTGCATCGCCATATCGATTTCCTCTACACCCACGGCTCGATGTACAAGGTCGCCAACGGCAACCTGCTCTTCCATGGCTGCGTGCCGCTCAACGAAGACGGCACCTTTAGCAGCATGAACTGCCTGGGCACCTGGCACGCCGGCCGTGATTATCTCGATTTTTGCGACCACATCGCCCGCCGCGCGTGGCGCGTGGGCGACCGCGATGCCCTCGACTGGATGTGGTACCTGTGGATTGGCTTCAATTCACCCGCCAGCGGACGCCTGGTGCGTACCTTTGAGCGCGCCTATATCGCCGATAAGAGCACCTGGGTCGAGCCGATGGACCCGTACTTTACGCTTACCAAGTCGCCCTCGGTCTGCGACGACATCATGCGCGAGTTTGGCGTCGCGCCCATGGCATGCTCGCCGACCGGCCACATCATCAACGGCCACACGCCCGTTAAAACCACCAAGGGCGAGCAGCCCATCCGCGCCGAGGGCAAGCTGCTGGTCATCGATGGCGGCTTCTGCCGCGCTTACCATCCCAAGACGGGTATCGCCGGCTATACGCTCATCTCGAGCTCGCGCGGCTGCCGCCTCAAGTCGCACCGGGCCTTTACGACGGTTGCCGAGGCACTCACGCGCAACGTGGACATCGAAAGCGAGACCAACCGTTTTGACCAAGCAGACCGTCGCCGCATGGTGAGCGACACCGATACTGGCGCCAAGATTCGCAGCCAGATCCAGGATCTGCGCCAGCTGCTCGATGCATATAGAAACGGTGCTATCGAAGAGCGCGTCTAGCCCCACCCGCGGGGATTGGCTAAACTTGCTGAGTTTGTCATCCCCACGGCGTCCCCGCGCCACCCTAAGGCAGGTACCATGCAAAAGCTCCTTGCGCAGATCATGAAATTTGGCGTCGTCGGTGTCATTGCCACGGTTATCGACTTTGGCATTATGAATCTGCTCCACTACGGTCTGGGCCTCAACATCCTAATCGCCAACACCAGCGGCTTTATCATCTCACTCATCTTTAACTACCTCGCAAGCATGAAGTACGTGTTTGCGCACAAGGAAGGCATGAGCCGCCGCCGCGAGTTCATCATCTTTGTCGTGCTGTCCGTGATCGGTTTGGTGCTCAACGACGGCATCGTGCTGGCGCTCAACGCCGGCCTGGGACTCGAGGCCAATATCGCCAAGATCTGCGCCACCGCGCTTGTCATGGTCTACAACTTTGTGACCCGAAAAATCTTCCTGGAGGGCGACGAGACCAAGTAGCTCGAAACCCCTGCAGCATTACGGCGCCCACGGACGACGTGCACTCAGCGCAGTATCGTCCGTGGGTGCCGCTCGTTTACGGGCAAATTTTCAACGTTTGCGGATTAGCTCTTGAAAATTTGGCGAGTTCATATAGTTCTTGGCAAAGACCTTACGTTTCCCTTGTAAAAGCTCTAAAGTATCCTCTGCTCGATTCATCAACGCATTGGATGTGATTACGTGCGCAAGGCGCTGGCACAACCTCATACCAAGCAGTTCCTCAAGTTTGCTGTCGTGGGTCTTATCTCCTTTGGCATCGACTGGGGCATGCTCATTGCGCTCGTCGAGCTGTTCCACCTCGACTTTTTGATGAGCACCACGGTTTCGTTTATCACGTCAGTCGTGGTCAACTACTGGCTCAGCATGAAGTACGTGTTCGACCACCGCGAAGGCATGAGCCGCAAGCGCGAGTTCACGATCTTCACCATCCTGTCGGTGATCGGCCTGGGCCTCAACGACCTGTACATGTTTGTGGGCGTCACGTTTTTGAGCATCGGCTACCAAGCCATGAAGGCCATCGCCACGTTCCTTGTCACCTGGTACAACTACTTCAGCCGTCGCTTCTTCCTCGAGGGCGCACGGTCGTAGTCGATTCACTATTTGCTTGAATGTATAACCGGTTGGAATTCCCGTTCCAACCGGTTTTTTGTTTGCAGAGAGACCCGGCGACCCAGTCCCATTCGCATGAAAAACGGGCGGTCCGGATGTTGGCCCGAACCGCCCGTCTGGCGCGCTATGTCGAGGCCTCTAGCCCGTTACGTAATACCAAACGACGTTGTCGTCATTGGAGAGAACGTAGTTACTGCAGGCCGTCATGGGCGTTGTGCCGTTGACGGAGTACATCCAGCCGCTCGTGCCGCCGTACTGTTTCTCGGCCAAACCACCAATCGCGGAAACATACGTGCCGTACGACGAGCCGTGTGCGTTGACAGAAAGGCCTAGCGCGCACAGGGCATCGTAAACGGTAGCGCCTTCGTTAAAGGTAAAGGTGCCACCAGAGGACACAGGATTGCCCACAGCACTCGATGTGACCGAAACCGTCACCGTTACGTAGTTGGACTCCTGCGAGCCGCCCTGACCGCCCGAGGAAGCGCTTCCGCCATTAGAGGATGAGGCTCCATCAGACGACTGACCGCCGCCCGAAGAAGCACCGCCAGACGCATTGGAAGTATCACCGGCTCCCGTATTTTGGGCAGCGGATTTATCGCCAGACTTCTTGCCGCCCCGGTCCTCGGACTTCTTGCTATCCGAGTTTTTGTCCGATTCCTTGTTTGAAGACTCGGAATCGTCCTTGGCGTCGTTCGAACCCTTGGGCTCGTCTTTTGCATCATTCGAAGATTTGGAATCCTTGGAACTGGCCTCGCCCGAAGCGGCAGACGAGCCAGACCCCTTGGTGTCCTTGGCGACGACGCTCTCCCCCGTCACGGTCTGAACGATCCAGTCAATGGACCAGGCGCCGCTCTCGGAAGGATGGACGAAGCCCAGCGAGACGACGATCAGAATGGTGCACGCGGCAGCAAGAACGCCAAGGAGCGCCTTGCGACGAGAGGCGGACGCCGCCGAAGCGGCGCCCTTTTGCTTTGGATCATCGAGCTGGATAAACGAGGAGTCGGGCTGTTGCCCGCTGGTCTCCTTGGGCTTATCGGGCATTACCGTCACCCTTGCCGCGCTTGGTCAGCACGAAGACGGCGATGAGCGCGAGGCCAATCACGCCGGCGGCGATGCCAACGATGGCGAGCGGATTGGTGCCAGTCTCCTGCTCGGAAGCACTAGAAGACTTCTTAGCAGTGGTCGTGGAAACAGCACCCGTATCGGACTTGGAATCGGACTTCTTGTCGGACTTGCCGTCCTTCCTGTCAGACTTCCTGTCAGACTTCTTGTCAGACTTCTTCTCGTCCTTCTTATCGGACTTATCGGAGTCCTTCTTGTCGGACTTGTTGTCCCTGGTCTCGGTCTTGGTCGACACCGTCGTCTTGGTCACCGGCTTCTGGCCCGGGGCAATAGCGCCGCCCTTCGAGCCGGAGCCAGAACCAGCGCCAGCGCCAGTGCCGGAACCAGTACCGGTACTAGAACCGCCGCCGCCATTCGAACCAACGCCGCCATTGCCGCCATTGGAGCCTGAACCGCCATTACCGCCAGGGTTAACGGCATTCTTGGTCCACTTGGCATACAACGTCAGGTCGGCCGCCACCGGCGTACTGAAGTCATACGCCTGCGTGCAAGCCTCATCGGTATACCAACCGCCGAAAGTGTAGCCATCGCGCGTCGGATCGACCGGCTTGACCAGCTTGCCATCGGCCGTAGCAACAAACTTAGTGTCGCAAGCAGACCCGCCGTTGGAGTTAAAGGCAACCGTCCAAGACTCGACAGCTCCAAGTTTAAACAGCATGCCCGAATCATTAATGTAGTAGAGATTGCCAGAAGCATCGGCAATGACCGGAGAGTCACAGTACTGGTAATGGCCAGCCGCATCATAAATCTGCGTCGCCTCTGCATCGCCGAGCGTATAGCGATACACGCCACCACCAGCAGAGTAGTTGACGTAATCCTTGCTATCCGCGCTGTTAACGGTGAAGTACACATAGGTCTTGCCGCCCTGAACACTCACCAGCGGAGTAGCAGCAATACCGTTGAGGCCAGCCGGCAGCGCCTTGCCGTCGGCAGCAGCGACCATCGTGGTCTTACCCGTCTTCAGGTTATAGAGAACCAGAGCAGAGCCCGTAGCCGTCTGTCCGCCGACAATCAGATTGTCACCAGACACCGCAGGGGCGCTCAGATTATTCGTAAGGCCCAGATCAACCGTCTTCTGTTCACTCAGCACGCCCTTCGCCGAAAGCGAAATCACATGGAGCTTTCCGTCGTGCGTCATCTGATAGAAGGTCGAACCATTGGACGGATCGGCAATGCAATCGGCATTTGCGACAGCGCCGAGCTTCATGGTCGAAACGACATCGCCCGTCGTCTTATCAATGCACTTAAGCGTACCCGCGCTCGTAGGAACGATGGCATACTTATCCGTCAAAGCCGCACCAGTCCAGTAATAGCCCTCGGCAGGGTCGATGTTCTGCCAAGAAACTTCGCCCGTGGCAATCTTAATGCGCGCAAAGGAGCCGTTGCCGTAGGTCGCGTTGTAATTCTCGTCATACGAAATATCGACCGAGCCTACATAGACGTACTCGCCGTCCGAAACGACGGTGCAGGAGCTCTGCGTCAAGTCCGTCAAACCAGGCGTCAGCCACTTGCAGATCAGCTTGTCTGCAGTAATCGCCTGGACCGCACCGCCGTTGAGCGGAACGATGATAAGGCCATTGGTATAGATCGGACGAGAGGTATAGCTCACCTTGGAGGCAAGCGGCGCAGAGGCAACCTTTTTGCCCGTGGACGAATCGATCTTAATGAGCTCGTTCTCGGTCGCGATGTACACAAAGCCGTTAGCAATGACAGGCTCGCTGCAGTTGGCATGCTGCTGACCAGACTCGGCCTTCCAATCGAAGGCCCACTTAAGACCGGCGGCCTGCGCAGGCGTCTTGGCATCCGTTACGGTCGAACCGTTGCCACTGTTGCCGTAGCCGGCCCACTCGGCATCCCAATCAGGAGTCGTCGCGCTCGGATCCACGACAATCTTGTCGGGATCGGGCATGGGCGAATTATCGGTGGTATAGGCAAGCGTGACCTTATCGCCGCTCTTGAGCGTAATCTGATTGGCGCAGAGTAAGGAGGGCTCTCCGTTGATATACAGATGCCAATATTTATTGGTCGCAGCATCCCAACCATACGGCTTGTGATCGAACGGCGAAGTAATGGAATTCAGGAACCAGTACTCACCGCTCTGGGAGCCGTTGTACGCAACGCCCTTGGCCTTCAAAACTGCCTCAATAAGGTTCTGGGCCGTGGAGCCTTCGGGCAGAGAAACATTGCTTGCCGTGCCCCAACGCGTATTGTTCCCGTTGACATCGGGACCGATAACATCGGCGGATCCAAGCACCTGACCGGGGAGGGCATCGGCGTCAGCACCATACATAAAGGTGACGGCGTCACCCTCCTGGAGCTTGTAGGCACCGGCGCCAACGTCGGCGAACTTGCCATTTACGTAGAAGCGCCAATAGCTATTGGTCGCAGCATCATAGCCACAATAGGACTTACCATCGAAGGGCGAATAAATGCCGTTGAGGAACCAGCCCCAAGACGATTCGCCAGCATCGAGAGTAAGGCCGACCTGCTCAAGGAGATCCTTGGCAGTGGAGCCTGCCTTGAGACTCGTCTGACCCGTCGAAGCCCAAACCTGCTGCTTGCCGTCCTTGTCCTTACCGAGAACCTGAACAGAAGCATGGACAGAATCGGACGGCAACTGGTCGCCCCAGCCACCGTAGAACCACGTGACGGTATCGCCGGCATGGATGGTGACATTGTCCGCCGTATAGTCACTCGACTTGCCGTTGATGAACAGCTGCCAATAGGTCGAATAATCTTGGGGCGTACCCAGCTCAACACCGTTGTACTTAAGGCTCAGAATGAAGGAGCCCGCAGCAACGGCGTCAATGTCGTTCGCCTCGAGTGCGACCTTCGTAAGGTCAAGTGCGCTCGAGCCGGACGTCACCACATACTGCGCATTATCGACCCAAGTCTGAGTCTTGCCCTGGGCATCGCGACCAATGACGGTCACATTTGCGGCAACCTGGTCTTTAACGACAGGGGACGAGCTACCAGCCGTATAGGCAAACTCAATCTTCTGCCCCTGGGTGAGCTTGACGCTGCTCGCGCCAACCGAGGAAGACGCGCCGTCGACGAACAGCTGCCAGAAGGCATAAGTCGTCGGATCGTAGGCAAGCGTGCGACCATCGCTCGGGGATGTGATGCTTTCGAGGTAGAAACCGTATGCCGTGTTCGGTTCGTACTTCGCCTTGAAGCCCGTCTTCTCCTGCAGCTTAATGAAGGCATCCGCAGCCGTCGCGCCCTCGTCGAGCTTGAGCTGCGTAGGTGCCACCCAGGTCTGGGCCTTGCCGTCGGCATCGGTGCCGATAATCGAGAACGAGACCTCGACCTGCTTCTTGGCGACATCGCCGGTTTCTGTCGGGTTCTCTGTCTGGACGGCAGCCGCGGCGGCAGATCCCGCTTGGCCAGCGGATGCCGTCGAAGACTGCTCGCTCGTGGCAGGGCTCTCCCCCGTCGCCGAGCCTTCGTCGCCAGTTGCCGCCTCAGTTGTGGCGGCACTAGTTGCAGACGCGCTCCCAGAATCCGAAACCTCGGCGCCGCTCTGCTCAGCGGCACCGCCCGCAAGCGCTGCGTCCTCGCCCGGCGTCGCAGCCTGAGCCACAGCCTCGGCAATGCCCTCGGCGCCCTCGGCCCACAGCTGAGCCGGCGTGGTGCCAAAGGCCATCGCGAAGGCCAGGAATGCCACCAGGCCGCGCTTGGCTACACCGCATGCAATCGCGCCATGGCGATGCAACGAGGCGCGCTCGCGCTCGTCCTCAAACATATCCATTTGTCCCCCATTGTCTGTACTTGGAGCGTTGCCTTGAGACTGCCCCACGTCATCGCGCATGTTGCGCTCGAGTTCCCCCATCGGGGTCCCCCTTCCCTCCAGAGCCCTATGCACACCGGCGGCAAAAGCCGCAGCCGCATGCAAGACGGGAGGCGATCCGACTTAACCTTAACGACTCGGGCACGTCGTCCGATCTGCGACGCGAGCATCCCGAGCCAAGAGGAATTACGGTTACTGGTACAGCTGGGGACTTGCACCCCGATTCTCCCAAATGCGCAGGATAACCGCGCATTCGTGCGTCTCCGCACCACCATCTAGGCCATCGATTATTACCGTCAAAATGGTATCACGCAAAAGGGCCTCGCACGCAGGCGAAGCCCAAGGTAAAAGCTATTGTTTGCGATAGGAAAATGCGGTGACGGCCGCAGCCTCTAGTGCTTGCCGCCGTGACTGTTGAGCCAGATATTGCGGCCCAGCATAAGCGCCAGCACCAGCGCGCTCACGTAGCCCATAAAGCCAATGACCGGGATACCAAACACAACCGGCTCGATGCGCGCGTAGTACACCACCGACGAACCGATAAACAGGCCGGCGATAACGATAGCCATCGACATGCGGTCGATAATCCCACCTAGCTGTCGCAGCGCCTTATCGCTGCTCATGATCTGCGTGTTTACCTTAAGCTGGCCGCGCGTAAGCATGCGCGAAGCCAAGCCCAGATACTCGGCCGCCTCGAGCGAGCCCTTCGCCGCGCGATAACTGCTCGCTGCAAAGTCGCGGCTCATCTCGCGCATGCGGGCGTAGGTGCTCTTCTCGTTTTTGATGTGCGTCTGGATGATCTGGATCATGTTGACGTTGGGCATGTACTCGGTCAACAGGCCCTCGAGCGTCACCATGCCGCGGGCGAACATCGTCACCACGCTCGGCAGCTCAACGTCATTCTTACGCGCGAGGTTTAACAGCGAGGTCAAAAACTCGCCGATATCCAGGTCTTTAAGGTCGAGCCCGGCAAAGTCGGCAACAATAAAGTCCAAGTCGGACAAAAAGGCCGAATGGTCAAGCTCGGCCGAATCGCCGCGCGTCACGGCAAAGCGCATGAGCGAATCCTTGAGCTTGGGCACGTCACCCTCGGCCACGGCGAAAATCATGTCTTTGACGATACCGCGGTCATGGCTCGACATACGTCCGACCATACCCAAGTCGATAAAGTAGACAATACCGTCCTTGAGGATGATGTTTCCCGCATGCGGGTCGGCATGGAAAAAGCCGTCGTCGAGCACCTGCGTCGAGTAGTCCTCGACAATCGCGGCACCGATCTTTTCCAAGTCATAGCCCTCGGCCACTAAGCGTTCAGGATCGGCGATCGAAATGCCGTCGACGTAGTCCATAACCACCACGTGTTCGGTGCACAGGTCCAGATAGGATTTGGGGCACGTCACGCCATGAACGCTCTTATGGAACTCGTAGAAGTCGTTGAGGTTTTTGGCCTCGGCCAAAAAGTTGGTCTCCTCGCGAAACGAGGTCCACAGCTCCTCGACCACGCCGTGCAGGTCAACGAATTGATCGGTGTTGACGAACTTGGAAACGATACGCACCACCGAGCGGATGATATCGATGTCCTGTGCCATAACCTGCTGCGCACCGGGGCGCTGCACCTTGACGGCCACGTCCTCGCCCGTCACCAGACGAGCGCGGTGCACCTGCGCGAGCGATGCGCTACCAAGCGGGTTGGGGTCGATCGCATCGAACATCTCCCCCAGGCGCAGGCCGTATTCTTCCTCCAGGCAGCGAAGCACCGCCTCGTACGGCACCGGCTCCACGTCGGAGCGCAGACGACGCAGCTCGTCGCAAAAGCGTTGCGGCAGAATCTCGGACCGGTTGGCCAGAATCTGCCCCATCTTGACGAACATGGGGCCGAGCTCCTCGAGCAGGCGGCGCAAGCGAACCGGCGTGAGGTTACCCCACACACGGTACTTTTTGACCAAGCGAACAATCTGCCCGATGCGTTCGCGGCGACCCGCCGGCGTGAGCTGGTATTCCTCGTCCGGCGCCATCGCGTCGGGCTCTTCGGGCACCATATCGACAGCGCGCGGCTTTTTGCGAGCGCCCGAGACGGCGGCATCGACCTCATCGACAACCGCCGCCTCGTCACCCAAAGGATCTAGATTGTTGTAATCGGTGGTGGAATCTGCCATCTGCGCTGCTACTCGGCCTCTTCGGTATCCTTCGCATCGTCGGGCTCAACGGACTCGACGGGCACCGAGGTCACGTTGTCCTCGACCGAATCGACGATGTCGCGCACATGGGCCAGGAAGGCCGTGCGCTCGGGGGCGGTCATGACGCGGACCCGGGCAAGGATGAGCTCGTCAAGCACGCGCTGGGCCGCGGTCTCGCCCTGCATGCCCAAGCGCTCGGTCAGATCGGAGATGGTACCGCCGGCCTGCTCGAACATGTCGGACACACTGCGGGCGATATCGGGGGTGGTGGTGTCCTTGCGGACCTGCTCGCCCTTGGTGTTAAGGTCGTCGAGGACCTTCTTGCCGCCTTCGACAGCAACGGCGGCAGCGCCAAAGCCCACGTTAATGGCGCCGTTAACAAGCTGATCGAGTTTCATAACCATGGTTATCTCCAATCACAAACAACTGCATTGGCGTTCTTGTACCCAAGATTGAGCGAAAGCGACAAAGCGTTTTAGCGCTATTCGATCGACGGGAAATCCCTACCTCACGTTGTCATTCATCGCGAAAGAGTTCTTCATGGCGCAGCTCGTGGTGTAAAGCACCTTGCCCAGCAGGGCATCGGTCTCCACGCGAACACGCTCGGCAAAGGCCTCGTTGGCGCGTGCAAGCTCGGCAGGCACCTCGACCTCGGGCAGAGCGGCTACGGCAGCGTCGACGTCATGGATCTGCTTGTGGCCCATGCCACCGATCTTCTCCTGATAATCCTCGACCGCGCGGCCGCACTCATGGAAACGGACGTCGGCCAGGGCACCGATCAGGCGGTTGGCCCAGTAGAAGTTTTCGGACGTCACGCGAGCCTGCGTGTCGGCATAGTACTCGGGCATGGTCTCGACGTTGGCGTACAGCGGAACCAGCGCGTTAAACGAGTTGGAGCCAAAGGCCATCCACTGCACGGCGCGATAGGCCGGCTGCGCATAGGGGCGCAGCTGCAACACGGCGAGCTGGCTGTTGCGGTTGATGCCGATGGGGCGATAGGCGCCGCGCGTGGCGGGCGTGCCCTTGCTGCCGTAGCAGTCGTACTCCGTGCCTTGGTAGTGGCTCGAAAGCACGTACTTGATGTCCTCGATGGTCACCTTGCGCTCGGGCACGCGGCTCCAGGGGATATCGTCGCTCTCGGGCGTGTAGTCGGCCTCGGGACCATCCCACACGTCGCTGGGGTTGAGGCAGCGCTGCATGTACCACGCGCGCGGCGTGTTGTAGACATGGTCGCTGTCGCTGTGCGAGCCAAAGGCCTCGCGCGGGTTAAAGACCGTCGCCGGACCGTCGCCCTCGACGCCCAGCGTCAGGTCCAGATGCCACTCGGCCATCCAGGAGCGCAGGTCGGCCGAGCACATGTGGTCGGTCTGGGCGCCCTCGGCGTCATCCAGGTCAAAGCTGTCGATACCCAGCTGGTTGGGCATGGTCACATAGGCGTCGTCAGGCACGCGCTTGGCAATCCAGTGGTGGCCGCCGATGGTCTCGAGCCACCAGATCTCGTCCACGTCGCTAAAGGCGATGCCGTTGTTCTCGTAGGTGCCGTAGCGCTCGAGCAAGTCGCCCAGGACACGAACGCCGTCGCGGGCGGACTTGGCGTACGGCAGGACCAGGGTCACCATGTCCTCCTCGCCCAGGCCACCGGGCTGTGCCGGAACGTATCCATCCTCGCCTTCGTTGCCCCTAGCGGGCACGTAGTCCACAAGCGGGTCGGCGCCGCGGACGCGCTCGTTGGTGGTGAGCGTCTCGGTTGCGGACATGCCAACATTGAGCTCGTTGAAACCGGCCTCGGCCCAGATACCGTGGCCCGGGACAACATCGGGGACGCTCGTATAGCGCATGGGGTTATCGGGCAGCTCAACGGTCAGGTGGCTCAGGACGCTCGTGTAGACACGCGGCTGCTCGTCGGGATGCACTACGCGCATGCGCTTGGGCTCAAATACCCCGTTGGACGAGTCCTCGTTACGCGCGACCAGGGTCGACCCGTCGTAGCTTGCGTTTTTACCGACCAGAATCGTTGTGCACGGCATGCGCATCCTCCTTGAGCGAAGAAATCAAACGGCAACAGTGTATCGCTTCGGCGCAGAAAGGGCGAAACCACGGCCTCGGCAGCCCTTGTGGTCAAAAGCCTATTTCGATGCACGCTCCGCCGCCTCGATCACGTGTTTGGCGAGAATCGCGGTGGTCACAGCCCCCACGCCGCCCGGCACGGGCGTGATGGCGTTAACGACCGGCTCCGCGGCAACAAAATCGACGTCACCCACCAGCTTGCCAGCGTCCTCATCCCAGTTAATGCCCACATCGATGATCGTCTGGCCCTCGCGAACCGCGTCCACACCAATCGTGTGCGCGCGCCCAACGGCCGCAACCACAATATCAGCCGCACGGCACTCGGCAGCAAGGTCGCGCGTATGCGTATGGCACGTCGTCACTGTGGCATTGCGCGCCGTAAGCATGGCGGCAACGGGATGCCCGATCACCAGCGAGCGCCCGACCACAGCAACCTTAGCTCCATCCAGCTCAACGCCGTAATGATCCAGCAAAGCAAGCACGGCTTCGGCCGTGCAGGGGGCAAAACCCTCGCCGCGCCCCGAAAGCGTGGCGAGCAGCGAAGCCGGCGTCATGGAGTCAACATCCTTGGCGGGATCGAGCGCTGCGGCGACGGCGTTCTCGTCAAGGCCGGCGGGCAGCGGGCGGAACATCAAACAGCCATGAACAGCCGAATCGGTATTGATGTCCTCGATGGCCGTCAACAGCTCGTCCTGCGAAACATCGGCAGAAAGCAAAACGCGACGAGCCTCAATCCCCACTTTTTCGCAGCGCTTGAGGGCACCGCGCTCGTAGGACAGGTCGTCCTCGCGCTCGCCCACACGAACAATGGCTAGCGTCGGCACAACGCCGCGTTCGCGCAAAGCAACGCAGCGAGCAACGAGCTCCTCGGTCAAAGCGCGAGCAACGGGAGCACCCTTCAGCAGTTCAGCCATGGCTATCCTCTCTTCCTTGCAGCGTCGGAGGCGCGGCGCGCCAGCGCATCGGCGCGCGGCAACCATGTGTCGAGCAACTCATCACACGCCGTCTCGAGCTCCTCAGCACGAGCGCGATCTTTCATAGACGTGGTGTTCGCAAAGAGCGTCAAGCTCGCGCCCTGCATAGCGGCACGGCAGAACACGGCGCCGCACGCCACATCGGACAGCAGCTGACGCGAACCCTTGTCGGCCATGTCCTCGAGCAGCGCCAGCGCACGCCCGCAGGCATCCATAATGCGATACGGCGGCATAGCGGCCACATGCAGCGCATCCTGAATCGCGGTCGCTCGAGCCGGATCGTCACGCGGAATACCGTACGCCGCGGACACCCGCCTGTAGGCACGAACGTCCTCGGAAACCAACTCGACAAGCTCCTGGGCCAGCTCATCAGCCTGGGCAAACGCGCGCGTCAGGTCATCCGCACGATCAGCAAGCGCGGGATTAGTCGCACCGTAGCGGGCAACCATTCCGCACAGCGAGGCGCCCAGCGCGCCCACAAAGGCGCTCGCGCTGCCACCGCCGGGAACCGGCTCCCCCCCGGCGAGCGCCCCCGCCCACCATAGATATGC
>CABPWH010000036.1 GCA_902461085.1 uncultured Collinsella sp. | reverse complement strand
TGGCATGAAAAGAGGACGGCATAGACCTTCTGGTCATGCCGTCCTCTTTGAATGACAAGTTGTCGCTCTGGCGCCCGCGCAGCGTCGACTGGTCCGCCGTTCGTTAGAACGGCGGAACTGAGGGCAGCGTCGAGCCGTTACGCGGTTTGGTAAAACCGCGTAAATACCTAACTACATCAAGTTGCAAACAGCTGCTGCGAAGGCAACGGGGTCCTCGGGCAGAATGCCCTCGACCAGCAGGGCCTGGTCATAGAGCAAACCGGAGTACTGCTTGATCTTGTCGGCGTCGCCCGCCTTCTGAGCGGCGACGAGCTTGGAAAAGACCGGGTGCTTGGCGTTGAGCTCGAGCACGCGCTGGCTCTTGGGCATACCGTCGGGCGCGCCCTCGGGACCCTTCAGGAGCACCTTCTCCATCTCGAGCGAAAGCGGGCCCTCGGTGGTGATGCACGCGGGAGCATCGGTCAGGCGCGCAGAGACGGCAACCTTCTCGACCTTGTCGCCGAGTGCCTCCTTCATGGCGTTAAAGAGGTCCTCGTTCTCCTTGGTGGCGTCCTCGGCCTCCTTTTTCTCGTCCTCGGTCGCCAGGTCAAGATCGCCAGTCGCAACGTTCTTGAGCTCTAGATGACGATCCTCGACCTCGGGCTCGGCACCGTCGGCCACAGCCTTCTCGGCAGCCTCGCGGGCAGCATCGTCCTCGTAGACCTTGGGCATATCGGCGGCAACGTACTCACGCATGGCCTGGAAGGTGAACTCATCCACGTCCTGCGTCAGAAGCAGCACGTCATAGCCGCGGTCGAGCACGCCCTTTACCACGGGCATCTTGGCCAAGCGCTCACGCGAGTCGCCGGCGGCGTAGTAGATGGCCTTCTGATCCTCGGGCATGCCCTTGGCATACTCGGCCAGGGTAATCATCTTCTGTTCCTTGGCAGACCAGAACAGCAACAGATCGGCGAGCTCATCGGCCTTCATGCCATAACTCGAGTAGATGCCGTACTTGAGGCCGCGGCCAAAGGTCTCAAAGAACTTCTCGTAGGCCTCGCGGTCGTTGTCACGCATATCCTCAAGGTCGGCGGTGATCTTCTTTTCCACACGCTTGGCGATGGCCTTGAGCTGACGGTTCTGCTGAAGCGTCTCGCGCGAGATGTTGAGCGACACGTCGGCGGAATCCACGACGCCGCGGACAAAGTTGTAGTAGTCGGGCAGCAGGTCGTCGCACTTCTCCATGATCAGGACGTTGGAGCTGTAGAGCGCCAGGCCCTTCTCGTAGTCCTTGCTGTACAGATCGAACGGCGCGCGTCCCGGCACAAACAGCAGGGCGTCATACTCGAGCGTGCCCTCGGCATGGAAGCTGATGGTGCGCGCAGGATCGTCAAAGTCGTGGAACGTGGACTTGTAGAACTCGTCGTAGTCCTTCTGCTCGACATCGGAGCTGCGCTTCTTCCAGATCGGTGTCATGGAATTGACGGTCTCGAGCTCCTGGTAGTCCTCGTACTCGGGCTTGTAATCATCCGGCGCGTCCTCGGGCTTGGGTTTCTGGCGGCTCTTGGACACCATCATCTGAATCGGGTAGCGCACATAGTTGCTGTACTGCTGAATCAGGCTCTTGAGACCCCACTCGGTCAGGAAGCGATCGTAGGTCTCGGCCTCGCCGTCGGCATCGAGCTTCTCGTTCTCGCGCAGCGTCAGGATGACATCGGTACCGTGCTCGGCGCGCTCGCCGTCCTCGATGGTGTAGCCCTCAAGACCGTCGGATTCCCACACATGGGCGACATCCTCGCCGTAGGCGCGGCTGACGACCTTCACATGGCTGGCGACCATAAAAGCCGAGTAGAAGCCCACGCCAAACTGACCGATGATGTCGACATCGGAGCCCTGCTGCTCGGCGTTCTCGGTCTTAAACTCCTCGGAGCCGGAATGGGCGATGGTGCCCAGATTGCGCTCCAGCTCCTCGGCGGTCATGCCAATGCCGTTATCCGAGATGGTAATGGTGCGGGCGTCTTTATCAAAGGAGACGCGAATGGCCAGGTCGCCCTGGTCGATCTTGACGCTCGGGTCCTGCAGGCTCTTAAAGTTGAGCTTGTCGACGGCGTCGCTCGCGTTAGAGATAAGCTCGCGCAGGAAGATTTCTTTATTGGTGTAGATGGAGTTGATCATGAGGTCGAGCAGTTTTTTGCTCTCGGTCTTAAATTGACGCATGTGCAGTCCTTTCGCGCTACCCCTGTCCGCAAAAACGGCCCGGTCGCCCGAGCCGCATCGCAGACCTGCTATGTTCAGACTTAGATTTTATAACCCATTAACGCGCATATATACATACGGAATCGAAAAACTGTATGTCCGAGCGCTCCAATGCGTCAATTGCCAAGGAGTGTCCCCAACTGCCGGCAGAAAAGGAACGTCCCTATCTGCCATCTACGCGCTTGGCCATCCAGACATGGGGTTGGCCCTCGTCTTCGTAATCTACCGGGGCAATTTGCGTGTAGCCCGCCTTTGCATAAAGCGGCAGCACGTATTCCTGCGCATGCAGCTTAATAAGCTTAGCGCCGGCATCGCGTGCACACGAAGCACTGGTCTCCACGATCGCACTCGCCAGTCCGCGACGACGCATAGCCGGCAGCACGGCGACGCGCCCCATAATGTAGGTCTCCCCCGCCGCAACGTCTTCGTCCATGTCGCATGCCGGCAACACCGGGGCCTCTGCGTCAGCCACGCGCTCAAGCTCTTCGGGAAACACGCGCGAGCAACCGGCAAGCTCGCCGTCTACATAGAGCGTCACATGAATGCAGTTCGGATCCTCGTCGATAGCGTCGAACTCATTCTCGTAGCCCTGCTCGTCCATAATAACGACGCGGCGCACCAACGCCGCGTCATCAAAGCATCCCGTCTTAAGTTGGATATCCATAGCTGCCCTTTCATTCAACGCGAACGTTAGGGACAGATTTTAGCGAAAATGAGCTCCGCGCACGCTAAACTTCGCGCGAGCCTTCGCCAGGCAGTCGTAATGACCCACGTTATGGGCATCGCTCGCGATGAAGCTGTACAGGTTCTGATCGAACAGGCGCTGTGCCGGCTTTTTTTCGCGACCAAAGCGACCGCCGGCAATAAAGTCCGCCGAAGCCTGCAGCTTGCAGCCCATATCGACCAGGCGCTCCGCCACGCTTACATCCTTTTGAACCGCACGATAGCGCTCAGGATGAGCGATGATCACCTGGTAGCCACGGCACTGCAAATCGTAAATCGTGTTCTCGTACTCTCTAAACGCATACGCATCGGCATGCGTCGAAAGCTCGAGCAGAAACTCGTTGGTCCCATCGAAATGCAAGTGCTCCGCGGCATCGATACCAAGCTCAACGAGCTTTCGATGGTTGACCTCGAAGCCCATCTGGAGCGGAAAACCGTCAGCGTTATCACGCAGCAGTTCAAAGGCATCCCACATCTTGTCGTAATCAAAATAGGGATCACGGCAGTGAGGAGTGCAAACGATTCTGGTTACACCGGCCCGCTTGGCAGCCTCGAGCATCGCCAAGCTCTCATCGAGATCGGCGGCGCCGTCGTCTACACCCGGCAAGATATGGCAATGAATGTCACGCATAGGTCAGCCTTAATCAACTAAACGTTTGCTCGGTTGGTGAAGATGCCCTTTTTGGAAGTCCCCTGATCGTCGGAGCCCTTCTTCACCTTCTTACCGTCCTTGGTGCAGTAGGAGTAGTAGTACTCGCTGGTCTCGGTCTCGCAGTAGTTCATAACGGTACCGATGAGCTTGACCTTCTCGGACTTCTTAAGCTGACCGATGGCGTTGAGCGCCTCCTCGCGCTTGGTGAAATCCTCGCGCACGACAAAAAGCGCACCGTCGGTCAGACTTGCGATCTCGGCAGCATCGATGAAGGTGCCGACCGGAGGAGCATCGAAGATGACGTACTGGAACTTGGCGGACAGTGCCTTTACCAGCTTGGCAAAGCGGTGAGAGACGATGATGTCGGCAGGATTGGGAATATGCGGCTCGGCATCGAGGAAGTAGAAGTTCTTCTGACCCGTCTCGACAATTGCTTGGTCGATAGAAACCTGCTCGGACAGGACTGCATAGAGTCCGCCGCGGGAGCGAACACCGAGCATATCGGCAAGGGATCTGCGACGCATATCAGCCTCGACCAGCAGGACGCTCTTGCCGCTGGTGGCGATAGCCTGGGCAAGGTTGATGGAAACCGTAGACTTACCCTCGTTGGGAATCGAGGACGTGACGGTAATGGTGCGAATGGGGTCGTCCACGCTCGCAAAGCGGATGTTGGCCAGAAGGGTCTTGGCGGCATTCTGTACAACGAGCTTATCGGTGTTCTTTGCCTTAGCCATGCCTATTTACCACCTTTCATAGCCGGAATTCGGCCAACAACGGGAATGCCCAGGAGCTCTTCTGCCTCTTCGGCACCGCGGATGCGGGTATTAAGCATGTCTGCCAAAACGACATAGGCAACTGCGATAAAGATACCGGCGAGGAACGCGACGGCGATATACAGAGTGCGTTTGGGGCCGCTGGGGGCTTCGGGGGTCTTAGCCTCGTCGATAACGTTGATGCTCTGGGCAGCGCCGACGTTCTGAGCGACCGTACTCACCGAGCTAGCTATGGCCTTTGCGACCTCAGCCGTCTCCTTGGCATCGGTGCCGGTAACCGAAAGCGTAATGACACGCGTGGTGGTCTCGGAGGAAACAGACACCTTGTAGTCATCCAGATCGGTGAGGCCCAGTTCCTTGGCGGCGCCGCTCTTAACGCTATCGCTATCCAGCAGCGTGGCGATATCGTTGGAAAGCATCTGGCTCGCCGAGAGATCGTTGTAGCTCATCTGGCCGCTATCGTCGGTCTTGGCGAGAATGTACATGCTCGTCGTCGCGGTATAGGTGTTGTCCATCGCGGCGAAGGACACGATGCCCATGGCGATCGCGCAGACCACCGGAAGGGTGATGACCAGCTGAAGGTGCTTTTTGAGCAGCTGGAACAGTTCGAGAAGGGTCATGCAGCTTGCCTTTCATTTCCCCAGTTCGGATTGACAAAACTGTCCGTATGTTATCGCATCTTTTTACCGAGACCAAACTCTATACATAAGAAACAGGCTCTCCTGTAAAAATGTCGGAAGCAATCGTAAAATTGCACAACAACGCCGCACCCGAAAGTCAAATGCGGCGTCTACATCAATATCTATGTTGTATCGCTATGCGAATGGCTCGTCCTGCTGTATGGGAAACGTCACCGTAATGGTGGTTCCCACGCCCAACTCGCTCGACAGATCGAGCGTGGCGTGATGATACAGGGCCGCATGCTTGACAATGGCAAGCCCCAGACCGGTTCCGCCGCGCGCCTTGGACCTACTCTTGTCCACGCGATAGAACCGCTCAAATACCTTGCCCTGTTCTTCAGGCGCGATACCGATTCCCGTGTCGGCGACCGCAAGGAACGGATGGCCTTCGTCGTTGGTGCCGCACTGCAGCGTAACCGTACCGCCGGGTCGATTGTAGCGGATGGCGTTGCTTGCCAGATTATAGATGAGCTCGTCAATCAAGCGCGACACGCCCTCGATGACCACAGGCTTGGTCTCATGACTTATCGTCACATTCGCCTGACGGGCGACCTGTTCAAGACGCTGCTCAACCGCGTAGATGGCACGCGAGAGCTCAATAGGCTCCGTGGACCCAATGGGCACCGCCTCGCCCTCAGTTGCACGCTCGGCCTCGTCCAAGTTAGACAGCGTAAGGATGTCGTTGACAAGCGCTGCCAAGCGGCCCGCCTCACGATAGATGCGACCGCCAAAGTTGCGCAGGTCGTCCTCGCCCTCGACCATGCCATTTGCGATGAGCTCGGCATAGCCCGAAATCGCCGTAAGCGGCGTCTTGAGCTCATGGGTGATATTCGCCGTGAACTCGCGGCGCATACGGTCGTTGTCCGCCAGCACCGCCATTTGGCGCTTGAGTTCCTGGCGCTGCGACTCGATACGCTCAAGCATGGGGACCATCTCGGCATAGGCGTGCTCATAGCTACGGCGTGGGTGGTCCAAATCCACCTCTTGCAACGGCGCGATGATGGCACGGGACTCGCGGCGCGCCATAAAAAACGAGAGTACCGCGCCCGCTGCTGCGATAAGCAGCATCGGCGCCACCATCGACAGCAAAATCGCTGCAACGCCAGGCTGGGCCTGCGCCAAGCGGACAACCTGGCCGTTATCAAGGGCGACGGCGCGATACAGCATAATCTCGTCGAGCGTAGAGCTTGCGCGCTCCGCGGAACCCGAACCATTCTCAAAGGCCTCGATGACCTCGGGGCGATCGCCATGGTTGGGCAGTGTGGAAGGCGACGCCTCGTTGTCGTAGGCAACCGATCCATCCTTGTTAATCAGCGTGATGCGCAAGTCCTCGCGATCGAGGCTACGCAAGAACGGGATGGGCTCCTGCTGCTCGTCGAGGGCGGCAGCAATGAGCTCGGTTTCCTGCGCCAGATTGGCACTCGTGGCATCCGCCAAGGTGTTTTGCACAAAGAACGCACCCAGCACCGTAAACGCCACGATAACCGCCATGGCGCAGACAAAGATCGTCACAAAAACGCGGTGCGACAGCGTATGTTTTCCCTGGGGGGCGAAGACCACGGGTTACTCCTCCGATGCGGTGGCCGCGGTGACGTCACCTTCGGCACCATCACCGGCAGAAGGCTCGGCCAAGCGGTAGCCCACGCCGCGCACGGTCTCGATGGCGCTGGCATGCTCGCCCAGTTTTTGGCGAAGCGTCTGCACGTGCACGTCAACAGTGCGCGAACCGCCGTCGAAGTCCCAGCCCCACACGCTCTGCAGCAACGACTCGCGGGTAAAGACCACGCCGGGCTTGCGCATAAGGTACTCGAGCAGGTCGAACTCGCGCAGGGTGAGCTTAAGCGGCTCGCCGGCAACGGTCACCTCGCGATGGCTGGGCGAGAGCACGATGTCGCCCACGCTGAGCACATCGCTCGCCTGCTTGACCATTCCGCCGCGACGCAGCAGTGCGCGGCAGCGGCTCGCAAGCTCCATGAGCGAGAAGGGTTTAGTCAGGTAATCGTCGGCACCGCCATCGAGCGCCATCACCTTGTCGAGCTCGGTGTCCTTGGCGGTAAGCATCATGATGGGCACCGTCGCCGTCAGGCGGTCGGCGCGGAGGCGGCGCATAATCGCCAAACCATCGGTATCGGGCAGCATGATATCGAGCAGCACAGCATCGGGCACCCGTCGCGCCACGGCGGCCTTAAACTCGCCGTCGCACGAAAAGCCCTCGGCCTCGATTCCCTGCTTGCGCAGCGCATAGACCGTCAGATCCCTGATGTTGTCATCGTCCTCGACGTAATAGATCATGTTGAACCCCTTTGCGGCCGACATGACCGCATCTTAACCCTAAAGGTGCCTGTACTAGATGGTATCAGCCAAAACGGCCCGTCAAATAATCCGCCGTGCGCGGATCGATCGGGTTTTTGAAGAGCTGGGCAGTGGGCGCATGCTCCACCAGCTCGCCCAGCAAAAAGAACGCGACCGAGTCGGAGATGCGCGCAGCCTGCTGCATGTTGTGCGTAACGACCACCAGCGTGCAGGTCTCCCTGAGCTCGCAGGCCAGCTGCTCCACCACCAGCGTCGATACGGGGTCGAGCGCCGAGGTCGGTTCGTCCATCAGCAGAATGTCGGGCTGCACGGCCAGCGCACGGGCGATGCACAGACGCTGCTGCTGGCCGCCCGAAAGACCCAGACCCGATTCTTTGAGCTTGTCCTTGACCTCGTCCCACAGAGCGGCGCGTCGCAGGGAGTCTTCGACCAGCTCGTCGAGCACGACGCGGTCGCGCACTCCCATTCCGCGAGGACCGTAGGCGACGTTGTCGTAGATGCTCATGGGAAACGGGTTGGGGCGCTGAAACACCATGCCCACGCGCTGGCGAAGGCGGCAGATGTCGTAATCGCCCAGGATATCTTGACCATCGAGCGCAATCTTGCCCTCGATTCGGCAGTCCTTGATGCCGTCGTTCATGCGGTTAAAGCAGCGCAGCAACGTGGACTTTCCGCAGCCCGAAGGCCCGATAAACGAGGTGATCTGCTTGTCGCGGATCTTGATATTCACGTCCTTGAGCGCATGATGGTCGCCATAGAACAGGTCGAGGCCCTCGACGTCGATGCGCGTCGGCGAGGCGGCAAGATCCTCTGCCGTGGGGCGAGTCGCATCCCCAACCTCGCGCTCGCGCGCGGCCTCGACCTGCGCTTTCATGAGTTCTTCAAGCTCCGTGGGCTCCACAGCCGCAGCAGCCGTCATACCGCATACCTCCACATCGATATCAATTCAGCAGTATCGATAGTAGAAATCGCGGCTCATATGTACGTGAGCGCATTGTCAAGTGTTTGTAAGGGCACGCTGGCTATGCGGCGGGCAGCTCGATGGTGAATATCGTGTGTTCGGGCGTCGATTCACATGCAACGGTACCGCCGTGTGCCGCGATGATCTCCTTGGCAATGGCAAGCCCCAGTCCAGCGCCGCCGCGATTGGTCGCACGCGCCGCATCCAGGCGATAGAACTTCTCAAAGATCACCTTGAGCTTAGCCGCAGGGATAGGATCGCCCTGATTGATAAAGCGCACGCGCACGCCGCCATCGTCTTGGCGCCCGGCCTCAATCGTGATAGTCGAGCCCTCATAGCTATAGGCAATAGCGTTTTTCATGATGTTGTTGAACACGCGAGCCATTTTGTCGCCATCCACGAGCACCGTCAGATCCTCGCGAATATCAACTTGGACTTCCTTATGCTGCTCGTTGAGGATGGGATAGAACTCGTCAGCCACCTGAGCCAGCAGCAGCCCCAGATCAACATAGCCGCGCGTGAGCACGATATCGTGGAAGTCAAAGCGCGTGATATCGAAGAACTCTTCGATGAGCGCATCGAGCCGGTGCGCCTTGTCGAGAGCCACGCCCGTAAAGTGCGCACGTTGCTCAACCGGCAGCTCAGGAGCCTCTTGCAGTAGCGAAAGATAGCCCACCACACTGGCAAGCGGGGTGCGTAGGTCATGTGCCAAGTACGTGACCAGATCGTCCTTGCGATGCGACTCGTCACGCAAGGCCTGTTGCACCTTGCGCTCACGGTCACGCACGCGGTTAAGGGCGCCCTCGGCCTCCAAAAAGTCGCCGTCGATGTTGTCCCAGGTGTCGGGGTGATCGATCAGGCGATCTTGAATACGAGCGGCCAGCACACAATCGGCATGCTGCTCGCCCTGTTCGTAGCCCTGGTAGTACAGGGCGCGGCCACACAAGAACAGCACGCACGCGGCAAGCGCCAGCACAAAGCCAAGCATGTTGAATACAAAGCCGGCATCGAACAGCACCGGCCCTTCGATGCCGCCGAACGTCATGGCGCCAATCGCCAACGTCATGGCCCACGCGGCGCCGCCAATCACCATGCAGCGGCGCACGATCTCAAATCGATCGATCAGCAAAAAGCCGACAAGCAGCACCGTCAAGATTCCGGCGATGTTGTCGATGCCAATCAGCAGCAGGCTCAGCAAAAAGAGCAGCACCGTTGCAAGCGCGCGATTGTCGACGACCGACCTCACGTATTCAAAGAGTCGATCGGGCACCTCGAACGCTTGTCTATCGTCTTTTGTCATATCAAGATCCTCACAAGCGAAAAGCGTTATTCGATGATGTAGCCGACGCCCCAGACGTTTTTGATAAAGCGCGGCTTTTGTGCGTCGTCGCCAATCTTTTCGCGCAAGTGGCGAATGTGCACCATCACCGTATTGTTGGAGCCGGGCATAAAATCCTCGTTCCACACCGCACGGAACAGGTCCTCCACGGCCACCACGCCGCCGCGATGCTCGACCAGATACAGCAAGATTGAATACTCGGTGGGTGTGAGGCGTACCGGTGCACCGTCCACCGTCACGGAACGAGCGTCGCGGTTGATCTCCAAGCCGTCGAACTGAATGGTCGGCGACTCGGCCGCCTGCGCACGGCTACCGTAGCTGGTGTAGCGGCGAAGCTGAGCGTGCACGCGCGCGATGAGCTCCAGCGGACGGAACGGCTTAACCACGTAATCGTCCGCGCCAAGCGAAAGGCCCTCGATCTTGTCTTGCTGGGCATCGCGCGCCGTCAGCATGATCACAGGATAGGTATGGCTGGAACGGATCGTACGCAGCAGCTCAAATCCATCGATATCGGGCAGCATGACATCCAGCAGCGCCAAATCGAACTCCTGCTCCAAGATTGCCTTGGCGGCATCGGCCCCGCTATAGGCAATCTGGACATCAAAGCCCTCTTTTGTAAGGTAGATACCAACCAAGTCGGCGATGGCCTTCTCGTCATCAACTACCAGTATGCGCTCGTTCATGCGTGCTCCTCTCGCGCTCCATTATGCCCGAGGCGACGCACGCCACACACAACAAGCGTGGGTGATTAAGTCGGCCTTAAGCACCCTTGTGCCCGTTCGGGAGCGGATGTGAGCCACGCACGCACGCGATGATCGCCGACGCCGGCAAACGATATACTCTAGTTCCAGAAGAGACCATCCCGTCGAAAGCGAAATCCGTGAAGTCCCTCACCTCTTTTGCAAAGCGCTCAGCCCAGCTTGCCGCCGGCTTTGTCTGCGCTATCGCCCTTGCCGCTGGCGTGCCCACCGTCGCCGGCGCCCAAGTGCTCACGACCGACAATGTTTGCGGCAAAACCGCCGATGCGCGCGGCATCACGGCCGAAAACCTGCCCGATATCGATGCGACCAATGCCCTCGTCATGGGCAAAGACGGTACCGTCTACTATGGGCGCGGCGCCGATGAGCAGGTCAAAATCGCCTCGATCACCAAGGTCATGACCGCAATCCTAACCGCCGAGAATTGCAAGATGGACGAGAAGGTCACGGTGAGCAACGCCGCAGCCACCGTGGGTAATTCGACCGCCGGCTTGCTCGAAGGCGACGAGCTTACCGTGGAGCAGGCACTACGCGGTCTGATGATTCCCTCGGGCAACGACGCCGCCATCGTGCTCGCCGAATATGTGGGCAAGAAGATCGACCCCAAGACCAAAGACGCCGAGGCCACATTTGTGAAGGCCATGAACGAGCGCGCTAAGAAGCTCGGCTGCACCGGTACGCTTTTTGAAAACCCGCATGGTCTGGACTTTGATGAGTGGGCTGGCAATATGCACTCAACCGCACACGACGTAGCGCTGATGATGCAGGAGGCCATGAAAAACGACACGATCCGCGAGGTCGTAGCGAGCGAGGATTCCTGGATCGAGGTCACGGGCGCCGACGGCACCGACCATTCGCATTCCATGGACACGCATAACTATTTGCTGGGCCAAGATGGCAACATCGGCGGCAAGACCGGCACCACCGACGACGCGGGCTATTGCTTTACGAGCGCCTACAACCGCGACGGCGACGAGATCTACACCGTTATTTTGAACTCCACCACCACCGATCAGCGCTTTACCGATACCGCCACCCTTGCCAACTGGTACTACGGTCACAAGGTGACGGTCGCGATCGCCAACACGCAAGAAAAGACCGCCAACGGCAACCCGCTTATGGCGCGCATTAGTCAAACCGACTGGACGGACAAGACGATCGACGCCACGCTCGCCGACCCCACGGCGCAAGCGACCGTGTTTTCCCTTGCCGGCGAGGTGACCGAAAAGGTTAGCTACGACGATCTTTCGGGCACGGTGCATGTGGGCGACAAGGTGGGCAGCGTTACGCTCAAGCAGGACGGCACCAAGATCGCCGTCATGGACCTGGTTGCCGACGAGGAAGGCTCGGGGCCGAATCCCATTGAATGGCTGCTCGTGAAGCTCGATCGCCTGGGCCGCCGCACCGACAACCGCCCACTTGCGGCAGAGAGCGAGACCGTAGCCAAGGCACCCGAGGTGTAAGGTCGAAGAACAATACACTCGCTGAAAGGAGGCGTCCAACGGGGCGCCTCATTTTTTGAGGGTTCGAATCCCCAGTTAACATTCTCCTAATCAAAAAAGGGCCCTGAATGGGACCCTTCTTTCAATTCATACTGGCGAAGAGCTGGGGATGTCCGGGCATGCTACGCATGCCCTCCGGCTTCAAAGCCTGGCGGCTTTTCGCCCACGGGCTACAAACGCTTTCGCGTTTGCTTAACGCCCGTGCCCTCTCGGGTTCGAATCCCCAGCGCCCTTTCTCGATAATAAAAAAGGGCCCCCGATGGGACCCTTCTTTAAAGTTAAACTGGCGGAGAGCTGGGGATTCGAACCCCAGATGCCCTTTTGGGGCATACTCGCTTAGCAGGCGAGCACCTTCGGCCTCTCGGTCAGCTCTCCGTAACATCCGTTCTATAGTAACCAAACAGTCGAGGATGGGCAAGAGGGAATTTGGAGCGATTCCATTTTTACCTTTCCCGCACCGCCTCCAACAAATAGTCGCGCATATACGGAATTGCAAACGAAACACAGCCATAGCCCGCAGGCTCAATCAACCCCGCATCGATGAGACGTTTACGATACGAGCCGACCTTGTTCGCCGGCAACCCCATCTTCTTGGCGATATCACCGTTGGCAATCTCATCGCCCTCGCATTGAGCCATTGCCGCGAGATACTGAAACTGTCGCTCTGAAACCCTGCGCAGCGCCGGGGCAATCACCATAGCATTAAAGCTATCAAGAGCCGCTTGGATACCTTTACGCGCGGACCCTTCGTTCACGCTCTCCGCCCCGCTGCGCGCAGCAACCTGCCAAGCGTAATATCCGACCAACTGGACCATAAAGGGATAGCCTGCTGAAGCCTTTGTTAATAGCTCAGCGGCGTCTTCATCGAGCTCCTTGCCCGCTCGTCTCATTGTATCCTCAAGCGATCCACCGACTTCAAAATCGGAGAGACGAGTGAGTTCGATATGTTTTGCCCGCTGAAGGAAGGTAAGGGTATCATCAACCACCACGCCATCCACCGATGTTGGCAAGCCGGCGAATGCAAAAGCGACATTCGCCCCTTGGCGAATCAAAAGCTGCATCTCATTGCCCAGCTCGCGCATTTCCTCAGTTGAGGCATCCTGAATCTCGTCGAGCGTAATGAGCAGACCTCCGCGCTTCGCGGCATCGTACATTGCCTCGCCCAGATGAGATGCCGACTTCGATACCTCAACGGAGCCAAGGCTGACTCCTAGAATTGATGGAGAAATCGACATTGACTCAAGACGAACATTTCGCTGTAGAGCCTCGAGGATTCTACTGCAAAAACCGGCATTCGAGGCGACGTCAACAACCTCGAATCCTTTTTTTCGCGCAAGATCACCCAATGCATTGAGAAGCACCGTTTTACCTGTGCCTCGGACGCCCGAGATGCGCATGAGTCGATCGGGAGCACCAGGACCATTCTCAAGGGCCTCGGCAAAATCATCCAAAACAGCGTCACGTCCGATAAGCTCAGGCGGATTCATGCCCGCCGTTGGCTTAAAGGGATTAATGGCTTTCGACATTCGACCCTCCTCTGCTAGTTTTAACAACTTTAACAAAGTTTAGCAACTTTAGCAGAGTTTAACAGGTTTAGCAGACCTAGCCGCTTTTGACCTTACCGGTCCTGCTGGAGCCACCCACTTGAGCAAATACAAATGGCTCCATTCAATTTGTCGGCAACCTGCTCGATACAGTAATTCGTACTTTAATTCGCTACGACTTAATTCGTTATACCTTATCTATACGCAAATGTTCCCGGTACGCCGGCAGCAGTAGCCCCTTCGTTTTGTCGGCATGGTGAGCAAATGGGATGACAAGCGCGGTCCAGCCCTTCTATGCCGCCCCTACCCCAGCGAGCGGTTGAGGGAGCCGAGCTCATCGTTACCCATGGTGCGCCACATTTGATAGATGCAGCCGCGCGCCAAGAAAAAGAAGCCGTTGTCGACGAGTTGCACGGCGGCATCCGCGAGTTGATTGGTCACGGCGGGCACCGGCGGCAGCTCAAGACCTGCCTTGCGGATGGTCTCGACAGCCTCCTCAAACGTGGGCGGTTTGATGACGCCCATCTCGTTCATAAGGCCCTGCATTTCCTCCTGCGCACTGCCGCCCGACTCCTCGCCGCGCGGCACCAGGCGATAACATGCCAGCGCCAGCTCGAGCTGGTCGCAGTTCCAGTAGGCGAATGCCAGGCGATAGAACAGGTAACCGATCGAAGGCCGGTCGCTGGCAATGCGCAGGCCGTGACGCGCTACCTCGATAATCTCGTCATAACGCTCCAGGCGTGCTAGCACGTTAATCAGGGCAAAGTGAGACTGCATGGACGAGCGCGCCAAGTCGTAGAGACGGCGCACCTCGGGCAGCGCACGCTCAAAGTCCTCTTGTTCGGCGTAAAAGCTGCAAATCTCGTGCTGGGCAAAATACAGCGCATCGGGAGCGCGAAGGATACGCACGGAACGGTCCTCCTCCATCACCGGCAGCACCATGCGCACCAGCTGGTTGTCGCAGAACTGGGTCTGCACTGGGCCCGTCGCCAAAAGCTCAGCAACAGTACACTTGGCTTCCAGCTCCTCGACAAGGCGAGAAAAGCCCTCGAAAGCACCGGCTCGGTCAACTTTGGATTGCTCGCGCAGCTCGACGACACGGGCGACATACGGATCGTTGTCCTCCTCCATGACCTCAAGCTCGTCAGCCGTATCAGCGAGCAGCAGATCGCGAAGCGCAGGCGGCAATGGACGATGGTCATCGCGTGGTCGGGCGTGAACCTCTGCAGGCTCAATCATGTCCGGCGCATCTGCCTCATATGCCTCGAGCAAATGCTTGCAGGGCATGTCGTCCATATCCATGCTCTCAAGATCCTTGGCGACAGAAACGCAATCGGCCAGATAAGCCGCACGGCCAAAGGAGTACGTTTTAACAACGCGCTCGCCCTGCTCGCCGTCGGGAGCCGCAATCTGCACGTAGCAGCGCGTGATGCGAGCACCCGAAGCAAAGCAAGCCGCCGCGAGTGTAAGCGCAATACGCGCATCGTGCTCGGTGGCCCATGCTGCGCGCTTAGGCTCATCTACCTCGCGCCAGGCGTCATCTTGAGCATCGTATTCGCGCCGCGGCATAGCATCGACAACCGTGCGGCCAAATCGCACCAGCATGATGCCCTCGGCGACGTTCGCTCGATAGGTGTAATCGAGCCGCGTGACCACGTTGAGCGCTTCTACGATACGTGCAAAGCGGGTGCGAACGTCCCACTCTCCACCCGGCTGGCACGCAACCGTCCCCGGCTTGGCCCACGGGTTGTCATTCGACAGCGTTTCGAGCAAGCGAGGAACGTCGTTTGTCGTCTTGCTGATATGCCATAGGTCGAAGAGCGAGCAGCCCTCAAAGCTTGGCGACGAGGCAACGGGGCCCAACCCTGCTCCAATACGCTCAAGGATGCCCGATAGGCGGTTCAGGCGGCACTCGACGGCAAGCAGGGTATCGATCTCGTCCTGGTCCAGCAGGCTACGGTCAAAATTGAGATAGAAGAGCCTCGAGCGATCGATGCGCGCCAGGCTCATTTCGGTTTTAGCCGCTATGGTGCGCAGGCGTGGCAGATTAACTTCGCCCATCAAAGCGGCGGCATAGCGCTCAATGCCACTTGGATTATCTGTATGGTCAATGCGGTAGAGCAACGTTTCAATTGCATCGGGCAGCGGCGTGGAATCAAAACCCAGCAGTACCTCAACCGGCTCGGGGAGTTTTACAAGTTTGATCTTGTCGACGGCATTTTTCATGCCCTCGTCGAGGCCGTCACCGTTTGCCGTGCTTGAGATGGAGTTTTCAGAATCGGCGAATATCACGTAACGCAAGAACATCGAGGCCATGAACTCGCCGTAGCGAAGGCTGCGCGTCGAATTCCACGTCTCGCGATCGGATTGTTCGCGCATGGTTCCTTCGGGAGAGCCGATGACTCGCGCCCGGGAGCGCATCGTCCCATCGGCACCCCTGACCGCAATCTCACCGATGTTGGAATCGGACTCGTCGAGAATCAGTTGCATGTCGGGATCGTCGGGCAGCGACATCTCGTTAACGGGACGGTCCACCTTATAGACCTCACCCGAAACGCTCACGTAGCCCAAAAGCGACACATGGCTTTTGCCGACGAATTCGACGACATAGCATGATTCATGCGGGTCCTCGCCAAAGAGCTTCCAAACCACGCCATATGAGCGTCCCGCAGGCTGCTCGGGCATCGCCGGAAAGCGCTTCTTGGGATCGAGAAACCTGAGCTTGTATGTCGGACGCTCTGCCACGAAATATCACCCTGATCGGTCGCTTGAAGAAGGAGTGGTCACGGATGGGCCGCGACACCTACTCGAAATCTTACACGAGTCGACAGGAAATAGTCTGCTTTACGCTCGCGCCTCGACCGAGGTTCGAATCCATGCAGTGCTTACGTAAAAGAAAAGCCCCCGTTGCCGGGAGCTTTAATCTCAAATGGTGCGGCGTATAGGATTCGAACCTATGACGTTCTGATTCGTAGTCAGACCCTCTATCCAGCTGAGGTAACGCCGCAACGCACGGATTATTATGCACGTGACCCCTCGATGGGTCAAGCGACAATTTGGAAAAATTTTACGAAGTGATGATTAAGACGCCCGCGCCCCGACCGAGGTTCGAATCCATGCGGTGTTGCCATAAAAGAAAAGCCCCCGTTGCCGGAGGCTTTAAGTTCGATTGGTGCGGCGTATAGGATTCGAACCTATGACGTTCTGATTCGTAGTCAGACCCTCTATCCAGCTGAGGTAACGCCGCAGCGCAAGACATATAAAACCACTTTAGCTTATTGGAGTCAAGCACAATCTCAAACTTTTTTGTGGAACGCAGTTTTGTCATGCTGCTCCGCATATACCGACGTTCCCCGTACGATCGATTGGCTTTTCGATCACGTCGAACTTGGCATCAAGTTCCCTCAGGAGCGATCTCACCCGCTGGGCACAATCATAATCGGCAAACGAGATGCTCAGCATGCGCGCGACCTGGTTGGAAGTCCCAACTCCATAGAAGTGCTCCAGCGCCACAAGTCCCTCGTGCGTCACAAAGGTCTCGACCACATGCGGCGACTCCTCAAAGCACCATTGTGTCAACGGACCCTCGCTCGTCTGTCGAACCACCAGGCCACCCATGCCAGACGGCTCACACGTTACAAGCAGGTACTCCCCGCCCTCGTCGCTCTCAAACAAAACCACCCGATCATCAAACAGCTCCATCGCGTCCCCTTTCTCTCGCTCTTATTTAGCAAAAGCATAGCAGGTAGATGGCTGTATACAGAACAGTTGTTCGTGTGTTTTCTATTGAGCTGTCCGCACGGCATGGTATGGACCTGCGCACGAAATAGGGCGCCCCCGAAGGAGCGCCCTTGCATATCCCCTATGCAGCCAATTTACGCGACCGGCTCGATCTTCTCGAGACCACCCATGTAGGGACGCAGAACCTCGGGGATCGTGATGGTGCCGTCGGCGTTCTGGTAGTTCTCCAGAATGGCGGCCATGGTGCGGCCGGCCGGCAGGCCGGAACCGTTGAGAGTGTGCAGGTAGCGCGAACCCTTGAAGTTCTCGGGGTCGCGATACTTGATGTTGGCGCGGCGAGCCTGGAAGTCACCGCAGTTGGAGCAGGAGCTGATCTCCTTGTAGGCGTTGTAGCTCGGCAGCCAGACCTCGACGTCGTAGGTCTGACGGGCAGAGAAACCCAAGTCGCCGGTGCACAGGCTAATCACGCGATACGGAAGGCCCAGCTGCTGCAGCAGGTACTCGGCCTCGGCGGTCATGCTCTCGAGCTCCTCGTCGGACTCCTCCGGCTTAGCGAACTTGACCATCTCGACCTTGTCGAACTCGTGCTGACGGATAATGCCGCGGGTGTCGCGACCGGCGGAACCGGCCTCCTCGCGGAAGCAGGGGGTGAAGGCGGTGTAGCGGCGCGGCAGGGTGTCGGCATCGAGGACCTCGCCGGCGTGCAGGTTGGTGAGCACGACCTCGGCGGTGGGAATCAGGAAGTTGTCGCCCGAGACGTGATAGGCGTCGTCCTCGAACTTGGGCAGCTGACCCGTGCCAAACATGGTCTGACGCTTGACGACGATGGGCGGCCACCACTCCTTAAAGCCACGGCTGGTGTGCGTATCGAGGAAGAAGTTGATGAGGGCGCGCTCAAGACGGGCGCCGGCGCCACCGAGAACGGTGAAGCGGCTGCCGGAGAGCTTGTTGCCACGCTCGAAGTCGAGGATGTCGAGGTCGGTGCCCAGATCCCAGTGCGGCTTAAAGTCGAAGTCGAACTCGCGCGGAGTGCCCCAACGACGGCGCTCGATGTTCTCGTCCTCGTCCTTACCGTACGGGGTGGCATCGCACGGAATGTTGGGCAGGTGAGCCATGAAGTCGTACTGCTCCTGCTCGAGAGCGGTGCGGCGCTCGGCCAGACCGTCAATCTTCTCGTTGACGGCGCGCACGGCCTCCTTGGCGGCCTCGGCCTCGTCCTTCTTGCCCTCCTTCATCAGGGCGCCGATCTTCTTGGACTCGGCATTGCGCGTAGCCTGGAGCTCCTCGACCTCGGTGATGACGGCACGGCGCTCGTCGTCGAGCTCAAAGAACTTCTCGCGATCCCAAGACGTCTGGCGGTTAGCCATGGCGACATCGATGGCATCGGGGTTCTCGCGAACAAACTTGATATCAAGCATTAGATCCTCCGGCGATATACATTCCATTTAGGTTGCAACCTTGTACATGTATGGGCAAGTATATACTTATGAGCGTTTACGACCCAACTCAACTACGCAAGAAGGCACCCAATGGACGCAGTTTTTTCCTTTTTGTTTGGCACCCGCACCGGTTTTGCCATCCTTTTCGCCGGCGGCATCCTGTTATTTGCGATTCTTGCCTTTGTAATGGAGAAGCGTACCCATAAGATGTACGTCGACCGCGGACCCAAGTCCGAGGATGAGGAAGACAGCTTCTGGGACTAACCTGCCAAAAAGGGACAGGTTTATTTTGGTCGGTTTTATCTGGGCAAACGCAAGCGCCCCGCAACTGGAATTGAGCCAGTTGCGGGGCGCTTTTCGCACATACGACAAAACCGCAGGAAAAACCTGCCAAAATAAACCTGTCCCTAAATGGCAGGTTTTACTGGAGAGTTGCGTCGATTGCCTTGACCAGGGCACTGCGCATGCCGGCGTCCTCGAGCGCAACGACGCCCTTGATGGTGGCACCACCGGGCGAGCATACGGCATCCTTCATCGCCGCAGGATGCTGGCCAGTTGCAAGCTGCAGCTTTGCCGTACCCAGCACCATCTGGCTCACAATGCGATAGGCATCGGCACGCGGGATACCGTGCTTGACCGCTGCATCGCCCAGGGCCTCGATTGCCATGGCGACAAATGCCGGAGCGCAACCACCCACCGTGCCGCCCACAAACAGCAGGCTCGTATCGAGCTCGACCACCGCACCGAGCTTGCCAAGCAGATCAAGCACCACTGCGCTCTGCTCATCACTAAGCGTGGAAGCCTTCTCGCAGGCGATGACGCCCTCGCCCACCGAAACCGGTGTGTTGGGCACCGTCGAGATGTGCGCGACGCCCGGCAGGACCTGCTCCCACTTGGCACTGTCCCAAGTCCAGGCAACCGACAGAACGACCTTGTCGGCAAGAATGTCCTTGAGCGGGGCGAATACCTTCTCGATCATGTACGGTTTGACCGCAGCGACCACGATATCGGATGCGGCGACAACCTCGGCGGCATCGTGACAGGCGACCATGCCGCGCGCCTCGCAGCGCTCAACCAGTGCGTCGTAGCGACCCGCGCAGGCGCACATGTCGCTCACAGCTACACCGGCAGCGATCCAGCCATCGGCCATAGCGCTCGCCATATTGCCAAAACCGACAAATCCAATCTTCATATCTCATAGTCCTTTCAGACACATTCCTCAAAACGAAAGGTATTGTCCCACGCCATTGTTTCGTATTGCCGACCTATTTGTGATACGGCTCGCCACGACTGATCTTGCAGGCGCGGTAGATTTGCTCCAGCAGCACCACGCGCGCCAGGTTATGCGGCAAGGTAATGCGTCCAAAGCTGAGCATCTCGTCGGCGCGGGCGCGCACGTCATCGCTCACGCCGTCCGATCCGCCAATCACAAAGGCGATGTCGCTGTTACCACGCAGCATAAGATCATCGAGCCGCGCCGAAAACTCCTCGCTCGAGCGCTCTTTGCCCTCAATGGCCAGCAGGATCACATGCGCTCGAGACGGCAAGGCAGCAAGAATCGCCGCCCCCTCCTTGTCGCGCGCGGCATCCACGCCGCCCGCCTTAGCCGGGTCGATATCGGCCACCTCGCGGATATCAACCTTGGCATAGGCACCTAGGCGCTTGGCGTACTCAGCGCACGCGTCCTTCCAAAAGCGCTCCTTGAGCTTACCGACGCAAACGACGGTGTATTTCACGCGCGTCTACTCCTTCGAATCGTTTTGAACTTTGCCGGCGGCCAGCATCTGCTCGAACATCGAGGCCGACTGCGAAAATTCGCTCGGCAGCACGACCGTCGAGGTTTTACCCGTGCGAGCGAACTCCGTCATCATCTCGGACCACTGCGTAAACATGAACAGTTGGTTGGCCTCGTCATTGCCGACACCCGTCTCCTGGATGATCTCGAGCGAATCTTTGATACCCAGCGCGATGGCCTTGCGCTGGTTGGCGATGCCCTCGCCCGCCTTTTCCATAGCCTCAGCCTCGGCGGTCGCCTCGGTGACGCGCTTGATGCGGTCTGCCTCAGCGAGCTCCTGTGCCGCAGCGCGCTTGCGCTGGGCGGCGTTGATGTCGTTCATGGAGTTCTCAACCTCGGTCGGCAGTGCGATTTTGGTGATGAGCGTCGACACGAGGGTGAAGCCGTAGGCGGCCATCTGCTCGGAAACGGTAGCGTTGACATCCTTGGCGATGTCGTCCTTCTTGGCAAAGACCTCATCGAGTGTGTAGACGGGAATCGAAGAGCGCAGGGCGTCGGTGATGAAGTCACGCATCTGGTCGACGGGCTCCTGCAGCATATAGTAGCTCTTGTAGATGCCCGAATCTGCCGGGCCGGCGCCCATGTCATAGCTCACGTGGTACTGAGCAGAGACCTCAAGGCCGATGGTCACGTTGTCCTGGGTCTTAACGTCGATGCCAAAACCGTTTTTCATGGTTCGCAGACTCACCGTGGCGGCCTTGCGGTCGATCACGGGCACCTTCATGTGGAAGCCCGCGTTGACGATGCGGTTAAACTTGCCCAGACGCTCGATGATCACGGCATGCTGCTGTTCAACGACGTAGCAGGCGTTGGGAAGCAGCAGCAACAGAATGATGATGGGAAGCAGAAGGCTCGTAAGGGCGGCAATGATACCGGAAAACAGCATGGTCTCTCCTCTGATAGGCACACGTTGGCATTAGGATACCCGTCCAAGGAGATCGTGCATAACAAAAGGCTCTGTTAGACCAAAATTGACATATAGCTTTTTTCCGATTTAGGACAATAATG
>CABPWH010000035.1 GCA_902461085.1 uncultured Collinsella sp. | reverse complement strand
GGGCGCCCCGGGGACTACGTTGACGCTGCTTGTCTCGCCCGGGTGCCGTCGGGCCAGGGAGGGGCGTCTTCGCTGATAGTCTTTGTTGAGAGGGAGCTGCTTTTATTGCGGCTCTTTCTTTGGTTTTGGGTATATTTGTTTTTGTTGGACTGTTCTGGCGGCTGGGTGCGTTTGCGACCTGGAGCGCTTCTTTTGTAGCCGTCTCGGCTCGTTATTGAGAGGAGACTAACTTTTATGCGTATTGTGTTTATGGGTACGCCTGATTTTGCTGTGCCTTCGCTGACTTCGCTTGTTGCGGCTGGCAACGAGATTGCGCTTGTTGTTACTCGTCCCGATGCTGTTCGTGGGCGTGGTAAAAAGTTGGAGCCGTCTCCTGTTAAGGCTAAGGCACTTGAGCTAGAGTTGCCGGTTATTGAGGCTAATCGTATGACGGCCGAGGTTGTTGAGGCTCTCCAAGCTGCGCAAGCCGATATTTTCTGTGTGGCTGCTTATGGTTGCATTTTGCCCGATGAGGTTCTTCACATGGTGCCGCTTGGTATTGTGAATGTTCATGCGTCTTTGCTGCCTCGTTGGCGTGGCGCCGCTCCTATTCAGCGTGCGATTCTTGCTGGTGATGAGGTTGCTGGCGTTTCCATTATGCGCATTGGACATGGCGTGGATACTGGTGCTTATTGTGCTCAGGCTTCCACGTCGGTTTCCGTTAAGAACGCTGAGGCGCTGACCATGGAGCTTGGTGAGCTTGGCGGCAAACTGCTTGCCGATACGCTTCCTTCTCTTGCCGATGGCACCGCCGTGTGGACTGAGCAGGATGAGTCGCTCGTCACTCATGCTGCCAAGATTTCCAAGCTGGAGATGCGTCTGGATCCGCAGATGGCTGCGCTCGATTGCGTGCGTCATGTGCTCGCTTCGTCCGATACCGCGCCTGCTCGTTGCGTGATTGCCAGCAAGACCGTGCGTGTGCTCGATGCTGCGCTGGCCAATGTTTCGCTTGGCAAGGGCGGCGTTGACGTTAAGAATAAGCGTGTTTTCCTTGGCCTTTCCGATGGTGCGGTTGAACTGCTCGAGGTTAAGCCCGATGGCAAGCGTGCCATGGCCGCTTCTGCTTGGGCTGCTGGGCTGCAAGGCGCCGATCTTATCTGGGGTGTTTTGTCATGAGCAAGCTGTCTCCCGCGCGCAAGCTTGCACTCGATGTGCTGATGGAGGCCGATCGCCGCGGCATGTATGCGCGCGACGTGCTGTCCTCTCGCGCATCGGCCAAGGCTATTGACCAGCGCGATTCCGCTTTTGCAGCTCGCTTGGCGCTTGGTGTGGCCGCGACGCAGGGTATTTTGGACGAACTGCTCGATCAGTTTCTCGATAAGCCTAAAAAGGTTGCGCCGCGTGTTCGCATGGCGCTTCGTATCTCGGCCTTCGAGATGCTCTATCTGCATACGCCTGGTCGCGTTGCGGTGAGTCAGGGCGTTGAGCTGGTGCGCAGCGGAGCTAAGTCTGCCGCCGGTTTGGCCAATGCCGTGCTGCATAAGGTCGCGGACAACGTTGAGGACTTTGCCACGGCGTCCGATGTAGATGAGTCTGAGCGACGCCTGGTTCGTCTGTCGCGCCTGATGGGACTGCCGCGTTGGCTGTGCGCTCGCATTATGGCATCGTTCGACACTCCAGAGGGTGCGCTTAACTTTGCCGGCAATCTGGCCCCCGCGCCACTGGCCCTGCATGAGAACGCCTTTGCGACCAAGCCCGATCCGTATATCTCGCAGCTCGTCGCGCCTGTCTTCCCGGGCTGTCATGCGCCGGTCGATGCGCAGGTCACCGTTGCGTCGGGCGTGTTTGAGCGTGCTGCCGCGGTGGCCTCGGACCTTAACGCCCAGCTCATCGCCACAGCTGCCACTCGCCTTGGAAGCTGTCTTGAGATTGGTGCCGGTCGTGGCACCAAGACCTATGTGATGATGTGCCAGGCCAAGCGTGCGGGCTATGAGCGTCAGCATACGGCGCTCGATCTGCATGATCGCAAGTGCGATCTGAATCTCGCTCGCCTGCATAAGGCCGGTATTCAGGGCGTTCGTACGGTTTCGGGCGATGCCTGCGAGCTTGATGAGGTGCTCACATCGTTTGATGCCATGCTTGGCGAGCCGGTTAAATTCGACACGGTCTTTATCGATGCGCCGTGCTCGGGCACCGGAACCATGCGTCGTCATCCCGAGATTCCGTGGCGTCTGACCGAAAAGGATGTGACGGTTGAGCTGCCCAAACTGCAGCTGTCGATGCTCAAGGAAGCCGCCGCGCGCGTGGCTGCCGGCGGAGAGCTCATCTATGCCACCTGCTCGGTTTTTGATGAAGAGAACATGCAGGTCGTGGATACTTTCCTGAACTCTCCCGAGGGTGCCGGCTTTAGCGTGGCACCGCTTTCCGAGGCACAGATTCTGCAACTCCCCGAGTTCGATCAGGCCAAGAAGCTCGTATCCGTACGCCAGAACGATCGAGGCCTCTTCCAAAGCGTGCCGGTAAACGCCGATTCCTACGACGGCCACTTCTGCGCCAGACTGGTCCACAAGTAACGACTAAGTTGCGGTGAAATAGGGATTGAATAGCGGCTTCCACCCGTCAAACAGTCCTTATTTCACCGCAACTCACAAGGAAACCTGGGTAGCTTGATTAGCTACCCATAGAGCAAAGAAATAGCCCCGCGATCGGCGTTGATCGCGGGGCTGCTTGGTTTCTAGTGGCTATGCGGGCAATTGGCGCAGCAGCCGCTCGTGGCGTTGGTGCTGGAGCCGCCGCTTCGTTGATCGGTGTTGTAGAAACCGCTGCCCTCAAATTTAATGCCGCTGGCCGAGAACGTCTTGGCCGCCGGGGCACCGCAGCTGGGGCACACGACCTCGGGGGTCTCGGACATGGGATGCTCAACCTCAAACACGTTGCCGCAGCTCGAGCACTTGTAATCGTAGCGCGCCATAAATACTTCCTTTTCAGCACAAAGCGGGCAGATTACTCTGCCCGCAAAAATTCAAACGTCTGTAACTGTACCCTATATCGGGGGTTTTATCACGCTTCGCCCCAGAATCTATGGTTGTTGCGCAGGAGCCGCGCGGTTTTGCCCTCGGCGGCTGCAATGTCCGCCTCGTCAGCCTGCCAGGTCCAGTTGCCCGTGGCCACGCCCGGCACGTTCATGCGTGCGTCGTCGCCCAGCCCCAGCACGTCCTGCAGCGGCATCATCACCAGGGGAGCGTCGCTTGCTAGCGCGTCGCTCATCAGCTTGGCCGCCACCTCAACACCGCTCGGTTCATCGCCGCCCGCAAAAGAACGCGTACACCAGCCGGCGAGCGTCGACGTGTCGTGCGTCGAGGTGTACAGAATCTTGCCGGGCGTGGGATGCACACCGCAACGAACGTCGTAGTCGCTAAACTCCAGCACGTCCATGCCGGGGAAACCGCAGGTCGATGCCATGGCGCGAACACCGGGCGTCAGATAGCCCAAGTCCTCAGCGATAAAGTTGAGCGGACCCAGCTCGTCATAAGCGGTCTGGAACAAGTCCTTGCCCGGTCCCGCCAACCAGCGACCTTCGGCGCAAGCCTTGCCTGCGGGGATACTGAAGTAGCTGTGGAATCCCAGGAAGTGATCCAGGCGCACGCGGTCGTAGAGCGAAAACGCACGACGCAGGCGATCCATCCACCAGCTATAGCCATTCTGCTTCATGTGGTTCCAGCGGAACGTCGGGTTGCCCCACACCTGGCCCTCGGGCGCAAAGTTGTCGGGCGGCGCACCAGAGATCTCGATTGCCTTGCCGGTATCGGACAGCCAGAAGTTCTCGGGCTCGCTCCACGCGTCGGCCGAATCGTCCGAGACATACATCGGGATATCGCCGATGACCTCGATGCCCTTCTTGTGCGCATAGTTCATGAGCTCGCACCAGGCAAGGTCAAAGCGATACTGCATGTACGCCTGCAGCTCGGCCTCGTCGTGGAAACGCTTGTCGTCAATCAGATGCTCGTTGTAGCGGGCGACATCCGCCGGCCAATCGTGGCGCGACTCGCCCTCAAAGTGCTTCTTGACGGCCATGTAGACGCAGTACTTCTCGAGCCAATCGGCGTTGCGATGCTTAAACGCCGTGTAGAGCGGGTCTGCATCCTCGCCGCCACGAGCTTTCCAAGTCTCAAAGTCGGCCGCCAGCTCCTCTTGGCTTTCGGGCAGCAGGTCAATATTGCCCGCAAAGGCCGAAGGCCCAGCGTAAGGGGAGCGGAAGAAGTCCGTCGGGTTGACAGGCAGAACCTGCCAGTAGCGCATTCCCATAGCGGCCAGATGGTCGATAAAGCGACGTGTGGGCGCACCAATCGTGCCGGGCTTGCCGTCGTCGGTGGGCACCGAGGTGATATGGCACACGACGCCCGCGCCGTGATCGAGCGGCTCCTGCAGGCGCTGCTCGGCATGGTGGTAGATAATCGACGAGCCCAGTGGATACAGATCGAGCGTGACCGTACCGTTGTAGATCTCGCACTCGTGACCGCTGATCACGTCACTTGCGCATTCGCCGAGCGCCGGAATCGTCACGCGGTGCGAATTGCGCAGGCTGCGGTTGATGATAACCGTCGCGCACTCGCCATTCTTGCCTGTGCGGTTGTAGGCCAGCACCTCGTCGTTGAGCGCGAAGGCCTTGATCTCGTCGTCGATCATAAATGGCAGTGCGCGGCGTACGGCGGAGGCGTTCTTGACAATAGCCAGCGTGTCGAAGTCGTGCAGTTGGTCCTTGGTCGGTAGGGTGCGGCGGTTGCCCGGATCGGTAAGGCCCTCCAGGCCGTATTCGTCGCCGTAATAGATCGAAGGCACGCCGGGGAAGGTCATCTGCATGAGCGTGGCGAGCCAAAAGCGGCTCTTGGCCAGTCCCATCGCGTTCTCGTCCAAGCGCCATTTGCTGCGTTCGCACTCGGGCAGTTGCGACTCGTCGGGGCCGCCGCCGAGCACCGAGATGATGCGCGGACGGTCGTGACTCGACAGCAGGTTGAGCGCGCAGGACAAGGCTTCGCGCGGATAATTCTCGCGCAGGGTCTCGATATCCTCGGCTGCCTGGTAGGCGTTCTTGTAGCCCATCAAAAAGCCGATGACCATGTCGCGGAAGGGGTAGTCCATAGCAGAGTCCAGCTCGGAACCCTGCAGGTAGCGGCGCAGATGGCCGTAGCTAATCTTGTTGGAGGCGTCTTCCCAGACTTCGCCGAGCAACAGCGCATCGGGCTTTTCGGCAACTACGGCCTTTTTGATCTCGGCCAGGAAGTCGTCGGAAAGCTCGTCAGCGACGTCCAGGCGCCAACCATGGGCACCGGCGCGCAGCCATTTACGAATGACGCCGTCCTTGCCCAGGAGCCGCTCGCGTACCAGTTCGGAGCTCTCATTGATGGCGGGCATATTGCCCACGCCCCACCAGCAGTCGTACGAGCCGTCCTCGTGGAAAGTAAACGCATCGCGCCACGGCGAATCCTCGCTTTGCCAGGCACCCACGCCGGGGTAGTTGCCGTAGCGGTTGAAATAGATCGAGTCGTCGCCCGTGTGGTTGAAGACTCCGTCCAGGATGATGGAGATGCCCAGCTTCTCGGCTGCCTGGCACAGCTCGGTAAAGTCCTGCTCAGTGCCCAGAATCGGGTCGATCTTGGTGTAATCGGCCGTGTCGTAGCGGTGGTTGCTCGCGGCTTCAAAGATGGGGTTGAGGTAGATCGCCGTAAAGCCCAGCTCGGCGATGCGGGGCAGGTCTTCCTGGATACCTTTGAGTGAGCCTCCGTAGAAGTCCCAGGTTTTGATGGAGCCGTCCTCGGCGCGCTCGTACACGGGTGGCTCGTTCCAGTCCTCGACCATCCGGCACTGAATGCCCTTGCGCGGTTTTTCGAGTTGGGCCATTGTGCGCTCGCGCCAATGCTCGTCACGGGCGTAGCGGTCGGGGAAGATCTGGTAGACCATGCCACGCTCGTACCAGGTGGGGCGGTTCTCGCGGTGCTTGTAGACGGTAATCTGGAAGGACGGTACCTCGGCGTAGTCGTAGGTTACGCCCTCGCCGCCGGTGCGGCCCTGGGGCGCGCCCAGACGAACCTCGGGCTGGCCCTCGATATTGCATATAAAGCTGTACCACACAAGACACGGTTCAGTGCATTTGAGCTCGCCGGTAAAAATGCCATCGCCTTCGTGCTCCATCGGAATCAGGGTCTCGCCGACTTCATCGACCCAGGTACGCAGGGTGAGTGTTGCCTGGTTGGGATCGGCATCCTCCAAAATAACCGAGAGTGCAACGGTAGTTCCTGTGGTCACAGCGCCAAACGGAGTGCGAAACTGCGGTAGGCGGCTGTTGTGTATCAATCTCATAGTACGGTCCAGTTCAATAGAATCACGGCCTGCGGGCCATGGGCTTTACGCACAGGATATAAGTATATCTGTTGTACTTTAGTTGTATAAACTACAGCCGCTCACTATCGGCGAACGGTTGTCCTAGAAAATCGTTTTACCTCATCTATAGAACAAGAGGTGTCGCACTGAACGACACCCCTTGTTTATTGAGGATTAGATTGTGGATCGTCCGAATTAGCGGCGCTTGCGGGTGGCCGTTGCCTTGCGGACGGACGTCTTCTTGGATGGCGCCTTTTCCACGGTCGTGGCGGCAGGGGAGACCGGGGTCTCCTTGGTAGGCTCGGGCTTGGCCTTTACCTCGGCCTTGGGCTCCTCTTTGGCGGCAGCGGGCTTGTCCTCGGCTTTAGCCTCTGCCTTGGGAGCGGCTGTCTTGGTCGTGGCCTTTTTGGCCGTCGTCGTAGAGCGCTTGCGCGTGGTGGTCTTGGCGGCCGGCTTGGCCTCGACGGTTGCTTCGGCCTTGGACTCGGCGGGCGTCTCCTCGACTTTGGCGGCCGGCTTTGCGGCTGCCTTGGGGGCAGCCTTCGTTGCAGTGGCCTTACTGGCCGTCGCCTTCGTAGCTGTAGCCTTCTTGGCGGTCGTCTTCTTGGCTGCAGTCTTGGCCGGAGCCTTGGCGGTCGTCTTGGCCTCAGCGGCCTCGGCCTTTACCTCGGGAGCAGCCTCGGCCTCGGCGGCCTTCTTGGCAGCGGCGGTCGTGCGCTTGCGCGTCGTCGTTGCCTTGGCAGCAGTCGTCTTTGCTGCGGCAGTCTTGGTGGCAGCGGCCTTGGTTGTCGTAGCCTGCTTGGCCGTCCTCTTTCGCGTCGTGGTCTTCTTGGCGGCAGGCTTCGCAGCCGGCTTCTCCTCAGCCTTGGGCTCCTTAGCAGCAGCGGGCACCTCAACAACCGGCTCGGCCTTGGGCTCGACCTCAGCCTCCTCAGCCACAACCACAGGCTCGTCGACAACCGCCGCCGGCCTCTCGATCTCCGGGTGCATAAAGAAGTACAGGTCCAGATACTTGTCGGCCGAGCGCGTCCAGCTAAAGTCCTGGCTCATGGCCTGCGTGACCAGCTGATTCCAGGCATCGCGGTTGTCCCAGAACAGGCGTGCCGCGCGGAACACGGCGTCGCCCATCTCGTCGCCGTTAAAGTTGCTAAACGAGAAGCCTGTGCCCTCGCCGGTAAACTCGTTATACGGGATCACCGTGTCCTTCAGGCCACCGGTCTCGCGCACGATGGGCAGGGTGCCGTAGCGCATGGCGATGATCTGCGACAGGCCGCAGGGCTCAAACTTCGAGGGCATCAGGAACATGTCGGCGGCGGCATACATACGCTGCGACAGCGCAGGATCGAACTCGATGCGTGCGGCCATGGTGCCGGGGTACTTGTCCTGGAAGTAGCGCAGGCCGTCCTCATAGTCGCGGTCGCCGGTGCCCAGCACGGCCACCTGCACGCCGCCGGCCAGGATGCGGTCGAGCGCGTGCATGACCAGGTCCATGCCCTTTTGGCGCGTCAGGCGCGTGACCATCACCATGAGCGGACGGTCGTCGCGAACCTCGAGCCCCAGCTCCTCCTGCAGTTTGGCCTTGCACACGGCCTTGCCGGAACGGTCCTCGACCGTGTAGTTAGCGGCAATGCGCTTGTCGGTCGCCGGGTCAAAGCCCGCAACGTCAATGCCGTTCAAAATGCCCTGCAGCGCATAGGAGCGCTCGCGCAGCACGCCGTCCAGCCCCTCGCCAAACTCGGGCGTCTGGATCTCGTTGGCATAGGTGGGGCTTACCGTGGTGATGGCATCGGCATAGCGCAGCGCGCCCAGCATGTAGTTGATGCTGCAGGCGTCGCAACGCAGCTGCGAGGCGGCCGCCGGAATGTGCGCCACGCCCAGGATGTCCTCCATCACGGTGTCGCTAAACTGGCCCTGGAACGCCACGTTGTGGATCGAGAACACGGTCTTGACGCGGTCGTACAGCGGCAGGCCCTGGTAGAACTCGCGCAGGAACACGGGCGCCAGTGCCGTTTGCCAGTCGTTGCAGTGCAGGATGTCGCACTCAAAACCGGCCGGTAGGTGCTGCAGGCTCTCGGTGATGGCTTTGGAGAAGAACGCGAAGCGCTCGCCGTCGTCAAAGAAGCCGTACGGATAGTCGCGCGCAAAGTAGCGCTCGTTGTCGATGAACATATACGTGACGCCGTCGCGCTCGAGCTTCTCGAGCCCGCAGTACTCGTTGCGCCAGCCCAGGCTCACGTAAAAATCGGAGAAGTGCTCCATCTGCGCCTTGTACTCGTCCTTGATGGTGGCGTACTTGGGCACCATCACGATGACCTCGGCGCCGGCGCGCACGAGTGCCGCGGGCAGCGAACCCGCCACGTCGCCCAGGCCACCGGTCTTTACAAACGGTGCGCACTCGGCCGAGGCAAACACGATCTGCATCTTTTTGCTGGAATCTGCCATATTGTCTCCCTGTTGCAATTCGAGAATAGCCGCCTGGCGCAAACCGGGCGGCTATTCTACATGTTACGAGCGATGTTGCGGTGCCTACGTTAATGCACGATGGTGGTATCGGGAGTTAACGGGGCCTTGCCCAGCACCAGGATGTTCTCGGGCGTGCCGCGAAGCTCGGTGTTGGTGGGAACCACGTTGTTCTTGTCCAGGATGGCATTCTCAACGCGGGCGCCGCTCTTGATGATGCAGCTCTGGTTGATGATCGAGTTGGTCACCGAAGCGCCTTCCTCAACCACAACGCCGCGCGACAGGATCGAGTTGCGCACGGTGCCCTTGATGATGCAGCCGGCCGAGATGATCGAGTTGCACGCGTGGCTGCCGGTCGCATAGCGCGAAGGCGGCACGTCGTGGGCCTTGGTCAGAATCGGGCGCTCGGGGTCGAAGAGCTGGTCGGCCACGGTCTGGTCGAGCAGATCCATGCTGCGGCGATAGAGCGACTTCTCGCTAAACACGCCCACGACCTCGCCCTTGTACTCGTAGCTGCACACGTCGATGTTGCCAAAGTCGCCCTGGAGTGCCTCGAGTAGGTCCAGATAGTCGGCGGCCTGGTAGTGGTCGATAATCTCGAGCAGCGTCTCGCGGTTGACGATGCAGCAGTCCATAGAGGCGTTGTCGCCGTACACAACGCCGGCGCTCACGCCCGTCAGGCGGCCGTTCTCGTTAATCTCGAGCTTGGTCTCGTCATCGATGTTGCGTGTGGCCTTGCAGTACACCACGGTCATCTGGGCACCGGAGTTCTCGTGCGCGTCGATGATGGTGTTGAGGTCCATGTTAAAGATGATATTGGTGCCCATCATCACGACATAGGGCTTGTCCGAGCGCTGGAACAGCGTCTTGTTGGAGATGATGTCGCGCAGCAGGAAGCGCATGCCGCCCTTGGTGGTGCCATACGCGTTGCCGGGCACCATGAACAGACCGCCCTTCTTGCGGTCCAGGCCCCAGTCCTTGCCCGAGCCCACGTGGTCGATTAGCGAGCGGTAGTTGCCCGGCATGACGACGCCGACGGTCTTAATGCCGGCATTCATCATGTTGGACAGCGGGAAGTCGATCAGGCGGTAGCGGCCCAAAAACGGAACGGACGCGATAGGGCGGTCCTTGAGCAGCACGCTGCCGTAGGTCGAAGAGTAGTTAGCGGTGATATAACCGATGGCCTTGCGATTGATCATCGGATCATTCCCCCTTCCCGATAACGACGTCATTTCCAACGACGGCCGTATCCTTGGTGGTATCGACAGAGCCGAGCTTCACGCCCTCTTCGACCGTGGAGTTCTCGCCCAAAATAGCGCGGCAGATGTGCGCACCGCTCTTAACGTGCGCACCCGGCAGCAGCACGGAGTCCTCGACCACGGCGCGCTCCTCGATGATGACATCGGTCGAAAGGATCGAGTGGCGAGCGGTGCCGTAGATCTTGCAGCCGTTGGAGACCAGGCAGTCGTCCAGGCGGCCGTCCGGGCCAATGTAGTGCGGCGGACGCGTGGTGATGTTGGACATGATGGGGAAGTTCTTGTCAAACAGATCGAACTCGGGGTTGTTGCCCAGCAGGTCCATCGAGGTCTCGTGGAAGCTGGCGATGGTGCCGACGTCCTTCCAAAAACCGTGGAACTCGTAGCTGTACAGGCGCTTGCCCTCGCCGAGCAGCTTGGGGATGATGTCCTTGCCAAAGTCGTGGCTCGAGCGCTGGTCCAGAGCGTCCTCTTCGAGCGCCTCGATCAGCACGTCGGCCGAGAAGATGTAGATGCCCATGGACGCGAGGTTCGAATCGGGCTTATCGGGCTTCTCGGTGAACTTGGTGATACGGCCGTCCTCGGGGTCGGTGGTTAGGATGCCAAAGCGGCTGGCCTCCTCCCACGGCACGGGCATAACGCTCACCGTGAGGTCGGCGTTGTTCTCAATGTGCGTCTTGAGCATCTTGCGGTAGTCCATGCGATACAGGTGATCGCCCGAAAGTATCAGGACGTACTTGGGGTCGTTGGCCTTGATGTAGTCGAGGTTCTGCGTAATGGCGTCGGCCGTGCCCGCATACCAGGCGCCACCGGTCTGCGTCTCGTACGGCGGCAGGATCGACACGCCGCCGTCGCGGCTGTCCAGATCCCACGCCTCGCCGGAGCCCACATAGGCATGCAGCAGGTAGGGGCGATACTGCGTCAGAACGCCCACCGTGTCGATGCCCGAGTTGGAGCAGTTGGACAGCGAAAAGTCGATAATGCGGAACTTGCCACCAAAGCTAACCGCCGGCTTAGCGATCTTTTGGGTGAGTGCCCCCAATCGGCTGCCCTGTCCTCCTGCGAGGAGCATCGCGATGCATTCTTTCTTACTCATCGATTTCTCCTTCTGTCATCGATGTTCCTAAACCCATTAGCGACGGGCGCGGCGCAACGTCACGCCCGTCGAGTAATGCCGTGCTGGCATAGGGAAGCTCGCGCGCCTTTACGCGTGCCAGATCTCGTCGCGGTACTCGCGAATGGTGCGGTCGCTCGAGAACCAGCCGCTCGAGGCGGTGTTGAGCAGGGCCTTGCGGTTCCAGGTCTCCTGGTCGCCATAGCTGCCGGTAAGCTTCTCCCACGCATCCACGTAGCTGCGGAAGTCCGCCATGACCAGGTCGGGGTCGTTGTTGTTCATGAGCTCGTTGTAGATGCTCTCAAAGTTGCCCGAAAGGCCGGCAAACGTGTTGTCCTTGAGCTCGTCCATCACGCGGCCCAGGCGCTCGCGGTCGCCGTTGAGGGTATCCCACGCAAAGTAGCTGTTTGACGCCCAAAGCTGCTCGACCTCGGGGGCGGTCAGGCCAAAGATGGCCTCGTTCTCGCGGCCGGCCAGGTCGGCGATCTCGATGTTGGCGCCGTCGAGGGTGCCCAGCGTAATGGCGCCGTTCATCATGAGCTTCATGTTGGACGTGCCCGAGGCCTCCTTGCCGGCCGTGGAGATCTGCTCCGAGATCTCGGCGGCAGGGTAGATGAGCTGGGCGTTGCTCACGCGGAAGTTGGGGATAAAGCAGACCTTCATGACCTCGTTGACGCGCGGGTCGTTGTTGATGACATCGGCCACGGAGTTAATGAGGCGGATGGTCTCCTTGGCGAAGGTGTAGCTCGAGGCAGCCTTGCCGCTAAAGATGAAGGTCGTCGGCGTCACGTGGAAGTTGGGATCGGCGATGCGACGGTTGTAGATGTCCATCACCTTCATGATGTTCATGAGCTGGCGCTTGTAGGCATGGAAGCGCTTTACCTGAACATCGAAGACGGTGTTGGGATCAATGACCAGACCGGTCTCGGCCTTAACGTAGGCGGCCAGACGCTCCTTGTTAGCGCGCTTGGAGGCGCCCACGGCCTTCAGGAACTCGGTGTCGTTCTGGAAACCTTTAAGCTTCTCCAGCTCAAAGGCGTCCTTGAGCCAGCCATCGCCAATGGCATCGGTGACGAGCTTGGCGTAGGTGGGGTTGGCCTCGGCAAAGAAGCGACGGTGCGAGATACCGTTGGTCTTGTTGTTGAACTTCTCGGGCGTCAGGGCATAGAAGTCCTTGAGCACGATGTTCTTGATGATGTCGGAGTGGATCTTGGCCACGCCGTTGACGCTATGGCTGCAGATCACGGACAGGTTGGCCATGCGAATCTCGCCGTCCCACAGAATGGCGGTCTGGCGCAGACGCTCCTGCCAGCCCTCCTGCGTGGTGTCGAACGACTCGTGCCAACGACGGCTGATCTCGTCGATGATCTGGTACACGCGGGGGAGGAGCTTGGAGAACGTGCCGATGGGCCACTTCTCCAGAGCCTCGGGCAGGATGGTGTGGTTGGTGTAGCTCACGACCTGCGTCACGATATTCCAGGCGTCATCCCACTCGAGTTTCTTCTCGTCGATGAGGATGCGCATGAGCTCGGGGCCGCACATGGCGGGGTGGGTGTCGTTGGTGTGGATGGCCACAAACTGCGGCAGCAGCTCCCAGTTCTCGCCGTGCTCCTTCTCAAAGGTGTCGAGCAGGCTGTAGATGCCGGCCGAGACAAACAGGTATTCCTGCTTCAGGCGCAGCAGGCGGCCATGCTCGCCGGCGTCGTTGGGGTAGAGGATGGCGCTGATGGCCTCGGCCTCGGCGCGCTCGGCATCGGCCAGGGCGTAATCGCCGCGGTTGAAGGCCTCAAGGTCAAAGTGCTCCTCGACCGGCTCGGCGGCCCAGACACGCAGCTTGTTGACGGTCTCGCCGGCATAGCCCACCACGGGGATGTCATAAGGGACAGCCAGGATGTCCTGCGCGTCCACCGTGCGGTAGAACGTGCGGCCGTTCTCCTCAAAGCCCTCCACGTGGCCACCAAACTTGATGGTCACGGCCTTGTCCTGACGGCGAACCTCCCAGGGATAGCCGTGGGTGAGCCACTCGTCGGTGGCCTCGACCTGGCTGCCGTTGACGATCTCCTGCTTAAACAGGCCGTAGCGGTAGCGCATGCCGTTGCCGTAGCCGGCAATGCCCTCGGCTGCCATGGAATCCAGGAAGCATGCGGCCAGACGGCCCAGGCCGCCGTTGCCCAGGGCCGGATCGGGCTCCTGGTTCTCGATGACGGACAGGTCAAAGCCCATGTCGTCGAGCGCCTCGGCGACCATGTCGCGCACGCCAAAGTTGAGCAGGTAGTTGTCAAGCAGGCGGCCGATCAAAAACTCGATCGAGAAGTAGTACACGCGCTTCTTGCCCTCGGCGGCAACACGGGCGTCGCTGGTGGTGGCAACGGTGCGCGCCTTCTCGGCCACGAGCTTGGCCAGGGCGTTAAAGCGGTCGAGGTCGCTGGCGGCCTCGACGCTCTTGCCGCTGATGCTCATGACGGCATCGCGATAGAGCTCGGTAAACTCCTGCTTGTTGTCGAAGATCTTATTCATACGTTCCTTTCCCCCGGGGATGTTTCTCCCGGAACGGTTATGACTTGTATCCTACGCCCTGTCGGGGCGGGTAATTTCAGCCGTAACGGCTTTGTTACGCATCCTTGGCAGGAGCCTTAACAGCTGCTGCCTTAGCCTTGGGAGCAGCCTTTTTGGTGGCTGCCTTCTTGGCCGTGGTGGACTTGGCCGTAGCCTTGGCAGCGGACTTGGCAGCCTTCGCCTTAGCCGTCGCCTTCTTGGCAGTGGCCGCGGCCTTGGGCTTTACCGAGGACGCGCGCTTGCGCATCGCCTTCTTGGGCTTCTCGACCACGGGCGGCTTGTAACTGCTGGGACCGCGGCGCTTAAGTACCACACCTGCCAGACCGGGCACCTTCATCTCGATGGAGTCCATCTGCCCGTTCCAGGGGTAGGGCTCGCTCGAGCAGGTGTAGGGCTCCTCGCCGGCGTATCCGCTGCCACCAAACTCGGGACGGTCGGAATCAAAGATGACCTCCCAGTCACCCTCGCGCGGCACGCCCACGCGGAAGCTCTCGTAGCTCGCCGGGTCAAAGTTGATCAAGATCACCAGGTCGTCGTCGACGTCCTCGCCCTGACGCACAAAGCTCACGATGGACTGCTTGGAGTTATCCGCGTCGATCCAGGTAAAGCCGTCGTCGGTGTAGCCGCGCTCGTACAGGGCGGGCTCGGCGGTGTACAGGTGGTTGAGCGCCTTGATAAACGCCTGATGATGACGATGGGTCTCGTATTCCTCGGTCAGGAACCACTGGATGGACTCGTAGTAGCGCCACTCAATAAACTGGCCGATCTCGTTGCCCATAAAGTTGAGCTTGGCACCGGGATGCGTCATCTGGTAGAAAGCCAGCGTGCGCAGGCCGGCAAACTGGCGCCACCAGTCGCCCGGCATGCGGCCGATGAGCGAGCACTTGCCGTGCACGACCTCGTCGTGGCTCAGCGGGCAGATAAAGTTCTCGGTAAAGGCATACATGATGGAGAACGTGAGCAGCCCGTGGTTGCCGGGGCGCCACGGAAAATCGGTCTGCATGTAGTGCAGGGTATCGTTCATCCAGCCCATGTCCCACTTGTAGTGGAAGCCCAGGCCGCCGTCCTGCGGCGGATAGGTCACGAGCGGCCACGCGGTGGACTCCTCGGCCATCATCATCACGTCGGGGAAGTGAGCCTCAACGGCGCAGTTGACCTGGCGAATGAACGCGCTGGCGTCCAGGTCCTCCTCGGTACCGTACTTGTTGAACTTCTTTTGACCCGGATCGTCGATGCCAAAGTTGAGGTACAGCATACTGGACACGCCGTCCATGCGAATGCCGTCAACGTGGAAGTTCTCGAGCCAGTACAGCACGTTGGAGACCAGGAAGGAGCGGACCTCGCCGCGAGCGAAGTCAAACTTGTGCGTGCCCCAGTTGGGGTGAATCTCGTGCTCAAACAGCATGTGGCCGTTAAAGGTGGCAAGGCCGTGGGAGTCGGCACAAAAGCCGCCGGGCACCCAGTCCATGATCACGCCGATGCCCGCCTCGTGACACGCATCGATAAAGTGCATGAGCTGCTGCGGGTTGCCGTAGCGCGACGTGGCGGCATAGTAGCCGGTCGTCTGGTAGCCCCAGGAGCCATCGAAGGGGTGTTCCATGAGCGGCATGACCTCGATATGCGTGTAGCCCATGTCGCGCACGTAGTCCACGAGCTCCACCGACAAGTCGTCGTAGGTGTAGAACTCGCCGCGCTGCGCGGGGAAAGGATCCATGGGGCCGGGGTAGTTGCCGTACTCGTCGGGCTCGCCCTGTGGCGTGTCGCCGTGGCGCTTCCACGAGCCAATATGCACCTCGTAGATGTTGAGCGGCTGCGACATGTGGTTGTGGCTGGCGCGGCGCTTGAGCCACGCGGCGTCGTTCCACTTGTAGCCATCGAGGGTCCACAGCACGCTCGCGGTACCCGGAGGGCACTCGGCCTTAAAGGCATACGGATCGGCCTTGTAGAGCTTTTCACCCTCGTTGGTCTCAATAAGATATTTATAGAGCTGACCCTGCTCGGCGCCAGGAATAAAGCCTTCCCAAATAGCGCTCGTATGCACGGGCACCAGCGGGTTGGCCTGCTCATCCCAGTCGTTAAATTCACCAATGACATGGACACTCTTTACGTCGGGCGCCCAAACGCAAAAGCGCCAGCCGCGCGTGCGCTGCTGCGTGTCGGGATGCGCGCCCATCTTTTCCCAGCTGCGCTCCCACATTCCAATGCCAAACAGGTAGACATCGTCCTTGGAGAGCTCCGGTGCGTGCGGGGCGGCTTTACGGGTTGCGGGCTTTTTAGCCGTTGGCTTTAGCTTTGTATCGCTCACGTTTGATCCCATCATGACGCGGCAGCGTGTTGCCTTGGTGACTAGATGCGAAAGGTCCAAGGCTGCACGAATCGAAGGGACGGCGATAGTTCTATGATTCGTTCCACCTCGCGTGCTCGGTGGAACTTTCGGCAGAAACTACGATAACACCTGTACGTTACTTTTATGAAGGAAAGTGGTTTTAGGGCGGCGTTTAATCGGTAAGCGCCATGTTTAGACCACTGGCAGAATTGCCGTGGTAAAACTCTTGACAGTTTTACCAATTAGGGTTTCTAAATTGTTAGTCAGACGTTTGGTAAAACGTTTTTAGCAGGATGTTTACCATTTGACATCGAAAGGTTCGTTTATGTCCCAGACCGCCGCCCCCAACGTTGCTTTTATTTTCGATTGCGACGGCACACTGGTTAATAGCACCCCCGTTTGGGCCTATGCCCAGCCCGAGTTATTGCACCGCCACGGAGTTGACGTGACGGTCGACGATTTTGCCCAGTTTGAGCATTTGTCGCTCGAGGATGAGTGCCAGGCCTACCACGACACCTGGGGCATTGGAGCGAATGGCGAGGAACTGTATCGCGAGCTGGGCGACATCCTGATCGATGGCTACTCCAAGGTGCCGCCGCGCGAGGGCCTGCTAGCTTTTTTGGAACAGGCGAAGGCGGCCGGTATTGCCATGTGCGTGGCCACGTCCACTCCGGCCGAGCTAGTGCGGTCCGCGCTCGCTGGTGCCGGGCTCGACGCTTACATGGAGTTTGTGACCACCACGGGTGAGGCGGGGCGTTCCAAGCAATTCCCCGATGTGTACGAGCTGGCGCTGCGCCGTCTGGAAGAGCGTCATGGGCACCAGTTTGAGCGCGCATGGGTGTTTGAGGACGCCGTCTTTGGCCTAAAGAGCTCTGGGGCCGCCGGGTTTAAGCGTGTGGGCATTTATGACCCGCACGGCCGCATGAAGCGCGACGATGTGCGCGCCAACTGCGATATCTTTATCGACTGCTACGAGGAGCTGGATCTGGCCCGCGTGCTTTCGTTTGAGGGATAGGCGAGGGTTGTGGCTTGTAAGGTATTAGTGGTCTGCGGCTCGCCCGTGGTTGCGAGCGCGGATCTGTTGCGTAGGCTAGCGGGGGAGTGCGACCACGTTGTCGCCGTGGATCGCGGGCTCGACGCGCTGCTGGGCGCTGACCTGGGCTGCGACGTGTATGTGGGGGATGCCGACACGGTGGGCGATGTGGGTCGTGCGCTGGTCGATGCCGCCACCGACTTTGAAGTTGAGCGCCACAACCCGTACAAGGACTATACCGATCTTGCGTTGGCGCTCGATTCCATCCGCCGTCGCTGGCCGGGTGCCGAAGTGGTTGCGACCTGCGCCACCGGCGGTCGCCCTGATATGGCGCTTTCCGTACTGGGCCTGCTCGCAGGCTACGATGACGCCCCAGTCTGGATTGCCGAGGACGAGACCATGGCCCGCATTCTGCACGAACGTGAATCCTGGACCATTGAGAATGCAACTGGCAAAACCTTTTCCATCATCGCCATAGCCCCTAACACCGAGGTAAGCGAACACGGTCTAGAGTGGGAACTTGATCACAGCCCACTGGGCTTGTTGGCCGACACGGGTATCAGCAACGTTGTAAGGTCAACAGCCACGATCCAAGTCCACACCGGCACAGCCATCGCTTACCTATATCAATAGGCATTTAGAATCTGACCTAAAAAAGTCCTTGCACCCCGCGCCAACTTCCCCTATAGTATCTCCTCGTCACGGGGGCGTAGCTCAGCTGGGAGAGCGCTTGACTGGCAGTCAAGAGGTCAGGGGTTCGATCCCCCTCGTCTCCACCATCGTGAATGCAAAGGCCTTCGGGATTCCGAAGGCCTTTTTTCATGCCAAAACACCTTGCGGCACAAACCCAATCCACACCAACAAAAAGTTGCACAATTTATTTCCCATGTCTGTACATAGTTTGTTAGCCAAACGCGATTATCAGTGTAGATCGCCGTTCCATATGGGCTTCAGGAACGCGCCTAATCACCGTTAGCATCCCATTAACCTGCATCAACGTGAACAACATCCCCAAAATAACCCCCTTAAGCACGCTAAATGAACGCTAAATGAACGCTAAATGAACGCTAAATGAACGATATGTTGTCCAACGCAGCCCAAATCAGTTTCGCTAACAGCTTGTGCTAAGATACCTATCGTTACATGGGTTCAACTGTGCTCGCGGCTCCAGCAAGTCACAAAGCGCAGGGTCGATTAGCATCCGGCCGTAACGGCGGTGTTAGAAACACCACGAGCTCCAATAAAGAAGTCATGCGATTTTGTTTATTTGCATTGAGTTAGTTACGAGATGCAAACGGTTAGTTGTCGTATGCGAAATCGTAGCAGTCCTTCAGCTGTTTGCGTGCGGTCCAGTTTTGTTCCCGCTTGACTGGTTCGCACGCAGCCAGCTGGAGATGCGGTCATTTTTGCGATACACGTCCGCGTCTCTAGCAACTGCACTCATACATACCGTTCACGGTGGGGCAGAGCCACGTGCTTGTCTAACTGGGCTCAGGGTTTGAATATGGAGCGCCTTTGCGCGCAAGCGCCCTGGCGTAGCCATAAACAAACCCCTTGAGCCACACGTAAGACGACAAAGGGGGTGGTGCTCGTGTGGTATGTGATTCAGGTCATTAACGGTCGCGAAGACGTAATGCGCGAGCGCATCGAGCGTATGGTGCCGGCTGGAGTCATGCAGGAGCTCTTTTATCCCCAATTTCAAGCCGAGATCAAAGTACACGGCGAATGGGTCAATACGACCAAGCCGCTCTTTCCCGGTTATCTTATCTGCGATACGGCAGAACCCCGCACCGTGCAACAGCATCTGCTGCGTATGGACGACTTTGCCCGGGTGCTATCCCAGGACGGTCAGTTTGTGCCGCTGGCAAAAGAAGAGGTCCAGCTTATTTGTGGCTTTACGCATAGGGGAGACCGCGTTGTGCCCATGAGCGAGGCCCTAAAAAACGGCGATCAGGTCGTAGTGACGGCAGGTCCACTGCTGGGCCACGAAGGCCTTGTCAAAACCATTAATAGACGGAAGAGCACTGCTTATTTGGAGCTCAACCTGTGCGGCCGACGCGTAACTACGCGCGTGGGCCTCGCTGTGCTTTCAAATGAGCAGCGCTTCATGCGCAACCTTAAACAGGCGAGCGCCTAAGTGCGGGCGGTCGCCACACAGTGCAGGGAGGATCCCCGATTTGGGGACGTAGTGTTGGAAGAGAACGTGTCGGATAAAACTCAATATACAACGGATGCACCCGCGGGGGCGGCGCTGATTTCTCAGGCCATGGACCGGCGTGAGGGCGCCGGCCGCTACAGGGCCATGCAATCCATCATGGACTGGGATCGCTCGCGCCTAGCCTACCGCACCGTCAAGCGCGCGTTCGACATCGTGTTCAGCGGTGCCGTGCTCCTCGTTATCGCGATCCCTAGCTTAGTGCTGGCGGCGGCCATCCGCATGGAGAGCGAGGGCAGCCCCTTCTACAGCCAGATCCGCGTTGGTCAGACCCGCCCCGACGGCAGCCTGTCAACCTTCCGCATGTGGAAGTTCCGCTCCATGTACAAGGACGCCGACGAGCGCCTCGCCGAGCTCAAGGAGCAAAACGAGATCGCCGGCGCCATGTTCAAGATGAGGGAGGACCCCCGCGTCACCAAGATCGGGAAGTTCATCCGCAAGCACTCCATCGACGAGTTCCCGCAGTTCATTAACGTATTCCTGGGGCAGATGTCCGTCGTGGGGCCTCGCCCGCCGCTGCCGAATGAGGTGGCGCAGTATACCGAGTACGACCTGCAGAGGCTAGCGGTGAAGCCAGGTATTACGGGGCTCTGGCAGGTGACGGAGCGAAACTCCACCGGGTTCGACGGCATGGTCCGCCGGGACCTCGAGTACATAGCCAAACGCGGAATCGTCATGGACCTCAAGATCGTCCTCCTCACGGTTCTGGAGGTCTTCAACGGGAGCGATGCGTACTAATGCAGCATGTTTTCATCATCGGATCCAAGGGAATTCCGGCAAACTACGGCGGTTACGAGACGTTCGTGGAGAAACTGACCGAGAATCAGGTATCGCCCGACATCAAGTACCACGTGGCGTGCGCTGTGGACTCCGCCGAGGAGGTCGGCGAGTTCGAGCACAACGGAGCGCATTGCTTCAAGGTACTACGCAGGCCCGTCGGAGCCGCTAGGGCGATCTTCTACGATATAGACGCCCTCAAGTGGTGCACCGCCTATATCGAGAATAACCGTGTCGAGCACCCCATCGTCTACGTGCTGGCCTGTCGCATCGGACCGTTTTTCGGAAAGTACGTAAAGAGGATCCACGCCCTTGGTGGCAAGGTCTTCGTGAACCCCGACGGCCACGAGTGGAAGCGCGCCAAGTGGAGCGCGCCCGTCCGCAGGTACTGGAAAGTCTCGGAGCGCGGGATGGTCAAGCACGCCGACCTGATGGTGTGCGACTCCAAGAACATCGAGAAGTACATTCGAGGGGAGTATGCCGACCTGCACCCCGAGACGACCTTCATCGCCTACGGGGCCGACATCAGGCACTCAGCGCTCGCGGACGACGACCCCAAGTTCACTGGATGGCTCTGCGAGAAGGGCCTCGAGCCCTTCGGCTACTACCTGGTCGTGGGACGCTTCGTGCCTGAGAACAACTACGAGACCATGATCCGGGAGTTCATGGCTTCCGACTCCAAGCGGGATTTCGCGCTCGTGACGGGAGTGGACGACTCCTTCCTCGCGGAGCTCGAGCGGAAGACACACTTCAAGTCCGACCCACGCATCAAGTTCGTCGGGACCGTCTACGACCAGGAGCTCCTGAAGAAGATCCGTGAGCAGGCTTATGGCTACTTCCACGGCCATGAGGTCGGGGGTACCAATCCGAGCCTCCTGGAGGCGCTGGCGTCCACGCGCCTCAACCTCCTTCTCGACGTCGGTTTCAACCGCGAGGTCGCTGAGGACTCGGCCCTGTATTGGAGCAAGGAATCCGGAGACTTGGCTGAACTTATCAATAGCGCCGACGTGATGGATTGGAAGTCGATCGAGGAGCTCGATACGGCATCGACCTCCGTTATCCGCGACCGGTATTCGTGGCGGTCCATCACTGACAGCTACGAAGACCTTTTCCTCGGAAGGAGATAACCAGTGAAAGGCATCATCCTCGCCGGCGGGTCCGGCACCCGCCTGTACCCGCTCACGCTCGTGACCTCCAAGCAGCTGCTGCCGGTCTACGACAAGCCCATGATCTACTATCCGCTTAGCACCCTCATGCTGGCGGGCATCCGGGACATCCTGGTCATCTCCACCCCGACCGACCTGCCCAACTTCGAGCGCCTGCTCGGGGACGGCTCGCGCTACGGCGTGAACCTCTCCTACGCCGAGCAGCCCTCGCCGGACGGCCTGGCGCAGGCCTTCACCATCGGCGAGGAGTTCATCGCCGGCGAGCCGTGCGCCCTGGTGCTGGGCGACAACATCTTCTACGGCAACGGCCTGTCCCGCCACCTGACGCGCGCCGTCCAGAACTCCGAGTCGGGCCGCGCCACGGTCTTCGGCTACCACGTGGACGACCCCGAGCGCTTCGGCGTCGTGGAGT
>CABPWH010000034.1 GCA_902461085.1 uncultured Collinsella sp. | reverse complement strand
CGTCGGCGAGGGCGGGCGTCCTCGCCGCAGGCGAGCGCCCGCGTCCAGCTGCCGCGGAACACGGGGCGGAGCATCTTGTCGCGCCGGGCATCATCGCTCATGGTGTTGTGCGAGTGCGCAATCCTCTCGCGTACCCCCGCGAGCTGCGCACACCGCAGCTCTATGGCCATGACCGAGCTGCTCCCGTGCACGTGGGCCACGTCGATGCGCTCCCGCCTCATGTAGGAGAGGAGGAAGCGCGCGTAGCCCAGGGTCTCGGAGCGCCTGTCGGGGGTCTCCACGACCTCGCAGCCCAGCGACCTCAGCTCGTCGAGCACGTCGGGCTCGTTGTTGTAGACGGCCGCCACGCGGACGTCGAGCCCGTCGAAGTCCATAGAACGCATGAAGCTCAGGATGGAGGACGTGATCCCCTCGCGGCGGAGCCCGCCGGTCGGGACCACGAGGACCCTCCTACCCATCGCAGCTCACGTCCCAGAATGCCTTGATGTGGTTGCCGCCGTTGGTGTGGACAACCTCGCCCGAGACGCATTTGGAGGCGTCGCTCAGGAGGAAGCATGCCACCTCGGCGACCTCCTCGGGCCTGAAGATGCGGCCCGAAGCGCACTCGCGGTACATGTTGCCGTCGGACGCCTCCGCGTAATCACGCGTCATGTCGGAGAGCGTGACCCCGGGCGCCACGGCGTTCACGCGAACGCCGAGCGGGTACATCCGCCTGGAGGCCGCGCGCACGAAGCTGTCCATGGCGGCCTTGGTCATACCGTAGGGGATGTCGTAGGCTTGCTCGCCCGTCTCGCTCGTGATCACGAGGAGCTCGCCGGAGGGCTCCTTCTCGCGCTCCTTACGGCAAAGAAACTCGCGACAAAGGAAATACGCCCCGCGCATGTTAATGGCGAACTGCTTATCGAAACCTTCGATGGTCACGTTGTCGAAACGATTCTCATGAAGGCTCACGCCGGCGTTGCTCACCAGGCAGTCGATGCGCCCGCCGAGCTTGACCTCGCATGCGTCTAGGAACTCCCCTGCGCGCTCCGCCTCGGAGACATCGGCAACCACATAGGACACGTCGGAGCCAAGTTTCTCGCAGGCAGCTTTGAGAGTTGCCTCCTTGCGGCCAGAGATGACGACCTTGGCACCCTCCGAAATGAACTTTTCTGCCATGGCGAGCCCGAGCCCGCGCCCGCCTCCGGTGATGACGACAGTCTTTCCCTTAAGCACGTTGCCCGCGCTCACCTGCGCAACTTCGACATTCACGAACTTCTCTGGAGACGACGCCAGGACAAGCTTTGCAGCTTTACGAATAACTCTTTTAAATCCCATGCGACTACCTCTTGAAAATCCCGGCGATCTTCTGGGCCTTCTCCTGCCCGATGGTCGCCTTGATGAGCTCCTTGGACTTGCGGATCGCCTCTGACTGCGCGTCGCGGGGACGGGTCATGTCGAAAACGTCGTAGACGAGCTTGGAGTCCGCGCTCATCTCGGAAAAAACCTCGAGCAGGACGGGGCCCTCAGCGTCGTCATCGAAGAACTCCTCGACTGCTGCGTCGAGCTCCTCGGGATTATGCGCGCTCAGATAGCGGAAGCCGCATTCGCGCACCCAGCCCTCAGCCTTGGTGTGGTGACGAGCGCAGGTGTGAAGGTCCGAAGCCTCGTCCTTCCACGTCTTATTGAAGTAAAACTCCTCCCCGCCCTCATTGTTGAGGAGGAGGATGCGCACCTTGTCAGTCACGTGGCGAATGCGAAGCGCATTCATGTCATAAAAGAAAGCAAGGTCGCCGATCACGAGATAGCTGGGCCTGCCGCTCGCCGCGGCCTGACCCAGGAGGGACGAGAGGCAGCCGTCGATGCCGTGCGTGCCGATGTTCGCGTAGACCTTGACACCCGGCTGAAGTTTGAAGAAATTTGTGAGGCGGATTGCGCTGTTGATCGCAAGGTGCAGGATGGATCCCGACGGCACTCGCTCGACGACCTTGCGGATGGCGGCCATGTTCGAGTAGGGAAGCTCCGGTACCGTCGCGGAGGCCTCATAGGCCTTGAGGGCTGCAAGGTAGCTCCCGTCGGGCTCGCACGTAGAGGCATCGACCATGCGCGAGAAGAACTCAGCAGGCGTGCACTCGAACACCCTCGTTAGGCTCCTGAACATATCACAGACAGAACCGTCCTCGCTGATAGACCAGTGCTCATAGGACCCTGCGAATTTACGCAGCATATCCTTGAGGCCAGCAGTCATGTTGCCACCGAAGGTGATGACCACGTCGGGCAAGAACTCAGAGAACTTTTTGGGCGTGATGTAACGGTACTCCATGCATAGCGTCGGGTTGAAGGCGTGCTCGCGAGGGATGTTCGCCATGTACTCGGCCGCAATGGCCACCTCGTAGCTAGCTGCGAAGCTCTCAAGGGCGCGCGCGAGCTCAGCGGGGCAAGAGGACTGCTGGCCGGCGACCACGAGCACGCGCTTGGCGCGAGAAAGACGATCCGCGCACGCGGCCCACTCATCGGCCTGGTCGGTTTCGACCCTGCGGATCCTAGTGACCTTCGGGAGCTCCTTGACGTTGAACGAGTTGTTGTACGCCTTCATCGGCACGTTGATGTGGATAGGGCCTGTGCCGTGGTGATCGAGCTCGAGCAGGGCCTCGTTGACGAGACGTTCGCAGAAGTGTGCATCGTCGGTGTCGTTGATGATGGGCAGGTTGACGGACTTGCGCACGTGACGGTCGTACATGCCAACCTGGTCGATCATCTGGTCCTCCCACTGCCCGAGCATGGCGGGGTTGCGGTCGGACGTGAGTACGACGAGGGGCACGTCCTGGTAGAAGGCCTCCGCGACGGGCGGCCAGTAGTTGCAGGTCGCCGTGGAGGAGGTGCAGGAGATCACGACGGGCTCGCCGAGCTCCTGAGCAAGCCCAAGCGCGAAGTAGCCGGCGCTGCGTTCATCGACGACGGAATAGCAGGTGAAATACGGATCCTCCTCGACGGAGTGTACGAAGGGGACGTTGCGGCTGCCGGCAGAGAGCACTAGATGGCGGATGCCGTACTCCTTGAGCAGGGCGATGATGATCTGGTATGACTTTAACTCCGTATACATGCGGAGACCTCCTTCTTAAGGTAGGCGCGTGCGGCATCGCGGCCCGCGCGAACGACTGCGTCGGTGGCGGCCCAGTCCACGGGCGCGTCTAGAGTGGCAGCGAGCTCTCCTGCCCCAGTTGCAGCACGGGAAGTCAGGCCCAGGCGGCTCAACAGATCGGTGAGCTTCTCGGAGTTACCGTAGCCCGAGCTCCTCACGAAGGAGGCGAAGGGCGTGTGGGAGATGGCCGAGAAGATGGTGCCGTGGAATGTGTCGGTCACCACGGCGTCAGCATGCTTGAAGTAAGCGAGCACCTCAAAGGGCGAGCAATCCACGAAGCGATCGCAGACGCCCTGAACCCCACCGATGTTGAGCACCTTGAGGCCGCTCTGATCGGCGTAGGCGCGCACGGCGGCGCACTCCTCGGGCGTGAGACGGCCCGAGTAGCCGTATGCGATCATGTAGCGGTCCTCGTCGACCTCGGCGGGAATCAGCCCGCACTCGCCAAAATAGTCGTAGGCGAGCACCGGATCCAAATTGAAGGTCGGCGCTTCCCCCGTCAGGGACTCAACAATGGCGCCCGTGTTTGCGTCGCGTGCCGAGACGGCGTCGAGGCCATTGAGGTAGCCTGCGACCTCGTCGCGCTTGCCATAGCGATCAAGCTTGTCGAGCGTGGTGTTGCCGAAGGAGGCGGCGTAGGTCACTTTACGGCAGGCGCGCGACCCGTCGCCGAAAAGCGCGGGCGTGAAGCCCACATTAGCGTTATCCTGCACGCAGTTGAACACCTCGTCGCTGCCGATGACCAGGAGGTCGATGTCGGGGTCAAGGTTGGGCTCCTCGGTGACGCCTAGCATCGGGTAGAAGCGCTGGGCGTAGGTGCGTTTATAGCGGATGAAGGCGAGCTTGTCCCTGAGCGGGGCGTCGTAGCGGAATACCTCGAGGGCCTTCTCCGCCTTGCGGGCGACGCCCTTCTTCGATGACGGGGACGTGACCAGGCACTTGCCAGGCTTATAGTCAACGAACTGCACATCGCAGCCAAGGGACTCCAGGATGGACTTCAGGCCGAAAGCCTGCAGGAAGGACCCGTAGTTGTAGATCCTCTGCATGCTGAGTATGCCGGCGCGGGGTTTAGTCATGCGGTTAAATTCCTTCTATTAGTCTTTCGAGCTCTCGGCAGAACTCGGCGTTGTGGCTCTTAAAAGTGACGCCGCGCGAGAGCTCGCGGGCGCGATCGATGGCGGCGGAAAGGCCTGCGACGTCGTAGACGGGCACGATTCCGCCCTGGCGCTCCGCGACGATGCGCACGAAGTCGGCCTGATGGTTGTTCACGTGCTCGTCAAGGTCGCCCCTGCGGGGCACAACGACAGGCACCTTGCCTGCGGCCATGGCCTCGATGAAGCTTGAGGGGCCGCCGTGCGTGATCACCACATCGGCACCCTCCATGAAGCTCTTCATCTGTCGGAACGGCACGAACTGCGAGTGGTCGCAGTGGACGGGCTCATACGTCGAGTAACCCGTCTGGATATAGACGGGCTCATCGAGCGTCCCGTCCGCCTTGAGGTCGTCGACCGCCTTGACCAGGCGGTCGAACTGCTGCTCGTGGGTACCCACGGTCACGAATACCATGCGCGTCCTTCCCTAGAAGATAGAGCCGAGGTCAACGGCGCTCATGTAGACATCGAGCTGTTCTGGCCACTGCACTACGAATAAGTCGGCCACGCCGTTGAGCATGCGACCGGTCATCGTGGGCTTGTCCACGCGGTCGAAGACCTCCACGTAGACGCATTTGGACCCGAGCATCTTTCCGATCAGGAAGAACGGCACCGCAACCGCGGCACCGGAGCTGATGATCAGGTCGGGACGCTCCTTGCGGAGCACCTTCCAGGCGAGAACCGTGTTCTTCAGCAGGTTCGGGATGTTGCGGTTCGTCGGGTAGTGGCAATGGTAGACACGCTCCCCTTCCAGAAGAGAGTTCGCGTCCTCCTTGTCGAAGGTCACCCAGAATCGATCAGCCGCACGTTCCCATACAGGTCTCAGGAGCCACATGTGCGTGAGGTGCCCGCCGCTCGAGCTGGGGATGCAAATCTTGGCCTTGGAAAGGTCCATGCTAAGCCGCTCTCCATTCAAATAAGTAATTAAACGCGTTTGTTCACATAGCCCTCGGTAGCGTTATCCCGAGGGATGATCCTGCAGGGGTTCCCGATAACAATCGAGTGGCTCGGCACGTCGCAGTTCACATAGCTGTTGGGGGCAATCAGCACATCGTCCCCAATCGTTACAGCTCCGACAACGGTAGAGTTGACGCCGAGCCAAACACAGTCACCGAGCACCGAAGCTCCCTTGCGCTTGCCGCGGTTCTCCTGCCCAATCGTCACACCCTTGTGGATGTTGCAATTTCGACCGATAACCGCATCGGGGTTCACGGTGATACCGTAAGCATGACCGATGTAGAACCCCTCCCCGATAGTCGCTTGTCCCGGTATCTCAAGGCCGTAATGCGCCTGCATCTTCTTTCGCAGGAAGCGCCACATGGGGTTATGGGAGGATTGGCATTTGCGAAGTAGCCAGACGAAACGGAGGGAATGGCTACCAAGAATCGACCCTCCCCCAAAACGAATCTTGTCCTGCTCGAAGGCGTTTGAACAGTTCATCGATGTTCCCCGATTCCGTAATACTCGCGATACCACTTGGCAAAGGCCCTCAGGCCGTCCTCGAGCGGCGTCGCGGGCTTGTAGCCCAGGTCGCGCTGGAGCGCCGTGGTATCGGCGTAGGTGACGGGCACGTCGCCGGGCTGCATGGGCACGAGCTGCTTGTGCGACTCAAAGTCGTAGTCGGCGGGGAGCACGCCCTCCTCAACCAGCACGCGCTGCAGCGTGTCGACAAAGTCGAGCAGGTTCTCGGGATGGGAGTTGCCGATGTTGTAGACGCGGTGGGCGGAGAGGGGCAGCCCGTCCTCGCCCATCTTCACCTCGGGGGCGGCGTCCATGACGCGCCTCACGCCCTCGACGATGTCGTCGACGTAGGTGAAGTCGCGGCGGCAGTCGCCCATGTTGAAGATCTTGATGGTCTCGCCGCGGCGCAGCTTCTCAGTGAAGCCGAAGTAGGCCATGTCGGGCCTGCCCATGGGGCCGTACACGGTGAAGAAGCGCAGGCCCGTGGCGGGGATGGAGTAGAGCTTGGAGTAGGCGGCGGCCATGAGCTCGTTGGACTTCTTGGTGGCGGCGTAGAGCGACACCGGAGAGTCGACGCGATCCTCCTCGGAGAACGGCACCTTCTTGTTGCCGCCGTAGACCGAGCTGGAGCTGGCGTAGACCAGGTGCTTCACCGGATGGTGGCGGCAGGCCTCGAGCACGTTGAAGAAGCCGACGAGGTTGCTCTCGAGGTAGGCGCGCGGGTTCTCGATGGAGTAGCGGACGCCCGCTTGGGCGGCGAGGTTCACCACGACGTCGAAGCCGCCCTCGGCGAACAGGCGCTCGATGAGGGCGGCGTCGCACAGGTCGCCGCGAACGAAAGCGAAGCGGCCGTCGGTGTCTACCTCGGCCAGCATGCGCAGGCGCGCGTCCTTGATGCCGGGGTCGTAGTAGCTGTTGAGGTTGTCGAGGCCGACGATCACGTCATCGGTCTCCTCGAGCAGCTTCTTGACGAGGAACGCGCCGATGAAGCCGGCGGCTCCGGTGACGAGGACTTTTCTATCTGCCATTCATACCACCTAGTCTCGTTTAAACAGGTCGCGTGTATAGACCTTGTCCGCCACGTCCGCGAGCTCGTCGCTCCAGCGGTTGGCGACGATCACGTCGCAGCCGGCCTTGAAGGCCTCCAGGTCATGGGTCACCTCGGAGCCGAAGAACTCCGACGCGTCCAGCGTGGGCTCGTAGACCACAACGGGCACGCCCTTGGCCTTCACGCGCTTCATAACGCCCTGGATGGAGCTCGCGCGGAAGTTGTCGGAGTTGGACTTCATCGTCAGCCGGTAGACGCCCACGACAGGCTTCTCCCTGCCCTCGTAGACGCGGTCCCACACCATCTGCAGTACCTCGTCGGCGACGAAGTCCTTGCGGGTGCGGTTGGCATCCACGATGGCCTCGATCAGGTTCTGCGGCACGTCCCTGTAGTTGGCCAGCAGCTGCTTTGTGTCCTTGGGCAGGCAGTATCCGCCGTAGCCGAAGCTGGGGTTGTTGTAGTGGCCGCCGATGCGCGGCTCCAGGCACACGCCGTCGATTACGTCGCGGGTGTTGAGGCCGCGGACCTCGCAGTAGGTGTCGAGCTCGTTGAAGTAGGCCACGCGCAGCGCCAGGTACGTGTTGGCGAAGAGCTTCACGGCCTCGGCCTCGGTGGTGCCAAGCACGAGCTCGGGGATGCCCTTTGAGCCGTCCGCGTTGACGCGCTCGAGCTCGACTGGATCGGCGCCCTGAGCGAGCAGGCCGGCGAAGCGCTCGGCCGCCGCGACGGCCTCGGCGTCCTCCTTGGGCGCGCCCACCACGATGCGGCTGGGGTGCAGGTTGTCGTAGAGCGCCTTGCTCTCACGTAGGAACTCCGGGCTGAAGAAGATCTTGCTGTCGCCCAGCCTCTCGCGCAGGCCCGCGGTGTAGCCGACGGGGATCGTGGACTTGATGACGATCCAGGCATCCGGGTTCACCGAGCGCACGGCGGCGATGGCGGCCTCGACGGAGGAAGTGTCGAAGAAGTTCCTGTCCGAATCGTAGTTGGTCGGCGTGGCGATGACGGCGTAGTCGGCGCCCGCATAGGCCTCTTCCACTTCGACGGTGGCGTGCAGGTCGAGCTGCCGCTCCCCCGCCTTGGCCTCCGCCAGGAAACGCTCAATCTCGTCGTCCTGGATGGGCGATACGTAGCTGTTGATCTTCTCGACTTTCTCGGGCACGATGTCCAGGGCGTGCACCTCGTTGTGCTGCGAAAGCAGGACGGCGAGGGACAGGCCGACGTAACCGGTACCGGCGACGGCAATCTTCATTTTCTTCTCCGATTCGAATCGGGTATTAAAGTTAGGCATTAGTACGCATCGCTTCCGTTGAAGACCTCCAGAACCGTGAGGAGGACGATCTTGAGGTCCATGACGATTCCGCGTTTGGCTATGTACTCGAGGTCCCGGCGGACCATGCCGTCGAACCCGGTGGAGTTTCGCTCCGTCACCTGCCAGAGCCCCGTAATACCTGGCTTCACCGCTAGCCTCTGCAGGTCGTACTCGGTATACTGCGCCACCTCATTCGGCAGCGGCGGGCGAGGCCCCACGACGGACATCTGCCCCAGGAACACGTTCAGGAACTGCGGGAACTCGTCGATGGAGTGCTTGCGGATGAACTTGCCGATCCTGGTGATACGCGGATCGTTTTTCATCTTGAACATGGCACCGGCGATCTCGTTTTGCTCCTTGAGCTCGGCGAGGCGCTCGTCGGCATCCCTGTACATGGAGCGGAACTTCCACATGCGGAAGGTGGACAGGCTGCCGTCGCGGTGGGTCTGGCCCACGCGGATCTGGCTGTAGAAGGGGTTGCCTTCGCTCTCCAGGCGGATGGCGGCGGCGAGAATCAGGCTCGGAATGGCGATGACTGCCAGCGCGCAGCCGCTGAACAGGATGTCAAAGACGCGCTTGACAGTGCGGTAGGCCAGGCGTGAGCGGTCCCAGTCCATGATGGATTGCATGGCCTTGTAGCGGCCGGCGCCCTCACGCCGGTCCATCGCCTGTGCAATCAAAACCGCCCCCACGGGCGCATTGCTCTCTGTTGCTTCTTTAGCAGCCATAGTCAAACTTACGTTCCCGTTCCCCAGGAATCCCCCAATCGATAAATTCAAAAATGCGAACGAACAGCCGGAACAACGTCTCCCTTACGTTTTGCTGGGAACGTCGAGCGGTAGCAGCTCCCTAAAAGCAGAATCGCCATCGCCCACGTCTACCAGGCACCAGCGTTTATGACGGTCGATCTTTTTAACGCGGGCCTCTTGCCCCACCAAGGGGCCCTGTTCTATGTGCAGCACGCCGTCTTCTATGCGCGCTACGCTGTTGCGCACCACGCCGTCGCCATCTAGCACGCTGCGGTACCAGTCCTGTGCATCGTCCGGCATGGGCATGTACGCCCGCTCCCTACTGCCGGCGATGCGACAGCCAAAGCTCAACTGGGCCAAAGCCCTATCGAGCGCGGCGGCATCGTGCGTGGCGACGAAGAAATATTCCTTGTACATGGGTTTGGTTTGGAGCGACCAGGCGCCGTCCCGCTTAAACCAGAACTCCTTTTGCATCACAAAAGCGTCCTGCATCAGGTCGTGCGGGATAATACGGCGGACCTTTTCGCAGGTCTCGCGCTCTTTTCCATTGGGGGTGTGGACAAGATACCAGCGGACGCGGCCGTGCTGGCTGTTGGTGGTGGCGCCGTTAAAAGCGCCCGGCAGCTGCTCTTGGCGCCGTGCCGTCTGTTCCATGTTCTCGCCCCCTCTTTTGGCTTTGCGATGTACGCAAATGCAGGGGCGTTTAGAACAGGCTTCTCGCTCGCAGCTAGGCGCAGTCGCAAAAGTACAGGTTTTTGTAGAGGGGTATGGAGATGCACCTACTGACAGTATATTTTGCGTAATCTGGGCAAACACTGATTAATTGCTCGTATAATGTCATCTATCGAAAGATACAAAAACCTGTACCTTTTTGTGCAACAAAAAAAGCCGCTCGACCAGCGGCTTTTCTTATTTCGGCATGAAAAAAGGCGACCGCCCTTTATGGACGGTCGCCTTTTTTAATTGTTGTGAAGCACGCCTTAGGCGCGAGTCTTGATCTCCTCGGTCACCTTAGAAACAAACTCGTCAACGCTCATCTGGACGGTCTCGTTGGAGCGATCGCGGACGGAGATGTTGCCGGCCTCGACCTCCTTCTCGCCCAAGATGAGCATATAGGGCACGCGGTCGATGCTGCGGGCCTCGCGGATCTTGTAGCCGATCTTCTCGTCGCGATCGTCGCAGACCACGCGAATGCCGGCCTCCTCCAGCTTGGCGCACACCTCGTGGGCGTAGTCGCGGCTCTTCTCGGAAACGGGAAGTGCCTTGACCTGCACGGGAGCCAGCCAAGTGGGGAACTTACCCGCAAAGTGCTCAATCAGAATACCGATGAAGCGCTCGATGGAGCCGAAGCACACGCGATGCAGCATGATGGGGCGCTTCTTGGTGCCGTCGGCGTCCACGTACTCCAGGTCAAAGTTGAGCGGCATCTGGAAGTCGAGCTGGACGGTACCGCACTGCCAGGTGCGGCCGAGCGAATCCTCCAGGTGGAAGTCGATCTTGGGGCCGTAGAAGGCGCCGTCGCCCTCGTTGACCTCGTAGTCCATATGCAACTGCTCCAGAGCGGTGCGCAGGCCTTCCTCGGCGCGAGCCCAATCCTCGTCCGAACCCATGGAGTCCTCGGGGCGGGTGGAAAGCTCAACGTGATACTTAAAGCCAAACTTCTGGTACACGGAGTCGATAAGGTTGACCACGCCCACGATCTCGTCGGTCAGCTGGTCGGGACGCACAAACAGGTGGGCGTCGTCCTGGTTAAAGCAGCGCACGCGGAACAGGCCGTGCAGGGCGCCGCGCAGCTCGTGGCGGTGCACCAGGCCAATCTCGCCGGCGCGGATGGGCAGCTCGCGGTAGGAGTGCGGCTTGGAGGCATACACCAGCACGCCGCCCGGGCAGTTCATGGGCTTAATGCAGTACTCTTCGTCGTCGATGACGGTGGAGTACATGTTGTCCTTGTAGTGGTCCCAGTGGCCCGAGGTCTTCCACAGCTGCTTGTTCATGATGAGCGGCGTGGAGATCTCCACGTAGCCGGCCTTGTGGTGGATCTCGCGCCAGTAGTCCAGCAGCGTGTTCTTAAGGATCATGCCGTTGGGCAGGAAGAACGGGAAGCCAGGGGCCTCATCGCGCATCATAAAGAGGTCCATCTCGCGGCCGATCTTGCGGTGGTCGCGCTTCTTGGCCTCCTCCAGCATGTGCATGTGCTCGTCGAGCTCTTCCTTGGTGGCAAAGGCGACGCCGTTGATGCGGGTGAGCATCTTGTTGTCCTTGTCGCCCTTCCAGTAGGCGCCCGAGACGCCGGTGAGCTTAAAGGCCTTGAGGGCCTTGGTGTAGCAGATGTGGGGGCCGACGCACATGTCGATGTAGTCGCCCTGCTGGTAGAAGGTGATGCGGGCGTCGTCGTCCAGGTCGCCGATGTGCTCGACCTTGTACTTCTCGCCGCGCTCCTCCATAAGGGCGATGGCCTCGGCGCGGGGCTTCTCGTACACGGTGAACTTGAGGTTCTCCTTGACGATCTTTTTCATCTCGGCCTCGATCGCGGGGAAGTCGTCCTCGCTGATCTTGACGCCCTCGGGCAGGTCGACGTCGTAGTAGAAGCCGTTGTCGGTCGCGGGACCGTAGGCAAAGTCGGCCTGGGGGTAGAGGCGCTTGATGGCCTGCGCCATGATGTGCGCGGCGGAGTGGCGGATGACGTGCGTGACCTCGTCCTGCGGGAGCTCGGCCACCGAACCGTCATTGTAGAGTGCCTTCATGGGTATGTTTTCTCCTCTCGGATGCCTGATGCAAGTGCGTGCGATGCGCTCGGCGTTTTTGACTTGCATCATTATAGGCAGGTTGCCTTGGTATACAAGCGCCCGCCGCACCTTAATGGCACGGCGGGCGATTTTCTACGCATGCTTCATCGTGTGGGCGCGGGGCTACGGGGCGCGCATGCGGCTAGCGCGTAGTGCGCGGTGCCCGTGGCTTGCGGCCGGCCCGGCGATGGATGCGTTACTGGATGCGAGTTCGGCAGTAGGGGCAGACCTTCCAGTGCGCATCGAGCGGGCGATGGCAGCTGGGGCAGACATTGCGAACCTGGGTGTCGCACACCGGGCAGACGACGAAGTCCTTCTCGATGGGCGCGCCGCACTGCGGGCAGGTGCCGTACTGGGCAAGCTGGCGCTCGCGCAGGGCCATGTCCAGCTCCTGCTCCTCGCGGTCGGACGCGTAGGAGTGCGGGCGCAGGACCAGGTAGGCAATGAGGCCCACAAACGGGATGAGGGCGATGATGCCCCATGCCACGTAGGCGCTGGCGCCGCGGCGGCGAGCGTCGATGAACACATAGACGACCGACAGCACATACAAGGCGATGATAAAGCCAACAAAGGCATAGACGACGCCCATAAGCTGCGGCGACATGAGCTCGGAGATGTACTTGGACATTACGGGTACCTTTCGGAATATTAACAGTCCGGTCAAGTTTACCACGGGGTTTGTTTATATGGGACTACGGCTGGGTACGGGGCTGGCGCGGACACAAACATCTCAATCTGTAACAGGTTCTCAGCTAAATCGGGTCTAGATGTTACAGATTTAGACGAACGGAGGGCCCGCCAGACTAACGTCTCAATCTGTAACATCTGGAACCCAAATCCTCGTCTAACTGTTACAGGTCGAGACGAACGGTTGCCGTAGTTGTCGGTAGACGAGGTTGTCGACGTTGCCGGGTCTCCCCTCGTCTGCCGTTGGCGGGTGCTGCGGGGCTGTTCGCCGCATTGCCGCCGCTCTGGGGGTGTGTAGACCGTAGGATAGTCTTATTGACAGCCTGTCAACTCGTCTGGGAGGCACTGTGACAGAAACGTTTGATATCGCGATTGTCGGCTCGGGCATTACCGGGTGCGCCATCGCGCGGCAGCTCGCGCGGTTTGACCTGTCCATTTGCGTGATCGAGGCAGCAAACGATATCGCGCTGGGGGCTTCGAAGGCCAACGGCGGTCTGGTGCACGCCGGCTACGATCCGGCGCCGGGCACGGTTAAGGCGCAGGTCAACGCCCGTGGCTGCGAGTTGTACGGTACGTGGGCGCAGGAGCTGGGCTTTCTGTTCTGCCGCACTGGGTCGATGGTGTTGGGCTTTAACGACGAGGACCGCGCACATCTGGAGCGGCTGCGATGCAATGGCCTTGCCAACGGTGTGCCCGAGCTGTCGATCGTCGGACCCGACCGCATCCACGAATTAGAGCCGCGCGCCAGTGCCGATGCAACGTGTGCGCTGTGGTGCCCCTCGACTGGGTTTGTCGACCCGTTTGACGTTGCCATCACCGCGCTGGAGAACGCCGTGGCCAACGGGGTGACGTTTATGCGGTCCGCGCCGGTGGAGGCGATTGAAGTCGCGGGCTCGGGCGACGACGCGCGCTTTACGCTGGCGACCCCCGCTGGCAACGTGCGCTGCCGCTACCTGATCAACGCCGCGGGCAACGGCGCCGCCGAAATCTCGCATATGGCGGGCGCCGAGGAGTTCCAGATGGTCTGGCGTCAGGGCAACATCGTGGTGCTGGACAAGGAGCCGCGTGCGCTCATGCCGCTCTACCCCGTGCCGACGCCGATATCGAAGGGCGTTATCGTCACGGGCACCGTGCACGGCAACACCGTGATCACCGCCACGGCTGCCGTGCGCGAGCAGGGCGACACGCAGACCTATGCGAGCGATGTGAACGCGCTGCTGACCGGCGCGCGCAAGCTGGTGCCCGATCTGGATACGCGCCGCGTGGTGCGCGCATTTGCCGGCGGGCGTCCGGTCATTCAGGGAACGAACGACTTCTTTATTGGACAGTCGGCCGTGGTGCCGGGGCTGTTCCAGGCGGCGGGTATTCAGTCGCCGGGCGTGGCAAGCGCGCCGGCCATTGCCGAGCGCATGGAGCACGTGATGCGCGAGGCGGACGTGGAACTGCACGAGCGGGCGGACTGGAACCCAATTCGCCGCGCGCCGGACGACTTTGACCGCGCACCGCTGGCGCGCAAGGAAGAGCTGATCGAGTCCGATCCCGCGTGGGGACAGATTGTCTGCCGCTGCGAGACGGTGCCCGAGGCCGAGATTGTGGCCGCGATCCGACGCCAGCCGGGCGCGCTTTCGGTCGAGGGTGTTAAGCGCCGCTGCCGCGCCGGCATGGGTCGGTGTCAGAGTGGTTTTTGCCAGAGCCGCGTGGTTGCGATCCTGGCGCGCGAGCTGGGCTGCGACCCCAGCGAGGTGTTGTTGGAGGACGCAGGTTCTTGGCTGGTTGAGGGACCGCTGAAGGGGGTGCGCTAGGATGGCGAAGCTAGATGTGGAAACGACGCACAAGGTCGGTGGCTCGGTGACGACACAGGCCTTCGACGTGGTCGTTATCGGCGGCGGCCCCGCCGGCATGGCGGCTGCACTTGCCGCACATAAAGCCGGCGCACACGTGGCTATCGTGGAGCGCGAGCAGCATCTGGGCGGCATCCTGCGCCAGTGCATCCACCCCGGTTTTGGCCTATCGCACTTTAAGCAGGAACTCACCGGCCCCGAGTACGCGCAGCGCTTTATCGACCAGGTGCGCGCGACCGACATTGCGCTGTTCTTGGGCAGCATGGTGCTTAGGATTGATTCGGGCGAGGGCGCGAGCGTAGGCGACCCGGACACGGGCGAGGCCGCGGGAACCACCGCAGTCCATACCGTCACGCTCATGAGCCGTACCGGCATGCTTCAGCTCACCGGGCGTGCGGTCGTCCTTGCCATGGGATGCCGCGAGCGTACACGCAGCGAGATCAAGATTCCCGGCAGCCGTCCCGCCGGCGTTTTTACGGCCGGCTTGGCGCAGCGATATATCAATATCGAAAACCTCAAGCCTGGCTCGCGCGCCGTCATTTTGGGCTCGGGCGACATCGGGCTTATCATGGCGCGCCGCTGCACGCTCGAGGGGATTTCCGTCGAGGGCGTGTACGAGCTCATGCCGTACGCCAACGGTCTGCGCCGCAACGTCAAGAACTGCCTGGACGACTTTGGAATTCCGCTGCACTTGTCCACCACCGTCACACGCGTGATCGGGCACGACCGCGTGGAGGCCGTCGAGGTAAGCCAGGTCGACGAGCACCTGGCGCCCATTGCCGGGACGGAGCGCATCGTTCCGTGCGACACGCTGCTGCTTTCGGTGGGTCTGATTCCCGAAAACGAGCTTTCGGTGGGCGCGGGCGTTGAGCTTGATCCACGCACGCGCGGAGCCGTGGTGGACCAGAGCCTGCAAACGGGTGTGCCGGGCATCTTTGCCTGTGGCAACGTGCTGCACGTGCACGACCTGGCCGACAACGTGACGACCGAGTCCGAGAGGGCTGGCGCAGCTGCAGCGGCGTACGCGCTGGGGACCGGCGCGGGCGCCGTTCCGGACTGCGAGCTCACTGTCTCCCCTGCCGGCATTGCGGGATACGCGCTGCCGGGACGCATTACGGCTGTGGCACTCACCAAACTCAACTTCCGCGTCCGCCGACCGGTCGACGCCGCCCGCGTGCGCATTCTGGCAGGCGACGAGGAACTGTTTGCGGGCAAGGTCCGCGCGTTTAAGCCGAGCATTATGGAAAGCTTCCCACTGCCGGCAAAGGTCATCCAACAAGCGCTCGACCTAGGTGCCAGCGAGATTGTCCTATCCGTCGATCCCGTCGAGGAGGCATAAACTATGAGCAATAACGCAATCGATACGCTGCAGTTCAACTGCACCACCTGCCCATCCGAGTGCCTCCTGACCGTAGAGGTGGAGCGCGACGCCAATGGCGCCGTGGTGGAAGTGCGCTCCGTAACCGGCAACAACTGCCCGCGCGGCGATAAGTTCGCACATCAGGAACTCACCTGCCCCATGCGCGTGCTCACCACCACCGTGGCCGTCTCCGGAGGCGACGAAGCCCTGCTCCCCGTGCGCACGGCCGAAGCCATCCCGCTGACGCTCCACGCCCAGACCATGGACCTCATCCGCGACCTAGTCGTCAACGCCCCCATCCGCATGGGCGACGTAGTCCTAGAGAACCTCCTAAACACCAACATCAACCTAATCGCCAGCATGGACATCGACCGAGTCTAAGTAGCTAATTGGGGACGGGGCTCTTTTAGCTACCCCGCCATCCACCCTGCCCTCCTCAGTTGCGGTGAAATACGGACTGTTTAATGGCTTCAGGCCGCTAAACAGTCCGTATTTCACCGCAACTTATGAGGGCCGCATGGGATGCAAAGGAGTGTCCCAAGGTGCCGGCATAAAAGGAACGTCCCTATCTGCCGGGCTTGGGATACCATGGTGGCACCCTAGCGAAAGGACGATGTATGGCACATGTCGATGACCAGCGTGTGGCGCGCGTGCTCGATGCGCTCGAGGCTCAGCACCCCGGCGCACAGCTGCTCGTAAACGACCCGTGGTCGATCTATTACCTGACCGGTTTTTATGCCGATATGTTCGAGCGTTTTTGTGGCGTGCTGCTCGCACGCGGCACCGAGCCGTTGATCCTCGTCAACGCCCTGCACCAGCTGCCAGAGTATGACAATGCCCGCGTCGCGTACCACACCGATACTGACGACGTGGCCGACGCCATCGTTCGCGAGGTCGATCCGACCAAACCGCTCGGCATCGACACCGTCATGCGTTCCGGCTTTTTGATGCCCCTCATGGAGCGTCACGCCGCGAGCGAGTTCTTCCTAGGCGACTTTGCCGTCACTGCCGCACGCACCTACAAAGACGCTACCGAGCAGGAGCTTATGCGAGCGTCCTCTGCCGCCAACGACGCCGTGATGGCCGATACCATCAAGCTCGTCCATGAAGGCGTGACGGAGCGCGAAATTGCCGATCAGATGCTCAGTCTGTACCGCAAGCACGGCTGCGAGGGCTTTAGCTTTCCGCCGATCGTGAGCTTTGGCGCCAACGCCGGCGACCCGCACCACGAGCCCGACGACACCGTACTCAAGCGCGGCGACGTGGTGCTGTTCGACATTGGCGGACGCCATCGCAACTACTGCTCGGACATGACGCGCACGTTCTTTTGGGGCGAGCCGGACGAGGAGACCGCACGCATCTACGACATCGTGCGCCGTGCCAACGAGGCCGCCGAGGCGCTCATCGCGCCAGGCGCACGCATGTGCGACCTAGACCGTGCCGCGCGCGACGTGATTGAGGACGCTGGCTACGGCAAGTACTTCACGCATCGCCTGGGCCACTCGATCGGCCTGCAGGACCACGAGCCAGGCGACGTCTCGCTCGTCAACGAGCAGGTCGTTGAACCGGGCATGACGTTCTCCATCGAACCGGGCATCTACCTCCCCGGCCGCACCGGAGTCCGCATCGAGGACTTGGCCCTAGTTACCGAGTCCGGCGTCGAGATTCTCAACGCCTACCCCCACGATCCGGTCCGCCTAGACTAGCCAATGTGACAAAGGGACAGCCCCTTTGTCACATTGCGATTACGCCGCGCCACGAAAACGGCCCATCTACTACGTTTAACCCGCATGGGTCGACCATAACCGAGTTTTCGCAAAATACGCAAGCCGTCTACCTGCGGTTTTAATTTCGCGATGTTCCGTATGGTCGGGGGTAACCGGTCAAACGTAGTAGATAGGCCCATTTCGTGGCAAGCGAGTCAACTCAGGGCACAGGGTAGCAAAAAGCCCCGTCCCAAATTGACTGCTTTTGAGTTGCGGTGATATACGGACTGTTTGGGGCTCCTGGCTTGTAAAACAGTCCCTATTTCACCGCAACTGATGAGGGGATGGGTTAGCGGAGCAGACCGGCTACTTCGCCGGCTAGGGTAATGGTGCCGGCGGCTACGAAAGGCTCGCCGGCGGCATCGAGGGCCGCGAGGGCCTCGGAAACGCTGGGGTATACGCCCGCAAGCTTATCAGCATCAACGAGGGCGGCGAGCTCCTCTGCCGGCAGGGCGCGATCGGAATCGGTCTGGGTCACGACCACGCGGGGGAACGCCGGAACCAAAACGTCAACGATACCCGCCACGTCCTTATCGGCCAGCGCGGCGCACAGCAGCGTGGGGCGATTCTCTACGCAGGGATCGATCTCGTCCAGCGCGCTCACAAAGTTCTCGCAGCTCTGAGGGTTATGGCAGGCATCAATCAACTTGAGCGGATCAGTTCCCAGCACATCAAATCGGCCCGGTGTGGGGCAGCCCATAAGCGAAGCATCCAGTGCCTCGTGGTCGAGCTCGCGGCCCAGATAGCCCTCGCACAGCATAATCGCGCACGCAGCATTCTGCGGCTGATACGCCGGCTTGACCATGCTCGACGTATAGATCGCACGCGGCGTGGTGCAGCTAAACTCAACCGTATCGCCCACGTGCTCCGGCACCTTGGTCGTGGCATGGTTCACCACGAGCGGCACGATGCCGCACTCGCGGCAGCGGGCATCCATCACGCGCTGAACGCTCGCCTCGTGCGTGCCCTCGCCCAAAACAACCAAGCGCCCGGGTTTGATAACCGCAGCCTTCTCCCCCGCAATGGCCTCGAGCGTGTCGCCCAAAATACGTGTGTGATCGAGCCCGATGCCCGTAATGGCAATGGCGACGGGATCGGTCGCACTCGTGGCGTCCCAACGCCCGCCCATGCCAACTTCGAGCACGGCAACATCCACCGCGGCCTCGGCAAACACTACAAGTGCGGCAGCCGTCAGCAGGTCAAACGGCGTGATGGAATAGGCACGCTCCCGCGCCGCCACACGGCGCGCATTCACGCGACGCCCCGCCTCGACAGCTGCCGAAACGCCACGGGCAAAGGCCTCGTCGCTCACAACGTGCCCGTCAACCTCCATGCGCTCGGGATAGCGCACCAGCTGCGGTGACGTATACAGCGCGGTCTTGAGCCCCTCACCACGAAGAATGGCAGCCGAAAAACGCGTAGTCGAAGTCTTGCCATTGGTACCGGCGACCTGAATGCAGTCGAAATACTCATCCGGACGCCCCAGCTCATCGAGCATATCGATAACCGTCTCGAGCAGAGGACCAGCATCCCCAGAAATCCGCCCTGTATCAGCAGCAAGCCCAACAGCCTCACCAAACGAAAGCAATTCAAACGAAAAAGGAACGACATACGACCCAGAACGCTTAGCCATAACCCAAAGTCCCCTCAACATAAAAAGAGGCTCATCAAAAAGAATGAGCCCCTCGCGTTGACAATTTCAGCCTTTACCCGATTGCAGCAAGATCAAGGCCACAACCCAGTGCCCCTAACACGCCAGTTGCAAACAACCACGTAAACGAACTAGGAGCGGCCCGATGCTTTGCTCGCCGCAAGTTCCGCACGCAAAGGACAGCACTTAATGTGCTGTCCGTCTTGCGCAGGACTGTCCGCAGCGGAGAGCAAAGCATCGGGACGCGCCCCCAAGTTAGACCTACGAGAAGTCAGCAACCTGAGCAGTCAGCGCCACCAGGATCTCCTTGAGCTCAGCTGCACGGTCCCTCTTCTTCTGCACCACCGCAGGCGCGGCCTTGGCAACAAAGCCCTCGTTGGCAAGCGTCTTCTCGCAGCCGGCGAGCTCCTTCTGGGCCGCGGCGATCTCCTTCTCCAGGCGTGCCTTCTCGGCCGAAAGGTCGACCTTGCCCTCGAGCACCACAAAGACCTCGACGCCGCTGTCGACCACGGCGATGCTCGCGGCCGGCTTCTCAACGTCGGTGCCCATGACCAGCGAGGCGGTGTTCGCCAGCGGTTCAATGGTCGAGCGAAGGCTCTCAAGCTTCTCGATGTCCTCGGCACCGGCGCGCACGACCACGTCGAGCTCGGCCTTGGGGCTCAAGCGATAACGCGAACGCGTGGCGCGGGCGGCGGAAACGACGGTGCGGCACAGCTCAAACGCGCGCTCGGCGGGCTCATCGACATACTTAGCGTAGTCGGCGGGCTCGGGCCACTTGGCGATCATGAGCGCCTCGACGCGGTTCACGTTGCCCTCCGCATCCAGGTCGAGCACGCTCGCCGGCATGTTGTCCCAGATCTCCTCGGTGACAAACGGCATAAGCGGGTGCATCAAGCGAATGGAGGTATCGAGCACAAAGATCAGGTTACGCTGAGCCTGCAGACGGCCCTCGCCCTTCAAGCGGGCCTTGGTGACCTCGACGTACCAGTCGCAGACCTCGTTCCAGAAGAACTGCTGCACGCCGCGGGCCATGTCGCCAAACGTATAGTTCTCGATGCCCTCGGTGACCATCTTAACGGCCTTGGCCAGGCGGCTGAACATCCAGGCGTCGGCCGGCGTCTCCACGACGGGCTCGCCGGGCGTGTAGCCCTCCATGTTCATAAGCAGGAAGCGGCTGGCGTTCCAGATCTTGGTCACAAACGACTTGGCCTGCTCGGTGCGCGGGCTGTCGATAAGCTTCTTGGTCTTCTTATCGATATTCGCGTCAAACTTGACGTCCTGGTTGTTGGTGCACAGCGTAAGCAGGTTGAAGCGCATGGCGTCGGCGCCGTACATACCGATGAGATCCATGGGGTCAACGCCGTTGCCCTTGGACTTGGACATGCGGCTGCCATCCTTGGCAAGAATCGTCGGGTAGATGACGACGTCCTTAAACGGCACCTCGTCCAGGAAGTACAGCGAGCTCATGACCATGCGGGCGACCCACAGCGCGATGATGTCGCGTGCGGTGACGAGCGCCGTCGTGGGGTGATGTCCCTCGAGCAGCTCCGGCTTTTGCGGCCAGCCCTGCGTGGCGAAGGTCCACAGCTGCGAGCTGAACCAGGTGTCCAGCACGTTCTCGTCCTGATGCACGTGATGGCCGCCGCACTTGGGGCACACATCGGTGTCCTCGGTAAGAGCGTCCTCCCAGCCGCAGTCCTCGCAGTAGAACACGGGGATGCGGTGGCCCCACCACAGCTGGCGGCTAATGCACCAGTCCTTAAGGTTCTCCATCCAGGTGGTGTAGGTCTGCGTCCAGCGCGCGGGGTGGAAGGTAACCTTACCGGAGTTAACGGCGTCAAGCGCCGGCCCCTTGAGCTTGTCAACGGCCACAAACCACTGCTCGGACAGCCACGGCTCAAGCGCGGCGTCGCAGCGGTAGCAGTGCATGACGGAGTGATCGAGGTCCTCGACATGATCGAGCAGGTCGTGCTCCTCGAACCACTTGATGACGGCCTCGCGGCACTCGTCGCGGTTCATGCCGGTGAACTCGCCGTAGCCCTCGACGACCACCGCGTGTTCATCGAAGATATTGATCTGCGGCAGGTCGTGAGCCTGACCCATGGCGTAGTCGTTGGGGTCGTGAGCAGGCGTTACCTTGACGAAGCCGGAGCCGAAGTTGGCGTCGACATGCCAATCCTCAAAGATGGGGATCTCACGGTCGACGATGGGAAGCTTGACGGTCTTGCCCACGAAGGCGGCCTTCTCGGGGTCCTTCGGGGAAACGGCGACGCCCGTGTCGCCGAGCATGGTCTCGGGGCGCGTGGTGGCGACGACGATGTAGTCCTGGCCGTTGACCGGCTCGGTCAGCGGGTAGCGCAGGTGCCACAGGTGGCCCTTCTCGTCCTTATACTCGGCCTCGTCGTCCGAGATGGCGGTGGTGCAGTTGGGGCACCAGTTGACGATGCGCTTGCCACGGTAGATCAGGCCGTCGTGGTACCAGTCGCAGAAGACCTTGCGCACGGCCTGGGCATAGTCCTCGTCCATGGTGAAGCGCTCGTTGTCGAAGTCGACGGAGCAGCCCATACGCTTGATCTGCTCGACGATGATGCCGCCGTACTCGTGGGTCCAGTCCCAGCAGGCGTCGACAAACTTGTCGCGACCGATCTCCAGGCGGCTGATGCCCTCACTCTTGAGCTTCTTGTCGACCTTAGTCTGCGTGGCGATACCGGCGTGGTCGGTACCCAGCACCCAACGCGTGGACTTGCCGCGCATGCGGGCCATACGGATGATAGCGTCCTGGATGGAGTCGTCGGTGGCGTGACCCATGTGGAGCTTGCCGGTCACGTTGGGAGGCGGAATGGTGACGGTGCAGTCGCCCACGCCCTCACGGCGCTTGTAGTAGCC
>CABPWH010000033.1 GCA_902461085.1 uncultured Collinsella sp. | reverse complement strand
AGGGGGAGGCCTCGCGGCCTCCCCCTTTTTTGCGTTTATGGGGCGTAAATGACTCAATTACACCAGACGATCTTATCGTTTTTGGTATTGAGCCTTTATTTAAAGAAGATAAATCGAATAACAAGGGCAACTGCTATGGCCACAATGATCAAAAGCAGGATTGTCAGTCGATGCTGCTTGCGTCGTTTACTTGATGAAACGAAGATTGATTTTCCCTGTTTTGGCGTTTCGAGATAGCGAGCCGAATGCGTCAAGGTTTGCTTTGGTCGAGGACCTCTTTGTTGATGAGTGGCGGATGCTTTCATCGGCTCATCACTAGCTGCGCTGTTTTTAGATAATGGTGCGTCTTTCAGATATACAGGGTCTCCCGAGGCGACGCCCATATGTTTACGCCCCGTTTGGGCATCCTCGAGTGTTTGATATCGATTTCTCGTCACATACTCGGGCTCCGGATCATTAATGGGCTCTTGCGAGATGTGGGGGCGATGGAACCGTGGCGGCTGCGTGGAAGTATCTTCCCCCTGCGTCGGCATAAACATTTTGTTCTGGTTTTGGTCGTCCATGATGCCCTTTAGCTCGTTACCAACAACGTGTACGCGCTCATTGTAAGCCCCTTGTTATTTGTAGCTGGGGACATACTCGGTATTTAAGCTCTGGTTCAAAGAACCTTAACCTTCCTAAAACCTAAGTCACACGCACTTAGATATGCTTATAGTACTGGACTCAAAAAACTTTATAGTCGATGTATATATGAGCACTGGGTGGGCATATATAAGAGCGTCAAAAGAAGTCCCAGTCACCTGGAAGATGACTCGGCAGTCCTATAAAGGAGTGGTAAACATGGCAAGCATGGTTCCTTATCGTTCGGTTTTTGGCGTTCGTCCCTCTGCAAGCTCGCTGTTCGATCTGTTTGATGATATGAGCGACCTAGCGAACAGCTCGATTGCCTCTAAGGCGTTCCCCGTTGACGTTGAGGATAAGGGCGATGGCTATGAGGTCAAGGCTTATCTGACCGGCGTCGCCAAGGACGATATCGATGTCGAGCTTAACGAGGGCCGTCTGTCCATTAGCGTGAATGTCGAGGAAGACGAGGAGAACGAGGGCAAGAACTTCCTGCAGAAGGAGTTCAGCTCGTACAGCGCGACGCGTGGCGTGTATCTTAAGGACGCTTCGAGCGAGGGCCTCTCGGCTAAGTACGCTGACGGCATCCTGACCGTTACGGTTCCCAAGATCGTCGAGAAGAAGAACGTTACGAAGATCTCCATCGAATAACTTCGTTGGTGTTCTTCGCTATTAAAAGACAACAAAAGGGGCTGGGAAGCGATTCCCGGCCCCTTTTGCTGTTTAGGACAGTCTATTGAATGGTTGCTGGCCGATACTGGCTTGCGGGGCGTATCGAGAGTTTTCGCGATCCTTGGAGAAGGGTGGCGGAGCTGCCGAGCTCGTCATCCAGGGTTGCGGCTAGAGCTTTGGCATAGCTTTTGACGGTAAGGCTCGGACGATTGTTGTCTTGGCTGATATGCATGGCAATGAGCTGTTCGGTGCGATCGGTAACAAGTTCGCGCGCGGCTTCGGCGGCTTGGCCGTTGGAGAGGTGTCCCCTTGCAGACAGGATGCGCTCCTGAAGAAAGCGGGGATATTCTCCCTCGCGCAGCATGGTCACATCGTGGTTGCTTTCGAGCACGAGGACTCGACAATCTTTGAGGGTGTTCATGGCTTGGCTCGATAGCTCTCCGGTGTCGGTAGCAAAGCCGATGGAATCATCGAGGGCGTCGAATCGAAAGCCGATTGGATTTATGACATCGTGTGATGTTGAGTAGGTTTGCGCGTGGATGCCGGCAATGGATAGGGTGTCACCGGGGTCGAATTCCTCGACAGGCAGATGCGAAAGATTTTCTTTGCTCGAAAGTGTGCCCCTGCTGGCAAAGAGGGGACCGTGCCAGTGCTTGCACCAGACATCGAGACCCTTGATGTGATCGCTATGCTCATGAGTAATGAGAAGAGCCGAGACGTTGTCTGCCGAGAGTCCCAGTTCTGCCATGCGCTTTAATGTCTCGCGGCGAGAAAGACCGTCGTCAATCATGATGAGCCCCCGGGGGCCTTCGATGAGCGCGCAGTTGCCTTTTGAGCCGCTGCCAAGGATATGAAGGTGCAGACGAGACATAAGATTCCAAAGGATACAATGGGTGCGGACGAATAGAGGAGGAAGCAAATGCCTACGGTATCTCAGCATTATGGACACCATGCCGTGCCTGGGGCAGTCGATGAGACCCGGACGAGGCAGCAGGCTGCTCCTGTCGTGCTCATGGTATCAGGCGGCGCGGACTCGACGGCACTGCTTCTTATGGCGTGCACATCAAAGCTGGATATCCAAGACGGACGCGGTGTTGCCCCCATTGCTCGCGAGCGCCTGCATGTGCTGCATGTAAACCATCATCTGCGCGGCAAGGCGTCCGATGGCGACGAGGCCTTTGTGCGTGAGCTCTGCGCGAAATATGGTTTACCGCTGTGCGTGGAGCACGCTTATTTTGATGGGGAGTCGGGCAATATTGAGGCCGCGGCCCGCGAGGTGCGCTATGCCGCGGCGCGGAGGTATGTTCGCGAGCTCTGCGCCCAGACGGGGGCACCGCGAACGGCGGCTCGTATCTGCACCGCGCACACGTCTTCGGATCGCGCGGAAACGTTTTTGATGAACGCGATTAAGGGTTCAGGGCCCGCTGGCCTATCGAGCATTCCTCGCCGGAGGAATATCGTGGTGCGCCCCTTGCTCGACCTAACTCATGGCGAGCTCGTGGGCTATCTACAGGTACATGGTCAGCCGTGGCGTGAGGACGAGAGCAATGAGGATATCTCGTATCTGCGAAACTACGTGCGCCATCGGGTAATGCCAGTGGTGGCACAGCGTAATGCGAGCGTGTGCAAGACGATCGGCGCCGCCTGTGAGATCTTGGGCGACGAAGACGCGTTTCTATCCCAGCTGTCGGCGCAGGCGTTTCGAAGCTGTTTGCGTAAAGAGGCGGCGGGCGCGCTGGTGCTCGATGCCAGACGCCTTGCTGCGGCCGAGGTGGTAATCGCGCGGCGCATCGTGCGACTGGCGATCAAACGCATCGATCCGGACGCTCGTCCAGAGATGCGACATGTGGAGCGAGTCCTTTCCTGCGTTGCCGAGGGCGCCGGCTCGGTCACGCTTCCGGCGGGAATTGACGCACGCGTCGAATTTGGCATGCTGGCGTTTAAGGCTCCGGTGGCTCGCGAGGGCCTGGTCGCGGACTGGGTTACCGTACCCGGTCGTTTGCCGTTGGGCGGGGGACGTATGCTGGTCGCAGAGCCGATGGCCGTTGAACCGGGATGCGATATCGTGCGCCGCGCCCGTGAGCTTGCGGCTGCCGGGGAAGTGGCAGCTTTGGTAGATGCGGCTGCCCTGGGTTTTGCCGACAGCGATAGTGAGCGGATCTTGGCGGGCTCGCGTGGCGAGATCCCTGCCGAGGCGCGATTGGCGCGCCTGTGGGTGGACGGTCCCGCACCGGGAGACGTGATGTGCCCGTTAGGAATGAGTGGTCGAAGCAAGAAGGTATCCGACTTGCTAGGAGAGGCTCGCATTCCCGTTTCCGAGCGCGCCGGCGTGCCCATGGTGAGGACGGCGCCGGGGGGTGCCGTGGTGTGGGTCGCCGGAGTTCGCGCGGACGAGCGTTTTAAGTGCACGGCGGCGACGCGCGTGGCCTATCTGCTTCGTGTGGTCGACGCGGGTTAGCCCCTCGCACCAGCTTTTCTGTGCGGCGTTGACGGTATTCCCGCGCTGATGGTGCGCGGGCTGGAAAATATACCCCGTGCGCTGCTAGAATGTGTAGTTCGCGTCCATACGGCGGTGTGTGGGCGATTAGGCACAAGAAAGGGTTGTCATGGCTTCTCAACATCCGGATATCGAGAAGGTTCTGTTTACGCAGGAGGATATCGAAGGTATCGTTTCTCGCCTGGGCGAGGAGATTACGCGCGACTACGCTGGTAAGGATCTGGTGTTGATCGCGGTTCTGCGCGGCGCCGTTGTCTTTATGGGCGACCTGATGCGCAAGATCGAGCTGCCGACCAACATCGATTTCATGGCTGTTTCGAGCTATGGCGACGGTGTGAAGTCTTCGGGCATCGTGCGTATCATTAAGGACCTGGATATCGACATCCGTGGTCGCGACGTGCTGATCGTCGAGGACATTCTGGACTCGGGCCTGACCCTCAAGTACCTGATGAAGAACCTCGAGAGCCGCAAGCCCGCTTCGCTGGAGGTCGCTGCCTTCCTGTGGAAGGACGTTGAGGACCGTACCTCGGCCATCACGCCCAAGTATGTTGGAACCCATTGCCCCGATGCCTTTGTGGTGGGCTACGGCCTCGACTATGCCGAGCGCTATCGCAACCTTCCGTATCTGGGCATTTTGAAACCGGAGGTTTATTCGTAAGATGCCCGACGACCGTAACGACAACAATCCCCAGACTCCCCGGGACCCAAAGATTCCGGGGATGCCCGGAGGCAAGAAGCCCACGCGTACGGGCTGGCTGTATTTTCTTTTGGCTTGCGCGCTTCTGGGCTATGCCTTCTTTAATATGGGTTCCGGCTTTGCCAACTCCAGCAATACCGTTAAGCTCGCGACGAGCGAGATGGTCAGTGCCATTAAGCAGGATCGCGTCGAAGATTTGACCTATACGGTTCAAGACGGAAGCGTGGCGGGGCATTACTGGAAGACGAAAAAGGACAAGGGCGATACGAGCGAGCTCAAGAGCTTCTCCTCGACCTATGTCGGCTCCGATTCGCTTGCCGAGCTTATGGCGGAGCACCCCGATACCAAGTACATCGTCAACACCAACGACCCCGATTTTTGGGGCGACCTGGCGATGAGCGTGCTGCCGACGATCGCCCTGATCGCCATCATGTTCTACTTTATGCGCCAGATGATGGGCGCCAATAACAGGAACATGCAGTTTGGCAAGACCAATGCCAAGACCAACGAGGCCACACGCCCCAAGGTCAAGTTTGAAGACGTTGCCGGCGTGGACGAGGCAGTCGAGGAGCTCGAGGAGATCCGTGACTTTTTGAGCGATCCGGATCGCTATCGCAAGCTGGGCGCCAAGATCCCGCGTGGCGTGTTGCTGGTTGGCCCTCCGGGCACCGGTAAAACGCTGCTGGCCAAGGCCGTTGCCGGCGAGGCGGGCGTGCCGTTCTTTAGCATCTCGGGTTCCGACTTTGTCGAGATGTTCGTAGGTGTCGGCGCCAGCCGTGTGCGTGACCTCTTTAAGGAGGCCAAGTCCCAGGCCCCGTCGATCATCTTCATCGATGAGATCGATGCCGTGGGACGTCAGCGCGGAGCCGGCTTGGGCGGCGGCCACGACGAGCGCGAGCAGACGCTCAACCAGCTGCTGGTCGAGATGGACGGTTTTGAGGAGAGCGAGTCGGTCATCCTGATCGCCGCCACCAACCGCCCCGACATTCTGGATCCGGCGCTGCTGCGTCCCGGCCGTTTTGACCGTCAGGTTACGGTCGACCGTCCGGACGTGAAGGGCCGCGAGCAGATTTTGCGCGTGCATGCCGAGAACAAGCCGATGGACGAGGACGTTAAGTTTGAGAAGCTCGCCCAGATGACCGTTGGCTTTACTGGTGCCGATTTAGCGAACCTGCTCAACGAGTCTGCGCTGCTGGCCGCTCGCCGTCATCGTTCCGTGATCTCGATGGACGAGGTCGAGGAATCGATGGAGCGCGTGATTGCCGGACCGCAGCGCAAGGGTCGCGTGATGACCGAGGCCGAGCGCACCACGATTGCCTACCACGAGAGCGGTCACGCCCTGGTGGGCCACATCCTGGAGCACTCCGATCCGGTCCACAAGATCTCGATCGTCAGCCGCGGCCAGGCGCTGGGCTACACGCTGCAGCTTCCGCAGGAGGACCACTTCCTCAAGACCAAGAACGAGATGCTCGACGAGCTTGCCGTGTTCTTGGGCGGTCGCGTTGCCGAGGAGCTCATGTGCGATGATATTACGTCGGGCGCGAGCAACGATCTGGAGCGCGCAACCAAGATGGCGCGCGAGATGGTCACGCGCCTGGGCATGAGCGAGGAGCTGGGCACGCAAGTGTTTGGCGAGGCGCAACATCAGGTGTTCCTTGGTCGCGATTACGCCGATCACCAGGATTACTCCGAGGAGACGGCGCGCCGCATCGATATCGAGGTTCAGCGCATCATGCGCGAGGCCCATCGTCGTGCTGTCGAGATCTTGGACGCCCGTCGCGATCAGCTCGATCTGATGGCGAAGGTGCTGCTTGAGCGCGAGACTGTCGAGGGCGATGCCGTGAATGCCCTGCTCGATAACGAGTGGGACGCCTACCTTGAGCGCGAGGGCGATATCCTGGCGGCCAAGGAGGAGCGCAATGCCAAGGCGGCCGGCATGCCGACCAAGAAGCGCGTGCCTCGCATGAGCGAGGAGGAGCTGGCGGCTGATGCCGCGGCCTTTGCGCAAGCGGCCATGCAGGAGGATGCCGAAGCCGCATCCGATGATGCTGACGATGACCATGCCGTCGTCGGTGCCGACACCGACAAATAGTCTTTGTGGCAAAAGCCTCCGCGGGGAAACCTGCGGAGGTTTTTTCTTTTGAGCGATATGGGGCCGTCTGTTGATTGGGGACAGACTTAAATGAGCGTTTTCACGCATTTAAGTCTGTCCCCAATCAACATTGCTGCGGCACTTTGCTCGGCTAAAGCGTACAATAGCGCCTATGCGAAAGGGGAACAGATGATCAACGAAACTATGTATGCTCGCGGCGCGGAAAGCTCCATCATCCGTGAGATTTTTAGCTATGGCCTTGAGCGCAAGGCGCAGATCGGTGCGGAAAACGTATTCGATTTTTCGCTGGGCAATCCGAGCGTTCCGGCGCCCGCTGCTGTGGCTGAGTCGATTAAGAAGGCCCTGGAGCTGCCGAGCGACCAGCTGCACGGCTACACGCCCGCACCGGGCCTGCCGCAATGTCGTGCCGCTGTGGCCGAATCGCTCAACCGCCGCTTTGGCACGAGCTATGAGGGCAAAGACGTATTTATGACGGTGGGTGCCGCGGCTTCGCTCACCTGCACGCTCAACGCCGTTACGAACCCGGGCGACGAGGTTATTGTTATCGCCCCGTACTTTCCGGAGTATCGCGTTTGGATTGAGAAGGCCGGCTGTACGTGTGTTGAGGCGCTCGCCGATGAAGATACGTTCCAGCTGAGCGTGGACAACGTGCTCAAGGCGATCAGCGATAAGACGGCGGCCGTCATCATTGACTCTCCCAACAATCCGACCGGTGCCGTATATACATGCGACACGCTGACGCGACTGGCCAATGTTCTGCGCGAGGCCAACGCTCAGCGCGATCCCGAGAATCCGATTATGCTCATCTCGGATGAGCCGTACCGCGAGATTGTGTACGGTGCCGAGGTGCCTTGGGTGCCCTCGATCTACGAGCACACCATCGTGTGCTACTCGTATTCCAAGTCGCTGTCGCTGCCGGGCGAGCGCGTGGGGTGGATCTTGGTTCCCAACACCAATCCGCAGGCTGCCCGTCTGATGCCGGCTGTTGCGGGTGCTGCCCGTACGCTAGGTTTTGTATGCGCACCGGCACTCTTCCAGCGCGTAATCATCGATTGCATCGATGAGCCGAGCGATGTCGAGGCCTATGCGCGCAACCGCACCGCGCTTACCGACGCACTAGCGGAGTACGGCTACACCTATGTTGAGCCGGATGGTGCATTCTACCTGTGGGTGAAGGCGCTGGAACCCGATGCGAATGCGTTTTGCGAGCGTGCAAAGAAGTATGAGTTGCTTGCGGTTCCCTCGGACAGCTTTGGTATGCCGGGTTGGTTCCGCCTGGGCTATTGCGTGAGTTACGAAACGATTATCAATTCGCTACCCGCTTGGAAACAGTTGGCGGACGAGTATCGTTAAAAGTAAAGCGCTCTGCCTACAATGTTTTACGTGAAACGGGGTTTGGTGTTAAGCCAGACCCCGTTGTCATGGACGTTGTGTCTTTGGGATGGAGTGGTTTTACGACTATCGAAGGCTATGCGTACAATGAATATAAGCGACGGCCGTGCCAGATAAGGAGACCTGATGCCCTACCTGCTTTCTTGTGACATTCATACCCATACGATATTCTCTGCGCATGCATATTCGACCATTGAGGAGAATGTGTACTGGGCGGCAGAGCGTGGCCTGCAGGTGCTCGGATCTGCCGACCATCTGAGCTCTATGGTTACGGCTTGCCCCAATGACCTGCGCAGTTACCAATTCTTTATCAACCAGGATATCTGGCCGCGCATTTGGAGCGGCGTGCTGGTGCTGCGTGGTGCCGAGACCGATATCGTTTCGCTGGACGGAAGCCTGTTTGGCGAGGACACTCCTGTCACGCTCGATATTGCCGGTGATTCGTACAGCCGTCAGCATTCGCTGTTCGATTTGGTTACGCGAAATTTGGATTATTTGGTTGCGAGCGTGCATAATCCGCAGATTGCTGAAGGCGCGACGCTGGCCCAGACGACCGAGATGTATATCAATGCCCTGGAGCACCCCAAGGTGTTCATGCTGGGTCACACGGGGCGTTCGGGCGTGCCGTTCGATATCGACGAGGTGCTGTTGGCAGCTAAGGCCAAGCACAAGATTATCGAGATCAACAACCATAGTCTTGAACACGGTGTCGACACTGAGCATTGGGCCGTATGCCGCAAGATCGCCGAGCGCTGCGCCGAGCTGGGCGTGGGCATTGGCGTGTCAACCGATGCCCACATTGGCATGGCCATTGGCAAGCTCGATCACGCGCGCAAGATGCTCGACGAGATTCACTTCCCGCTGGATTTGATCGTGACGCGCGACCGCGAGACGCTGCTGCGCGAGATGGCGGCAGCCGGCGTGTGCGATCTGCGCAATGGGATGTAGCGGAGTTAATAAACCAAGCGAAGGGGGCGGCCCAGGCGGGTCGCCCCCTTTCTTGTCCCAAAAATCTACTGAGGTTGGTTAGCGGCGTTCGAGGACCGCTACGGTTTCGGTGTGGTCGGTGTGAGGGAACATGTCGACGGGCGTGATCTTGAGCAGGCAATAGCCTCCGTCGAGGAGCTGATGCAGGTCGCGCTCTTGAGTTACGGGGTTGCAGCTGATATAGGTGATGCGGCGCGGCTTAAGCGCGCAGGCAGCTTCGAGGAACTCGGGCGTGGAGCCGGCGCGCGGCGGATCGATGGAAAGGACATCGACCCGCTCGTTGTTATCGGCGGCATCCAGGATGTAATCGGTGGCGTCGTCGACCATAAACCAAGCGCTGCGGGTGAGGCCGTTGAGCTCGGCATTGCGGCGTGCGTCGGCAATGCCCGCCGGGTTGCGCTCCACGCCGAGCAGCATAATGCCGATATCCTTGTTCTGGGCATCTTTAGCTGCGCAAAGACCGATGGTACCGCTGCCACAGTAGGCATCCATGAGCACATCGCCCTGGTGCAAATCCATGCCGTCGATAGCGAGCTGATAGAGCAGCTCGGTCTGTTGCGGGTTGGTCTGATAAAACGCGGTGGGGGAGATGTCGAATTCGCAGCCGAGCAGCTGGTCGCGCATGCATTCGGCGCCATAGACGATACGAGTCTCCTCACCCAAGATGGCGTTACCGGGACGGCCATTGATATTTTGGGCAACGGTGACGATATGCGGATCGAGTGCCCCGACAGCCTCAAAGAACTCCTGCGCATGCGGCAAGTCGCGCTGAGCGGTCACGAGCGTGACCATGACCTGGTCGGTACGCCAGCCGCAGCGGACGACGGCATAGCGGAGCAAGCCCAGATGCTTGTCCTCGTTAAAGGCGGGAATATGCAACCGCTCAGCTTCGCGTGCGATGCCGTTGAGAATCTGACGAGCGCCCGACGCCTCGACGGGGCATTCGGGTACGGCAACGATCTTGTGCGTGCCGCGCTCAAAGAAACCGCAACGGACAGCGCCCTCCTTACCGGGAGCAAAGGGAGTGGCAGCCTTATGACGAAAGCCACGCGGCGCAGGATATTTACCCGGGTCGCCAAGGGTGACGCCCATACCGCAAATAGGATCGACAGTAATGCTCTCGCGCTCACAAAGCTCGGCAAACAGCTCCTCCATAGCAGCCTGCTTAGCCGCCAACTGCTTTTTATAAGGACGATTGAGCGCCGTGCACCCACCGCAAGATTTCATGATCGAACAGGGAGACTTGGGGTCCACGGCCTTACGCGCAGACGAAACCCGATCTTTATGCGAGCGCTTGGAGCGAGTCTGAGATGCCTTATCCTCGTTCCGACGAGAGCCGGGACGCTTGGCCTTAGCCTTGCCCTTGGCCGACTTACCCTTCGCGTCCTGAGACGACTTGGATTTCTTAGAAGATTTTTTCTCCTCTGACCCCTCAGCCGCCTCGATCAAAGCACGACGAGCCTTACGCTCCGCACGAGATTCTGCCATGAATTAACCCCACTAATTTACAAATTGAAATCTGAAAGCATTGTACCGTGCCAAGTTAGCAGACGATATGCAAGCGCCCATTTCATGTCAGCGATAAGTCCAACGATGTTTGCCCGGCGTGGGCGGGGAGCGGCGCGTAATTAAGTTTATCGCGAGTTCCGCACGCAAAGGAAAGCACTTAATGTGCTTTCCGTCTTGCGCAGGACTGTAGAGCAGGAAACTTAATTACGCGCCGCTCCCCGCCCACGCCGGGCAACCTCTCCCTTGTACTTTATCAAGGTAGAGTGTATGATTCTGGACGTTACACGACTCACTTTACTTAACTAAAGTGCCATCAAGGGGGAATACCATGAACACCGATATGTCTCGTCGTCAGTTTGTTGGTCTAGCCGGCTCGCTCGCCACGGTTCTAGGCCTTGGCCTGGTAGGCTGCGGCGGTGGTGCCGGCAAGGGCTCCGCTGCTGGCTCTGCCGCGGCCAAGGATGCGAAGGGCGCTGCGGAGTCCAAGAAGCTCGTGGTGGGCTTTGATAAGTCCTATCCTCCGTACGGCTTTGTGGGCGACGATGGCGAGTACACCGGCTTTGATCTCGATCTGGCCAAGGCCGTTGCCGATAAGCAGGGCTGGGAGGTCAAATACGAGGCCATCGACTGGGATGCCAAGGATACGCTGCTTAACTCGGGCGCCATCAACTGCATCTGGAACGGCTTTACCATGGAGGGCCGTGAGGACGACTACACGTTCTCCGAGCCGTACATGCTCAACGAGCAGGTGCTGGTGGTAAAGAAGGATGCAGGCATCAAGAGCTGGGACGATCTTGCCGGCAAGACCGTGATTACCCAGACCGATTCCGCTGCGCAGGATGTGCTCGAGGGTGACCAGAAGGATCTGGCGGCGACGTTTGCCACGCTCGACACGATCGGCGAGTACAACACGGCCTTTATGCAGCTCGAGAGCGGCGCGGTCGATGCCGTGGCGTGCGATCTTTCGATTGCCCAGTATCAGCTTGCCGCCAAGCCCGATGCCTATACGCAGCTTGATGAGCCGCTGTCCAGCGAGCACTACGCCGTTGGCTTTAAGAAGGGCGACACCAAGTCGGCCGACGCCGTGACCGAGTCGCTCAAGGCGCTCTACGAGGACGGCACGGTTAAGGACCTGTGCGACAAGTATGCGGATTACGGTCTTTCCTTCGACAACTGGGTTCTGAAATAGCGGCTTTCCCAGGCACCCGATTTTGCCGTTCAAACCGTCGCTTGCGTACATTTAGTACGCGGCGCTCCTCTTTCACGGCAAACTCGAGCACCTGGAAAACCCGCTTTAGCATTGGGTCTGCTGTTCTGTTGTTGCGAAAGAGAGCTTAGGTTGTCTATTCAGGTCATGATGCAGATGCTTGGCCAGGGATTCTTGGTCAGTTTGCAGCTGTTTGTACTGACGCTGCTCGGGTCGATTCCGCTGGGAATTCCCGTGGCGTTTATGCGCATGAGCAAAATTGCGCCGCTCCGCTGGATTGCGCGCATCTATATCTCGGTTATGCGCGGCACGCCGCTCATGCTGCAGATGTTTGCCATCTACTTTGCCCCGTACTACGTGTTCGGCATTTCGCTCACGCCCGATTCCAAGTGGACGGCGTGCGTCGTAGCGTTCATCATCAACTACGCCGGTTACTTTGCCGAGATCTATCGCTCGGGCCTGCAGTCCATTCCGCGCGGTCAATACGAGGCCGCCGAGGTGCTGGGCTACTCGCGCCTGCAGACGTTTTTGTACATTGTGATGCCGCAGGTTGCCAAGCGTATTCTGCCGGCGATGGGCAACGAGATCATCACGCTGGTCAAGGACACGTCGCTGGCGTTTGCCATCGGCGTGGGTGAGATGTTCTCGACGGCCAAGGCGCTGGTCGCCTCGCAGGTGAGCATGGTGCCGTTTGCGATCGCGGCGCTGATTTACTGGGTCTTTAATTTCGTCGTCGAGATGCTGCTGGGCGCCGCCGAGAAAAAATTGGATTACTACCATGATTAATTCGGTAATGAATATATCGAACGCACGTAAGGCGTTTGGCGGCAATGAGGTGCTCAAGGATATCTCGCTTGAGGTGAAGCGTGGCGAGGTCGTGGCGATTATCGGGCCTTCGGGTGGCGGCAAGTCCACGCTGCTGCGGTGTGCCACGCTGCTCGAGACACTCGACGGAGGCTCGCTCTCGTTTGGCGACCTTGCCGTTGCGACGGATGCGGGTTCGGGCGCGGTCTATGCGAAGGGCGATGTGCCCAAGCAGGCGCGCTCGCGATTCGGCCTGGTGTTCCAAAATTACAACCTGTTCCCGCACTATACCGTGATGAAAAACATCATCGACGCGCCGATCCGCGTGCTTAAGCGCCCGCGCGAGCAGGCGGAAGCTCGTACGCATGAATTGATTGCTCAGATGGGGCTTGTGGGCAACGAGAACAAGGTTCCGTGTGAGCTTTCGGGCGGTCAGCAACAGCGCGTGAGTATTGCCCGCGCCTTGGCGCTCGACCCGGAGATCTTGTTCTTTGACGAGCCGACCTCGGCGCTCGATCCCGAGCTGACGGCCGAGGTACTGCGTGTCATTAAAGACCTTGCCGCGCAGAATATGACGATGGTGATCGTGACCCACGCAATGCAGTTTGCGCGCGATGTTGCCGACCGCGTGGTCTTTATGGATGGCGGCCGCATTGTCGAGGAGGGTCCTGCCGAGCAGGTCATCGACCATCCGCGTGAGCAGCGCACCCGTGAGTTCTTGAGCCGTATCGAGGGATAGGCTCAGGTATTATACTCAACTATTAATTGAGGCGAAGCCGCCGCAGGTCTTACGGTCTGTGGCGGCTTTTTGTTTGCATCGACGGGGTTCAATAATCGCCTCACAAGCTTGTCTCTTCCTCTCGCCGCCCGTATTCATACGTGCGCCGAAAGGTATGCATGGACAGCCGCCCGTGAGGGTAGGGTGGTGGCATAGGACATTTGGAGGGTGAGTCGGCTCGGCCGCCGACCATGCTGCCCCCGGGATGGCACCGACCGCGAACTCTCCCCGTTGGCGTCGCGCATTGTGCGCGGCCCTGCAAGGAGGTCATCATGGGTGCTCCCAAGACCGGTAACGTAAGGAACGTGGTGCTCGTAGGCCAAGGCGGGGTGGGCAAGACTTCACTCGCCGAGGCCATGCTCCACCTTTCCGGCAAGACCGCCCGCCTGGGCGGCCACGACGGCACCAAGCCCACGCTCGACTATGACCCCGAAGAGGTCAAGCGTTCATTCTCCATCTCGACGACCATCGCGCCGATCGACTGGAAGGGCGCGCGCATCAATGTGCTTGATGCCCCGTGCTACCCCGATTTTATCGGCGACGCCTTTGCCGCGATGAGCGTCTGCGAGACGGCTCTGTTTGTGGTCGACGCCGAGGCCGGCCCACAGCCTACGACGGTTAAGCTCTGGTATGCCGCCGAGGACCTGCGTCTGGCGCGTGCGGTGTTCGTAAACCGCCTGTCGCGCTCCGAGGCCAGCTTTGCGACCACGATGGACCTGCTGCAAGAGCGCTTTGGCACGCGCCTGGGCGCCGTGACCCTTCCCTGGGGCGAGGGCGAGGACTTTGACGGCATCATCGACCTGGTGCGCATGAAGGCGCGCCATTGCAACGGCACCGAAGCCGTTGAGTCGGAGATTCCCGAGGAGTATCGTGCCCAGGCCGAGGAGGCCCATGACCATCTGTGCGAGCTGGTGGCCGAGGCCGACGATGAGCTGATGATGAAGTACCTGGAAGGCGAGGAGACGCTGACGCAGGAGGAGCTTGAGGGCCTGCTGTCGAAGGCGATCGCCGAGCGCATCTTTGTGCCGGTCTTTGCGGGCGATTGCATTAAGGAGCAGGGCGTCAACTCGCTGATGGACGACATCGCGACGTACTTCCCGGCGCCGACCGACTACGGCGAGATGCCGCTCATCGACGGTGATTCGCTCAAAATCTCGAGCGACGATGACCGTCCGGTGGCGTTTGTGTTTAAGACGTTGGCCGATCCGCAGCAGGGTCGCATCAGCTTTATCAAGGTGCTGACGGGTACGCTTGAGCCGGGTCTTGAGCTGATCAACGCGCGTACCCGCAAGGGCGACCGTCTGGCTCACCTGTATGTGATGTGCGGCCGCGATATGACCGAGGTTGGCCATGCCTATGCCGGCGACATCATCGTGGCGCCCAAGCTGGCTGCCGAGACGGGCGACACGCTCTCGATTACCGGTAAGGTCGAGGCCGCGGCGTTTAAGTTTCCCAACTCGCAGTACCGCATTGCCATCGAGGCCGAGAACCGCGGCGACGAAGAGAAGCTCTACACGTTTATCGAGAAGGCCTGCAAGGCTGATCCGACCATGAGCATCGACCGCGACGAGGAGACCGGCCAGACCATTATCTCCGCCGTGGGTGAGGCGCAGGTTTCGGTGCTGCTCAACCGTCTGGAGGATCGCACCAAGGTCGTGGCCAAGAGCGTGCCGATCCGCATTCCGTATCGCGAGACCATCCGCCGCACGGCGAGTGCCCAGGGCCGCCACAAGAAGCAGACTGGCGGTGCCGGTCAGTATGGCGACTGCTGGCTGCGCGTTGAGCCACTCATTGGGCCCGACGGCACGAGCGATGGCTATGAGTTTGTGGACGAGGTCGTGGGTGGCCGCATCCCGCGCTCGCTGATCCCCGCCGTGGACAAGGGCGTTCAGGAGACTATGAAGGACGGTATTATTGCCGGCTACCCGCTTACGGGCATTCGCGTGGCTGTGTACGACGGCTCGTATCACAGCGTCGACTCCAACGAGATGGCGTTCCGCGCGGCGGCTCGCATCGGCCTGCGCAAGGCGTGCGCCGATGCCGACCCGGTGGTGCTAGAGCCCATCGAGGAAATTACGGTGACTATTCCCGAGAGCTACGCCGGCGCTGTGATGGGCGACATCTCGGCATCGCGCGGCCGCGTGACGGGCATGGAGACCGATGAGCGCGGCGACACCGTGGTCATCGCCCAGGCGCCGCTGGCCGAGCTGACGGATTATTCGACGCGCCTGCGCTCTATCACGCGCGGCACGGGCGACTTTACCATGAAGCCCGCTGGCTATGAGCAGGTTCCCTATGACGTTCAGGCCAAGCTGGTCGAGCGCTATGAGGAGGGTCGCGCCAAGTAGCGTGTGGCGTTGCCTGCAACATGCGTGCCGATGCAAGGGCCGCTCTGGGTAACCGGGGCGGCCCTTTTTGATCCCTTGGGGACGGAGGAAAACGGATCATTTTTTGGGTTACGGGCAGCTTGGTCGGTCCTAATCTCCCGAGGCCTGGTTGCGGCCGGTGGCGTAGTCGATCTGCACGTGCGGCTGCAGGTTGTAGCAATATACGTGGAAGCAGAGGGTCTTGCCGTGGTCCTCGACCGATTGCGCCTCAAGGCGCATGCCACGGCAGACAAGTTCCTCTTCGTTATACATGGGCGTGACGCGGTAGAGCACATGGTTGCCCGTATCGCGAATATAGTTGAGAATCTGCTCTTCAAACGGCAGCATACCCGTCTCGTTGAGATAACGCGTGCCGGTGAGGAGATTCTTGCGATTGGCGTTCTCGCCGCAGAGTGACCAGGCGATAAGGTGGCAGCGGTTGTAGAGGCTCTGGCCCGGAATAAAGTCGTAGCGCTGCTGGTGCCAACCGGCAGGATGGATACGCGAGATATCGCCGCGCTTGCCTTGACCGAGTGACTCGGGGCCCACGCAAGCGAGCGCCTTGCGAGTGCGGCCCAGGCTGTCGAGCTTGGAGAATTTCTTAAAGCAGCCCTCTTCTGTAGCGCGCTCGTATTCATCGAGCGTGAATGATGGTGTGCCGAGCGGGTGCGTGCTGTCGGCGCGAAGGGCAACGTAGGGGTTGCCGGCGTAGTCGGGAATGCTGCTGAGGTATACGCCGCGGGCGCGGTTAAGGTCGGGGTTTTCGACCTCGCCGATGGGGGTGGTGGAGCTGTCCTCGGAAGCGGCATCACCGGTGTCGGGTGCGGCGGATTCGGAGCCATCGCCGGAGTCCTCGGAGCTCGCCGTTCCCGATTCGAGCCGAGCGACCAGGCCTGCCTCGTCCTCGGTGCGGCTGGGACTCTCGTTTTGCTTTTCGGCCAGAGCCGCCGCCTGTTCATTGCTTTGCGGCGACAGCAGCTTGGGCGCCCCGTCGAGCGATCCCGTAAACAGCGCAAACCCCAGCACCACGGCGGTGCCGATGGAAAGTACTTGCTTGTAGGTGGACTTGCGCGACATTGAGGCTCCTGGATGGACGGTTGGGAATCTACCAGTCTAGCAGGAGCCGGCAGGGGCCGTTCTGCCGAACAAATACTTAAGATTTGGGACAAACGCTACGGATTCATTTACCTCATATGGAGCTGCGGTGGTTGTGTATGTGGGGCTATTTTGCGTTTCCCCAGATAAAACCCGCCAAAATAAACCTGTCCCTTATTGGCAGGTCAGTTAACGCAGTGCAGGTTGAGCATATGCGAGCGAGCGGGCTCCGGGTGCGGTAAGGTGACGTGAAACAAGCGGGCGCTGACCTTTTGGTCGCGCCCGTGAAGTTGAACGTCAGATTGCCGTGCCCGGAGCCCGCGCAGCGCCGAGCAGTTACGCCGTTTGTAAAACGGCGTAACCTAAAGATTCATGGCACCGTGAATGTAGGGGGTGACCTCGGGGGAGATATGGTCGCAGCCCAGCTCGCGCAGCGCGGACTCGATAACGGCGGGCAGCGGGGTCTTGCCCTTGTCGTCGATGGCGGCACCGCCGAGGGCGGCAATCTTGGCAACATCTGCGGGTGCGGCCTCGATATGCATGCAGCCGCTGATCAAGCGCGCGCGTACCTGTGCCAGATCAAGATCGTGCAGGTAATCCTCGCAGGCGCGGATTAAATCGACCTTCTCGCGCGTAAGCTCCTCGCCCGTGGGAACGCGCGTGGCAAGACATGCTCCCGCCGGCAGGTTCCAAACGGGATAGCCCCATGCGCGCAGCAGCTCGCGCTCTTCGTCCTTGGTAAAGCCGACCTCCATGAGAGGGGAGCGTACGCCGAGCTCTTTTGCCGCGCGCATACCAGGGCGGTAGTCGCCGCGATCACTTGCATTGCTGCCATCGATGACGGTGGGAAAGCCGAGCGACTTGGCGTGGTTGACGATGGCGGTAAAGCCAGCGTGCTTGCAGTGGTAGCAGCGATTGGCATCGTTGCAGGATACTTGGGGGAGCTGTAGCTGATCGACCGAAAGATTGAGCACGGGGAGCTTAAAATGCGGCCCCTCATTGGCCTGCCCATCAACGGACTGCTCAAACGAAGCCTGCTCGGGCGTGCCGATGAGCGGCGTGGTGAGATGGACGAGAAGAGTATTGGTAGGCATGACGCGGGCGCATACGGCGGCCAAAAAGCTGCTGTCAACGCCGCCGGAAAACCCGATAGCCACGCGCCCGTATGCCAAAAGCAGCTGCTCGAGCGCCGATAGCTTGTCTTGAAGCTCCTCTGCGGGTGCCGTGGTGTCTAAAATCATGAAACGTTCCTTATCGTTGAGTACTCGATCGAAAACTATAATCCTAATGCGTTACTTGCCATAAGACTTCTATCTGTGTAACGAAAGTGCAATATGGTATATACGTTATATACAAGTTGCCAAATGCGGTAGAGTTGCAGCAACGCGACAGCGAGAGTCGATGGGGGACCGATATGATCAAGGCTGTTATTTTTGACATGGATGGAACGCTGGTCGATACCGAGCGTTTGGGGATTAGGGCCTGGAAGGCAGGCGCCGCTGAGCTGGGGCTCGCGATTGATGATGCGCTGATCCATCAGTTTATCGGTCGCACGCTACCCGATGTCATGGACATCCTCGATAAGCATTACGGCAGCCACGAGACCGCCGAGGCGATCTATGTCCGCCACAAGGAGATTCGCGACGAGATGGTCAAGACCGATCTGGAGCTTAAGGCCGGCGCTGCCGAGTGCATAGACGAGCTGTTGGCTGCGGGCTATCACGTAGGCCTTGCAACGTCATCGCGCCATGTTACGGCCGAGCGCAACCTTAAAGCATTCGGTCTTTTTGACAAGTTTGAAACGGTGACCTGCGGCGAGGACGTCGCGCACGGCAAGCCCGACCCCGAGATGTATCTGCTTGCCTGCGAGCGCGCGGGTTTTGCCCCCGAGGAATGTGCCGTGGTCGAGGATTCGCGCAACGGCTGCGTCTCGGGCATTACGGCCGGCTGCCATGTCTTTGCCGTTCCCGATATCGTGCCGCTGCCGCAAGACGTGGTGGATGGCTGCGAGGCCGTGCTCGATACGTTGTTCGACCTGGCGGCGGCGGTCAAGGCCGTGCGCTAGACAATTGCGGTGTTGAAACGAGCGATTGCTCACGTTTGCGCTCAAGCAAAAGGGGGCCCGGCAATGGTCGGGCCCCTTTTGCTTGAGCGGCGACTTAGCATACTTGCGTGCGTGCTATAGATACGCACCGAGGTTGATGGCCGTGGCGTCGGTCTGGCTGCTTGCCTGGGTGCTGGCGCGTTCCAGCAGGAACGGCCGCACGAGTTCTTGGCGGTTGATGTCCTCGATGGCCGTGACCGCGGTGACGGTGCGCGCGGCAGAGCCGATGTGGACGTGCTTGGTCTTTGCCGGGGCCTTGTTCTCGATTTGCTCCATGAGCAATTGAACGCCCTTGCGGCCAATCTCGTAGCCCGGGGGCGCTACCGTAGTGAGCGGGACCGATCCACTCCAAGCGAGCGGGTTGCCATCGCAGCCTGCTACGCGTACTTGCCCGGGGACAGAGATGCCCTTGTCGACCAGCGCCGAGATAACGCCCGAGGCCAACACGTCGGTCAGGCCGACGACAAAATCGGGGCGTTCGTTCGCGGGGCGCTCGGCGATTTGGGCACCGATGCCGTAGCCGTCGGCAGCGGTATTCCATTCGCCAGCATCGATGACTTCGATCTTGATATCGGGGTGCAGGGCGAGCGCCTTATGAATGCCAAGGACGCGCAGGGTGAGTTGCATAAATGCTGCTCGGCCGACGACGACAATATGGTGCGCGCCGCGGGCGATAGCAAGTTCGGCAATGATGCGACCCTGGGCCTCGTTGTCGGCCGCTACGTAGTAGCCGGGCTCGGAGCAATGGATGTCCAGATGGACGATCGGCACGGGCATCTTGGCCATGGCGGGGTGCCAGTCGGGGGATGCCATGGGCTGAACCATGACGCCGGACATCTGGGTGCCCATAAAGTAGCGCAGGTAATGGTCCTCGAGAATATCGTCGTTATCGGCGTTGGCGATGAGCAAGTCGTAGCCATGCTTGCGGGCCTCGTTGTGGGCGCCGCTGGCGATTTGGAGCGAAAAGCCGTGATCGAGACGGGGGAGCACCAGGCCAAAGGACTTGGTGGCGCCGCCCGCGAGCTGACGGGCGCTTTGGTTGGGCAGGTAGCCAAGGCGATTGATGGTCTCGTTGATGAGCTTGAGGGTCTCGGGGCGCAGCTTTTCGGGGTGGTTGAGCGCGTTGGAAACCGTGCCCAACGAAACCCCGGCCTCGCGCGCGACGTCGCTGATTTTTACCTTTGCCATAGCGGCCCCTTTGATGCGTTTCAAGTACAAGCCAGATTGTAGCATCCCAAACCTACCAAAAAGGGACAGGTTTATTTTGGCAGGTTTATCTGGGGAAACGCCGTTGCCAGCGCGACCACCACGAAGGGGGCAGGTACCTCTGTGGTGGTTTGGACCGGCTGGACGTGTGTGCATCGAGTGGTATCTAAGTTGAGATACCACTTCTGGTATATCAGCTTGCGTTTGCGTGAGTACAATACTCGAACGTTATGCGTCTCAGCGCCCCCTGTGCGTGGACGTTTTGCAGTCAAGCGGACGAAGGGATTTATCCTATGTGCGGAATTGTCGGCTACACCGGCTCTGATATTGCAAAGAACATCCTAGTCACGGGCCTCAAGCGTATGGAGTATCGCGGCTATGATTCCTCGGGCGTCGCGCTCGAGGTGGGCGAGGGCGCCGCGGCGCACCTCGACGTCATCCGCCGCGTGGGCAAGGTCGCGGGCCTGGAGAGCGAGCTTTCCAACATCGACAGCGACGCTACCTGCGGTATCGGCCATACCCGTTGGGCCACCCACGGCAAGCCCTCCGTCGTTAACGCTCACCCCCACACCAGCTGCGACGGTCGTATCGCCATCGTCCACAACGGCATCATCGAGAACTTCGCCGAGCTGCGCGAAGAGCTGGAGGGCCGCGGCCACCACTTTAAGAGCGAGACCGATACCGAGGTCTTCGCACATCTGATCGAAGAGGCTTATGCCGAGACGCACGACCTGATGGCCTCCGTGCGCGAGGCTTGCGCCCATGTGGTCGGTGCCTATGGTCTGGCCGCCGTGTGCGCTGACGAGCCCGGCGTGATCGCCGTGGCCCGCAAGGATTCTCCGATCGTGGTCGGCGCGGGCGAAACCGGCTCCTATGTCGCCTCCGACGTCATCGCGCTCATCGACGCCACCCGCGATGTCGTGGTGCTCGAGGACGGTCAGTTTGCCAAGCTTACGCCCGCAGGCGTCGAGTACACCGACGAGGCCGGCAACGTGATTGAGCCCAAGGTCACCCACATCGACTGGGACCTGGACATGGCAGAAAAGGGCGGTTATTCCGACTTTATGCTCAAGGAGATTCACGAGCAGCCGCGCGTGGTGCGCGACACGCTGGTGGGCCGTATGACGCCGGCCGGCGAGCTCGACATCGACGAGCTGGGCCTTTCGCTCGAGGAACTCAACGACATCGACCGCGTCTACGTGATCGCTTGCGGCACCAGCTATCACGCTGGCCTCATTGCCAAGAATCTCATTGAGGGCTGGGCTCGCATCCCCACCGAGGTGGAGGCGGCCAGCGAGTTCCGTTATCGCAACCCCATCATTACGCCGACGACGCTTGTCGTTGCCGTGTCCCAGTCGGGCGAGACGGCCGATACCCTTGCCGCCATTCGCGACGCGCGCATCAAGGGTGCCAAGGTCTTCGGCATCACCAACGTGGTGGGCAGCCCCGTGGCGCGTGAGAGCGACGGCGTCATCTACACCAAGGCCAACAAGGAGATCGCGGTCGCCTCGACCAAGAGCTTTATCGGCCAGGTCGTGAGCCTCACGCTTTTGGCCCTGCTGCTGGCGCAGGTCAAGTACCGCTTGACCACCAAGCAGGCGCGCATGCTGTTCCGCGAGCTTTCCGATACGGCCGAGCAGATCCAGTGGATTTTGGATACCCAAACCGAGGCCGTGCATGAGGCCGCCCTGCTGTGCAAGGACGCGCAGTCGGCGCTGTTCGTGGGCCGTGGCATGGGTGCCGCTATTTCCTACGAGGGCGCGCTCAAGCTCAAAGAGGTCAGCTACCTGCACGCCGAGGCCTACGCCGCCGGCGAGATGAAGCACGGCCCCATCGCGCTGATTGACCCGGGCTTCCCTGTCATCGCCGTGGCTACCAAGAGTGCCACCTACGACAAGACCGTGTCGAACCTCATGGAGTGCAAGGCGCGCGGCGCCAAGGTCATCGTCGTTGCCACCGAGGGCGACGAGGAGATCAACAAGATCGCCGACTGCATCATCCGCGTGCCGGCAGTCCGTGACGTGTTCAGCCCCATCACGGCGAGCGTCCCGCTGCAGCTGCTCGCCCGCGAGGTCGCCATCCTGCGCGGCTGCGATGTCGATCAGCCCCGTAACCTGGCGAAAAGCGTTACTGTCGAGTAGTTGGTTCCGCCGTTCTAGCGACTAAGGCCCGGCTCCGCATTTGACGGAG
>CABPWH010000032.1 GCA_902461085.1 uncultured Collinsella sp. | reverse complement strand
GATTCAGGATGCCCCCGCCGGGAACCGGCTCGCGCGCGGCAAGCGCCTCGGCAAACCCGCGGCAGGTCTTGTCCATCATCTCTTGGCTCATACGCATGCACCTTCAAGTCATATACATCGGTCGGGTGGAAACCGCCGACCGACCGCATCGATCACATAATGGTGCTAAGTCTAGCCCATAAGTACATAAGCGTCAGCGCACCTGGCCATCGCGGATTTCTATGACGAACGATAGGCGTCGGCACCGCAAACATGGGACACATGGCCCACCTTTCGAGACTTCCGGACGTCAAAAACTGAGGCATATCTATAAACAAGGAACCTGTTGGGGCAACGCCCACGCACGCGCGCCCCATTAAATCAACGGGCACCTCACCCCGGGGAGGGCCGACAGCATCGGCCCTCCCCTCTTTTGCGACCGCACATATTGCCACTTGTCGGCGCAATTCCAGCCCCCAGAATGGGACACATGGCCCACCCGAGCGAGCCGTCCACGCGTACAGTAAAGGCAGGTAATCCGTGGGCGGTTACAGATCGAGGAGGACACGACCATGAAAAAGAAGGCCTTTGCGATTCTCACCCTCTGCATAAGCCTCTTTGCCGCAGTTGCCCTGGTGGGCTGCGGTGGCAGCGGCGGCGCTACCGGCAGCAGTGGTGGCGGTGGAGCGGAAAAGCCAGCCGTGGATATGAGGACCGACTTCATTTGGTTTAAGGTCGAGGTCCCCGAGGGCGTCGAGATCACCGACGTCGCAGGCGACACCGCCGACAGGGCCCAGTTTAAGTTCACCGAGAGCGAGCACGCCAGCGATCGCTTCATCCCCGTCTTCGATCCTGACAAGAACGCCGACGAGCTGTTCGACTACGAGGCAAAGTGGAATGCCAGCTTTGAGTGGACCGAGAATGACCCCGTCAAGTACAACGGCAAGACTTGGCGCAACGCTTCCTATACACACTCGGGCGGCGTAACGACCGAATACTTCACCGACGTTGACGGCGGCAGTGTGTATGTGCGTATCGACAACGTCGAGGAGCACAAGGACGCCGTCGAGACCATGATGAAGTCTCTGGAATTTGCCGACGACATCGCCGAGGCCAAGACCGAGGCCATGGACGTCAAGCTCGACGATATCGAGATCAAGCGCTAAGCGACTGGCGAGCGCAACGGGAAACACGGTCGCAGTGCAAACAAGCGACGGTACCCCAGCGCTTCGTACCCAGGGAGGGCCGGTAAACCGACCCTCCCTTTCTTATGCCTGTAGCCGACGAACGCGAGGATGCCGGACGCCGGAACCGCTCCAAATGTAGCAACAGTACGAAAACGACAAACACCCCAACACGTCCGCCCGCCGATTTATTGCGCCGCGCAGACAATTAAACCAGCATCTTTAAACATCTGAGCAGTATAGTGACCAAAACTATCGCATAACCGCACTCTACGAATGGAGAAGTTATGACCGAACACCACGCCATCAGCCGCCGAGCATTTACGTTGGGCCTTGGACTCGCGGCGTTGTCGCCACTTGCAAGCCTGCCCGAAACCGCGGCATTGGGCATTGGCCCACGAGCGGCATTTGCAGACGACGCTGCCACAGCGTCGGTCAGCCTCGACAATTTCGTCATTCGCCTTCGCCCCGCGGGCTATTTTCGTACCGCAAGCGTTAACGAAGACGGCAACGTCATCGGCAACGTCTGCCATCTGTTTAATGACGGCACATCCAGCAAGCTCATCCTTGAGAACGTAACGACCAAGAATGACGATACAAACTGGTATGCTATCCGCACCTTGCTCAATTTCGAAGAGCATAAAAAGACGGGCTACAGCATTTGGTCGGTCGATGGCGACTCGGACAAAGACGGAAAGGTCATCCACGTATGGAGTGGCGAGCATGACGGCAAGCCCAGCCGCTCTTTTGCGTTCGAGCGTCAATCAAACGGAACCTATATCATCCGAGACCGCACGGTCGAGAAAGAAACCGAGAAAAAAGACATTAAGTACCTGGCAATAGAATCGAACGGCGAAGACCAGGACAACAATAAGATCTGTCATAAGAGTAAGAGTAAGAGCATTCCGTGGGAGCTCGAACTTATCGGTTACGACATGAAAAAGAACGATGCCACGGTTAGCAGCCTCGACTGGATTACGTACAGCAGCTACGTCGACGGACCATGTTGGATGAAATACGTCGAGGACAACAAGTTCCTCGACGAGCTGAGCATCCCGGGCACGCACGATTCGGGCACCTGCAGCGTGGACAACGACACTGAGCCCCAATCCTCGCAAGTAAAATGCCAGCAGGATTACATTCCCACGCAGTTGCTCGAAGGCATTCGCTATTTTGATATCCGGCTCGGAAAGGGCGACAACCCTGGCATCGACCATGGGATGTACTACCTGCTCAAAAAAGACGCGTACTTTTTGCATCTTTCCGATGTCATAGGCTACTTCAAAACGTTTTTGAACGAAAACCCGACAGAAGCGCTCATCATGCTTGTATCACGAGGCAACGACGAGGCTACCGACGAAAGTGTTACGACGGCTTTCGCCAAGGTTTTGGACGACAACCCCAAACTGTTCTATACGTCGAGCCGCGTTCCCACACTGGGCGAGGTGCGCGGAAAGATCGTCCTGCTACGTCGATTTGGACTCGACGGCGACAGCGTAAGCGGCCACACGTGGGGACTCGACCTCACCGAATGGGATAACAAAATCGCAGCGCACACCGACAGCAGTTCCATGTGTCTCGTCCAAGACGCGCGGGGCTTTGAAGCCGCGGGGGAAACAGGCGACAAAGAGCCCTATTGCACCAAGGTATACGCCCAGGACAAGTACAAACTCACGGGAACCGACAAGCTCAGCTGGGTCGATAATGCGCTGAAGGAAACGTCCGGGCGCACGCGCAACGAGGTAGATGTCGAGGACGATAACGGGGCCAAGGAGAAAGTCCTGGAGCGTTGCTGGTCTATCAACTACACCAGCTGCACGGGCTTGTCGCACGGAGGCAATCCTTTTACCTCGGCACGAGTAGTCAACGAGCATCTGTATAAGAGCCCGTACATCAATCCCAGCGGCATTGAGGATACAAAGTCAGATTACCTCAAGCACATTGGCATCATCGCATCCGACTTTGTTGATGCGGCGCTGGCCCGGAGCATCTATCAGCGCAATTACGATACGGAGCACAAGCAGACGGCTTCGTACTATCTCCCGTACTATCTCCCGACCCGCATGCGCATGACGTACGGCGACTCGCTGAGCGATGCCTCATTCCAGGATGGCAAGACCGTTGGCGAGGGCCGTTTCCGCCTCGTTAACAGCAGCAACGCGCTCAACGCGACAGCTTCGGGCCATGCGTTTGCCATTGAATACGTGGATGTCGACGCCCTGGGCAACGAGACCGTTACGGGGCTGCAGGGCTCCGTACCCATCGATATCGATCCACGCGCGCTGACGCCCCATTTTGAGGGACTCGAAGGCCTTAAGGCCGGCGAAGACGTGCGCGCCAAGATTGCGGCATCACTCGAGGGCAAGCTCGAAACCGATGCCTGCACGGCCCAGCTCGAGTTTGTGCACGACGCGAACGGCGCTCCGGGCACAGCAATGGCCGAGGGCGAAACATTTGCCGCAGGAACGTACTGGGTGCGCGTGAACGGTCTCTTGGGCAACGCGGCGCAGAACTACACGCTCGCCAGCGACGGAGCCGCAAGCTTTACCGTAGCGGCCTCGGACAGTGCTGCCGGCACCGGCAGCGGCACGGGTTCCAACGCAGGCAGCGCTGATAAGAACGGTAAGGGCAACAAGGGCAAGGGCTCGGGCGGAAAGCTCGCCGACACGGGCGACAGCTCTGGCGTTGCCGCCGGGCTCGCTGCCGCCGCCGTGGCGACAACGGTCGCCGGCGCGGCGATGCTTGCCAGTGACAGTGAAAACAACGAGGACGTTGTCGAATAGGCAAGCCGGCCTTTTAGACACATCGACTCAATCGGGGGCGCAGAACACCGTTCTGTGCCCCCGGTTTTTACCTTGGCCCGAACGCCGCTATCGGCTACATCACCATGTTCAGCGCGTTAACAAACTCCTGGGCCTTCGCACGGCTGTTCAGGCTAAAGACGCAAGCGGTCAACAGACGATTGCGCAGAAAAACATCGCGGCCTTTGATTCTATTGACGCCCGTAATGTCCTTAAGATAAACAATCTCGGTGTGCTTGCCGCCAAAAGTGCCCTTCTTGAGCACCTCGATACGATTGGGGTAGATCTTAACGTCTTTAAAGCTACCCGAACCTTTGTCCTGGAATAGCAGCGTGTTGTTGTCCATACGCGTCACTCCCGTGGGGTTCGCTAAAACTGTCTCTATGGTCACATTTTAACCACCGCAAGGCCCCATGCGATGATGTCAGACAGCACAGCAATTCGTGTCCGCGCGAGGCTTTAAGATAGGTATGCTCAACTGCATCGATGCGACCGGAATATTCTAGGAGCACGCCTCGTATTATTCGCCATTAGAGGAGGTCTTACCTGGTTTACGTATGGGAATTCGAGTTCTTTGATTCGGACGGCATTGAACTTCCCGTGCCAGACTTCGGACATGAGCCGCGACACGGCGGCAAGATTATCGCTGTAGCCGTCAACCGCGAACTCGGCGACATTCCCGCCGTCACCGCAGTGGATGCCGCGCGTATGCTCGGTGTTAGCTCAGCACGGGTGTCACAACTGCTAAATGCAGGACTGCTGGATTCATGGAAGGATGGCACCAAGCGCATGATGTCCAAAGCCTCCATCGAGGCACGACTCGCCGATGCACCAAGGGTGGGACGCCCCAAAGAGGCCCCCGTTGCCGTGTAAGGCGATGCCGCTGTGGGCTTTCATCACCTGACATGCATGGCAGCCAGGAACGCTCGATTCGGGACTCACTGCGCCCCGAATCGAGCTGGGCCCATTGCTGCAGGCTGATTCGCATCCCCGATCCCAAAAAGACAGAAGCGCCACTTGCTTCGTTGAGCCCCAACATCCGACCCCGGCTCCCCCTCGTATCCCCAGCGGCATTTCAACTCCAGGACATGTCGCGATCATGCCCGGTCATCCATGCAGATGGACACCACTCTAACACTGGGGTCAGATATCCCCCGCTGCGGCGTATAGGGTAAAATCTTGTCTGCCGCGGAATCCGCCTGCGGGCAACGCTCCGATCTCCGATTGGGGTGAAGCCTATGAACTTGTTTCTTGAAATCCTGCGCCTCTCGATGTACGCGACCGGCATTGCCCGGAACCTCTACGCGATCTGGCGGGAATATAAGCAGTAACGGATAGCGAAGGGAGTCATAGAAAAGGGCCGGTTGCAGCCGGCCCTAGACGATAATACCTGCGTTGCCCGCGTCTCTGAAGTTTAAGCGCTGAGGAGCGGGTTCCGCGGCACAACCTGATTTTACCCAGTGAGGCAGCTCTTTTGCAGCCGCTCCACTGTTTATTTACATCTGGCACCCTCAAACAATCAGACAGCAGCCCGCACTCCTGAGAGCCGCCCCGCACCCCCGGCCATCACGTTACGGCAACAACCGGCGCTACTCCCCTACTTCCCAAAGATCGCAGCGAACAAGCCCTTGCGTTTGGGCTTTTCCTCTCGGTAAGAACCCTCGACGGCGGCTGCCACCTGACGCGGCTGCTCGCCGTCTCCACGGCGCACGATCTGGTATAGGAACGGCGATTTAACATATTTGACCTCGACGGGTGTGGCGTGCACGGTGCTTTCTCCGGACAGATGCAGACTCGGGTTGAGCGGCGCCACGATATGCGTCTCGCGCTTGTCGCTAAACACCACCGCGGCCGCACGACCCGTCTGGCCGTTTACGGCGATGCGCACCTGCTCGCCGTCGCGGCTGTCCGTTGCCGGACGGTCGACAAAGTACACCGGCACCATAACTAGGCCGTCCTTGTGCTTGCGGGCCTTGCATGCCCACGTGCGGATGCTCTTTTTATTGAGCCCGAGTACAGCCTCGGCATCGTTGCCCGCAACGTCGAGCGCCAGCTTATCAATGACCACCTGGTCCTTGGTAGACGCATCGACGGAGACAACGCGGAAGTCGCCCTCCTGCATGGCGGGATCGAACGGCCCGACCTTGGCAAAGTCCCACGGCTCCAAAATGCCCATGAGGCGAACGTCCAGGTAGTTTGCCCTGGGGTATGCCCAGTCGAGCACCTCGTAGTACACCAGGGTTTCCTTGCTCAGGCCCTTGCCCGGGAAACTCGCCATCATGCGCAGGTCCGCCAGCGCCATGGGGAAATAGAAGAGCATCATGTCGTTTTGGATCGCATCTTCCACGTCGTGCCCGGCAAAGGCGTCGGGGTACTGGCGCACCAGCTGCAGTGCGTTGGCACGTGCCTGCTGCGGCGAGATTTCGCAGGGAATGCCCTGCTCCGGCACATACTCTGCACCCACGCCCATGGTCAGACGCTTGCTGAAGGTACCGGGCTTGAGCAGGTCGGCAATGCCGATCTTGTTGCCGCAGGACGGGCACTCAAACACACGCTGCGTTGACTCGCCCTCAAAGGACGCTCCGCAGAAGGGGCAAGGAATGCTCACATGCGTAGCCTCTTGGAACTCTTGCGCCGTGCCGCGATCCTCCCACAGCAGATGTTCCAGGACCGACTGATTGCGCCAGTGCGAATTGAAGAAATACCAGTCCGGGTCCTCCGGGCGCTCGAGTTGCGACACATGCGTGAGCTTGAGCAGTCCATCCACCACCGTCAACGGCGTATGGCGAATGCCCAAAGCGCTCTTGGGCTCTCCGGCGTCCGCCTGCCACGGAATGACCGCACCGCAATAAGCGCACTCAAAGCTGCGCTTAGCTTGGTGTGTGTACATAGGGCCGCCGCAGTTTTGACATTTAATGGCAAACATCTCGTTCATGGAAACGTCCTCCTTTGCACAGGGGCTGTCGGCATTAAGTATGTCGATCAAACAGGCACGTGCCCATACCCATGTGGCCCAAAATGGACCACCCAGGCAGACGAGAAGGCTCGCTCGTTAGCACCGGCAGACTATTGCTGCATTTTCTGAGCATCGGTGCACGGCGCCCCCGCGCGAGCTACACTATCCCCTTAAACATGATTGTGAGGACGACCGCTATGCTATTTGTAAATCGGCTGGTACATACGCTTGTTCCCGGCAGCGGGGAGGGCCGTAGCCCCTGTGATCCGCTGCTCCCCGGCAGCGAGGACGAGCCGGTCGATGCATCTTGCCGCACCAACGCGGGTTTTACCGCAAGCCTCATCTGCATTGGACTCAACATCACCCTGTGCCTGGCCAAGGGCATCGCGGGCCTGCTCGCCGGTTCCGTCTCCCTCATCGCCGACGCTTTCAACAACCTCTCCGATGCCTCGAGCAACATCGTGAGCCTGCTCGGGTTCCGCCTTGCCAGCCGCCCGGCAGACGAGGGCCACCCTTACGGCCACGGCCGCTATGAGTACCTAGCCGGCCTGTTCGTCGCCGTCCTGGTTTGCGCCGTCGGCATCAACCTGATCCTCGAGTCGGTCACCAAGATCATCAAACCTTCCCCCACTGCATATTCGGTGCTCTCCTTAGCCGCCCTCGTCTTGTCCATGCTCGTTAAGCTCTGGATGGCAGCGTTCAACCGCACGCTGGGCGATTGCATCGATTCCGAGACGCTCATCGCCACAGCGCAGGACTCCAAAAACGACGTCATCACCTCGGGCTCGGTCTTGGTGGCGGCGCTTATTTCGCAGACGACCGGCTTTGACCTCGATGGCTGGGCTGGCCTGGGCGTGGGCATCTTCATCTGCATCAGCGGCCTGGGCCTGGTGCGCGACGCCATCAGCCCGCTGTTAGGACAAGCGCCCGACCCCAAGCTCGTCCAGGCAATCCGCGACAAGATCATGTCCTATCCGCAGGTCTTGGGCACACATGACCTGATGGTGCACGACTACGGCCCCGGTCGTCAGTTTGCCAGCGCCCACGTGGAGATGCCCGGCGAGGGCGACGCGTTTGAGCACCACGAGATTCTGGACACCATCGAGCACGATATCAAGCGCCAGATGGGCATTGGTATCACGCTGCACTGCGACCCCATCGCGACAACCGGCGATGACTTGCGCGGCTGGGTCAAGCGCGGCGTCATGCAAATCGATCCCGCGCTCTCCATCCACGACCTGCACGAGCACGACGGGTTCGTTTCGTTTGACTTGGTGCGTCCCGACGGCTTTGACATATCCGACGAGGAACTGCTGGAGCTCGTCACGCGCATCGTGCACGAGCGCCGACCCGATGCCTCATGCGTCGTTACGTTTGACTCGGGCTTTAGCTCGCCCGACCGTCCGGCCGAGCAGCTGTAGCCTGCTTAACAGCTAGTTTCCCTGCGCGCCCGAGATGCCGTTTTGCAGGGCGTTCCAGGCATCCGTCGCCATGTCGCCCAAGTTCTGCGCGGTATCGCCCAGCTCTTGCGCCTTGTCTCCCAACTCCTGTGCTTTGTTGCTCAAGTCCTCCAGCGTATTGGAGCTCGAGCTGTCGGTACCGCTTTGTCCGTCGGACGAGTTGCCCGAGCTGTTCTTGTGCGTGAGCTGAATTTCGAGGTTGCCGCTGTCGTTATAGTAGGCAGAAGTAACGACCCAGTTGGCATCGATGACGGGCGTTGAGCCATCATCAGTCAGGACCACGGCATTCGAAAGATCGGCGCCGCGCGACTTGAGGATCTTCTTGGCGTTGGACCAGTACTGCCCCGGGATATCACTCAGATCGACGGTGCTAGACGAGGCGGACTCGGTTTGCTCGGCAGTGGTATCGGCCGTTGAACTCCCTCGCTTGTTGAGCATGCCCGACACGATGGCAAACACAACCGACAGCGCAAAGAAGATCGCCAGCACGATGAGGATCTTCTTAATCACGCTCGACGAACGCGACGGCGTCTCTTCCTCGTCCTCGCCATATTGCGGAATCGACTTGGGGTACTCGCGATACGGCTCGCGCGACTCGTAGCGAGGCTGCGCCGTGCGAGGCATATACGTCGTCTGCTGAGGCTGCGGAATGGGATTCTGCGGCAGGTCATCATAGGGATTCGGCGTCGAGGCGGCATAAGAATCCTGCGGCGCGTAATCAAACGGGTCTGCCGCCGCGTTGCCATAGGGGCTTTGCAAAGATGAAGCGTAAGGGTCCTGCGCCGCGTCGCCATAGCCCATAACTCGTGTGGGCTCGGCAGAAGGCAGCGTCGCGGCGGGGTCGACATAACCGGGGTTGGGAACAACGCGGGTCGCATCGGCGCTATCGCCAGCCTGCGCGGAACCGTAGCCGCCCATCACGGTTGTCTTGTCCTGATCCATGCAACGATTCCTTTCCGTCGCCTGTAAGCATCAAGTTATCCATGCATTCTACCAGCGCAAAAGCCTATGATGGGCAGAGTCCGTCGGTATCTACAAGACATGCGCGGGCCTAAGGATCAAAAAGCCCCGCCGGGCCTTGTGGGCACGGCGGGGCGGACAAGCAGCTATGGACAGCAGACTTAGAACAGACCGGTGATGTTGCCGTCGTTGTCGACGTCGATGTTCTCGGCCGCGGGCACCTTGGGCAGACCCGGCATGGTCAGAACGCTGCCGGTCAGCGCGACCACAAAGTGGGCGCCGGCAGAAACCTTGAGCTCACGCACGGTGATGCGGAAGTTCTCGGGAGCGCCCAGGGCCTTGGCGTTGTCGCTAAAGCTGTACTGCGTCTTGGCGACGCACACCGGCAGGTTGCCAAAGCCATTCTCGCGCAGCTCGGCGAGCTGGCGCTTGGCGGCCGGCGTAAAGTCAACGCCGTCGGCGCGGTAGACCTTGGTGGCAACGGCCTCGAGGGCATCAGCGACATCAGCGCCGTCCTCATAGGCAAACTTGAGCTTGCTCGGCTGCTCAATCAGACGCATGACCTCATCGGCCAGCTCGAGCGCGCCCTCGCCGCCCTTGGCCCAGACCTCGGACAGTTTAACGTTGACACCGAGCTTCTGGCACTCGGACTCGATGAGCGCAAGCTCGGCCTCGGTGTCCGTCGGGAAGCGGTTGATGGCGACCACGCAGGGCAGACCATAAACGTTCTGGATGTTGTCGACGTGACGCAGCAGGTTGGGCATGCCAGCCTTGAGTGCTTCGAGGTTCTCCTCGTTGAGGTCGGCCTTGGCGACGCCACCGTTGTACTTAAGCGCACGAGCGGTAGCGACGATCACGACGGCGCTGGGGCGAACGCCCGTCATGCGGCACTTGATGTCGAGGAACTTCTCGGCACCCAGATCGGCACCGAAGCCGGCCTCGGTAATGGCAACATCGCCAAAGCGCATCGCCATACGCGTGGCCATGATAGAGTTGCAGCCGTGGGCAATGTTGGCGAAGGGACCGCCGTGGACAAACGCGGGCGTGCCCTCGAGTGTTTGCACCAAGTTGGGCTTGAGCGCATCCTTAAGCAGCGCAGCCATGGCGCCCTGAGCCTTGAGGTCGCGGGCGCGGACGGGGTCGCCGGCATAGCTGTAGCCGACGACGATCTCGCCCAAGCGCTCCTTGAGGTCGTTGATGCTCGTGGACAGGCACAGGATTGCCATGACCTCGGAGGCAACGGTGATATCGAAGCCGTCCTCGCGCGGCACGCCCTGGGCCTTGCCGCCAATGCCGTCGATAACATGGCGCAGCTGGCGGTCGTTCATGTCGACAACGCGCTTCCAGGTGATGCGCTTAACGTCAATACCGAGCTGATTGCCCTGCTGGATGTGGTTATCGAGCATGGCGGCCAGCAGGTTGTTGGCAGCACCGATAGCGTGGAAGTCGCCGGTAAAGTGCAGGTTGATGTCCTCCATAGGGATGACCTGGGCCCAACCGCCGCCGGCGGCACCGCCCTTTACGCCAAAGACGGGACCGAGCGAAGGCTCGCGCAGGGCCACGGCACTCTTGACGCCGCGGCGACGCAGGCCATCGGCCAGACCGATGGTCGTGGTGGTCTTGCCCTCGCCGGCGGGCGTGGGGTTGATGGCGGTCACGAGGACGAGCTTGGCCTGGTGATCAGTCGACTCGTTGAGCAGTGAATAGTCGACCTTAGCCTTGTCGAAGCCGTACGGAATAAGGTGCTTAACGTCGACGCCGGCGTTCTTGGCCACCTCGGTAATAGGCAGCGGCGTGACAGAACGTGCGATTTCGATGTCAGTAGGCATGGGCGGTCCTTTCGTTACCGAATGAGAAAAAGACCAATTCAGCATAGCACGGGCGCGCAACAGTAAAACGCCCATACCCGATGAACGGCGATATGTTTACCCGATGCCCAGCGATAGCCCAACAGCCCGCCAAAACAAAGCGCCCTAAACGGTAGGTTCAATCCCCAGGTGCTCAAAGGTGCGAAGGGTCGCCTGACGGCCCTGCGGCGTACGAATCATCAACCCGCACTGCAGCAAATAGGGCTCATAGACATCCTCGAGCGTGCCCGGGTCCTCGCCCACCGCGCTGGCAAGGGTCGTAAGTCCCACGGCACGACCGGAGAACGTCTTGGCGAGCGTCTCCAAAATGCGAATATCCATCCAGTCCAGACCGAGCTCGTCGATCTCGAAGAACTCGAGCGCCTGGCGGCAGATATCGAGCTCGATGGGGCCGTTGCCGCGCACCTGTGCGTAATCGCGCACGCGCTTGAGCAGGCGGTTGGCAAGACGTGGCGTGCCGCGCGAACGCGAGCCGATCTCGAGTGCACTGGGACGGTCGATCGTCACGCCCAGGATAGTCGCCGAGCGCGTCACAATCTGCGCGAGCTCCTCGACCGTGTAGTAATCCAGGCGATATGAAATGCCAAAGCGGTCGCGCAACGGGCCGGTCAACATGCCTGAGCGAGTCGTTGCCGCCACCAACGTAAACTTGGGAATATCCAGGCGAATCGAGCGCGCCGCCGGACCCTTGCCAATCACGATATCGAGGGCAAAGTCCTCCATCGCGGGGTACAGGACCTCCTCGACCGAACGGTTGAGGCGGTGGATCTCGTCTATAAACAGCACATCACCCGGCTGCAAGTTAGTAAGGATGGCCGCCAGGTCGCCCGTGCGCGCGATGGCAGGGCCACTCGTGGTCTTGATCTGAGCGCCCAGCTCGTTGGCGATAACGGTGGCCAGCGTGGTCTTGCCCAGGCCCGGAGGACCCGAGAAAATCACGTGGTCGAGCGTCTCGCCACGGCTCTGCGCCGCTTCGATCAACACGCGCAGGCTCTGCTTGATGTGCTCCTGGCCACAGTAGTCGTCCAGGCGCTGGGGGCGCAAAGTGCGGTCGACATCGAGGTCCTCGGCCGTCAGCTCCGAGCCCACCATGCGCTCGCCGTGCGCCATGGATGCCGCCGGCGAGTTGCCGGGCGTCGTCCACAGGTCCTGAGAGTCATCAGCTTCCCACATCACGCATCCATTCCGAGTCGCTTAAGCGCCGCGCCGAGCAGATCCTCGACACGCATATTCTGCCCATCATACCCGCTCAGGGCAACATCGGTCTCCTGCGGGCTAAAGCCCATGGAAAGGAGCGCCGCACGGGCATCATCGATGGCCGAGGGAGCAGCAGCGGGCACGGGCATCGCAACCTGGCCGGGAATCACGTCGACCGGGACAAAGCCCTTGTCCTTGGCAAAGGTGCTCTTGAGCTCCAGGATCAGACGCTGGGCTGTCTTTTTGCCCACACCGGGTACCTTGGCCATGCCCTTGTCGTCCTCGGCCATCACCAACGAATACAGCTGCCCCACGGTATAGGTGGAAAGCACGGCGAGCGCCAAGCGCGGGCCAACGCCCGAGACGGACACGAGCCGATCGAACATCGTGCGCTCATCCTTTGAGGAAAAACCGAAAAGTGTCATGGCGTCCTCGCGCACCTGCATACGCGTGTAGAGGCGAACCTCGCCGCCGGGCGTCGGCAACGTGGCCGCAGTGCTGCCCGAGATGCCGAGCTCAAAGCCAACGCCCGACACATCGACGACAGCAGAGCTCATCGTGGCTTCGACAAGCGTTCCGTGGAGCTGGGAAATCATCAGTATCCGGTTCCTCTCTGTTGATAGAACTCGCCACCGGTGAGGGCGCGGGTGCGGCTGAGGTTTACATGGCAGATGGCGCAGGCAAGGGCATCGGCGGCATGGTCGGGATGCGGGTCGTGATCGAGCTGTGTGAGCGTGCGTACCATGTAGGCGACCTGCCGCTTGTCCGCGGCGCCGGTGCCCACCACAGCCTGTTTGATCTGCATGGGCGTGTACTCGCCAATCTCGAGCGCGCACTCCGAAAGCGCCACGAGCGCAGCGCCGCGGGCATGTGCCGTGGGGATGGCGGAACGAACGTTGGCGCCAAAGTAGATGCTCTCGACAGCAGCCGTGTCAGGTCGATAACGCTCGACGACATCCTTGAGGTCACGGGCGATATGCGACAGGCGCACCGCGAGTGGGCTGCCCGCGCTGGTCTCGATACAACCGTAGGCACGACAGCGGACCTCGCCACGCCGCTCCTCGATAATCCCCCAACCCGTATGAGCCAAACCGGGGTCAATGCCCAAGATAACCAAGCCGACCTCCCCTCGTCACCAGCACAGCACAAGGCAAGGCCCCGCGCATCATTCACGAACGTCTGTTCTAGAATAACACAACGCTAGCCCTATAAGTCAGCCGAGATCGAATTGTAGGTTGAGTATACGCAAGCGAGCGCCCGCCAGAGCGAGCAAGGTGCCTTGAAAGAGGAGGGCATTGACCTGGCGGTCATGTCCGACGATTGAAAGGCAGATTGCCGCTCTGGCGGGCGCGCAGCGACCTAGTTCTGAGAGAAGAACGGGAATTGTCGGGGATCAACCGGCGGATGCGGCATCGGGCCACCCTGGGGCCCACCCTGCGGGCCACCCTGGCCGCCCATCATCTTATCGATGGCGTCCTGAACCTCGCCCTCGAACTTTTTCATTCCCTCGTGTAAACGACGCTGACCGTCCTCAGAGCGCAGCTCCTCCATTTGCTCGGGCGAAATACCCAGTAGCTCGCCCAGCACGCCCATCATCTCGTTTCGCACGCGCTCGCTCGTATCCTCGTCAGCAAAACGGCGCACCTCGGCGCGCGCCAGCGAATCGACCGACATGCGCTCCTTGCCGTTAAGCCCCAGGTCGGACCACGCGAGCATGTACGGCCAGGCACGCTCGGCAAACGAACGGGACGAGACGATCGGCGCCGTCGGCAACATGCGGCGGGCAGCCTCGCCCTGTCGAACGAGCATCAGCAGCAGCGAGCAGGCCTCAGGCTTGCCAGCGGCCATCGGAATGTCGTCGAAAGATCGATTGCGGTCCACGTGCGCCTCGAGCGCGCCATCGACCTCACCCGGCTCAAGCCCGCCGAGCAGTTGTGCCGCGCGGTCGAGCATATCGACCGGACCGTCGAGCGTCGAGAGCGCCTGCGCCAGCACTCGCTCCATACAATCTTCCACCGCGTTGAGCGTCACGAGCTCTTGGGGCACCACGGCAGACGTGCGGTTGCGCACACGCGCCACAAACTCAAGCGTCGACAGGTACACATCGCCAAAAGGCGCGTAATCGCCCTGATAGCCGCCGCAAAGCGCCGGCGCCGCCAGCGCGTATTCGGTCTTGGAAAGCGGGCTCAGCGCCATCGCACCCAGCTCGAGCGCCGTATCCTCCAGCATGAGGCCCAGCGTGCGCGAGCGCAGACGCTCGGCATCGCCCGCCGACACGTCGCGATCGAGTACACGCGCCGCATCCGGTGCATCGCGCTCAACCGTGCGAATATGCAGGCGCTCGGCGATGGCGCGAACGGCGGCACAGCGGGCATCCTCGGCCTCTTCCTGCGCCGGCGTAAAGATACGGTTGCGCCCCAGCACCAGGCCAATCACATTGCGCGGGCCCAGAGCGTCGACGGCCAGCGCCGCCAGCAGGGACGACGGCAAGTCACCCTCGAGTGCCACCACAGCACGCGACGCACCGTGAGCTCGGGCGTTGTCGCGCACGGCGAGCACCAGCGCCTGCCACAGCCACTCCTCGGAACGGAACTCGGGCAGTTCGTGATCTTCCAGGGCATCGAGCATCACGCCGCGCTGAATCTCCTGAACCAGCAGGCTCTCCTCAAAACACGGTGCCTGGGCCACCACGCGACCGCAGTCGTCGAGCACAAACGAACCGCCGGTATACACCGACTCGTCAAAGGCACCGACCGGCGCCATGCAGGCAAACCACACGCTGCGCTTGGATGCGATCTTGCGGTAGGCGCCGCTGCGAACGGCGGCAATGGCGGCAGTCTCGCGGTCGGTCATGTCAAACGCGTTGAATTGGAAATACGCAATGAGATCAACACCGGTCGGCAACATCTCGAGTTCGCGGTCCAAGTCAAAAATCACGGCGATGCGCACGCCGTCCACGTCGAACACCGGCGGCGCCCAACGTGTGTCGTTGTTCTCGCCACGCTGCAGGGCAATGCTCGAACGCGCCGGCACCACATGACCGTCCTTGAGCATCATGTAGTCGAGCAGCGGCTGGCCCTCAAACGAAACCGCCGCGGGCACGATGCAGATCATGTCAAGCTCCTGGATACGCTCGGCGACTCCAGTCAAACCGGCAAGCACGTCGTGCTCAAAGTCGGCAGCACCCACCAGGCCACCGGGCATGGCGCCCATAAAGAGCGGAGCCGGAACGCACAGCACGCGCGCCCCGCGCTCGCGGGCCAGACGAGCCTGGTCCTCGATGCGGCCGCAAATGCCCTCAATATCACCCAGGCGCATATCGATCTGTGCAAGCGCGAGCTTCATGGCTCAGCCCTTTCCGTCGTAAACCATCGAAATCGCAGTAAAAGCGCCGGCCGCATAATGCAGTCGGCGCTTGCATGTGCATATGCTAACTATGATACCCCGAGCGGGGGCGCGCTCCTAGAATGTCGCGGACCACAGCCCGTGCAGGTTGCAGTAGGCATAGACGGTACCGGTCTTGGAGCCGCCCGCGAAAAACGTCGCGGGCTTCATGCCGGGCTCAAGGTAATGGACCTCCAAGCGGCCCTCGGCCTCAAGGGCGATCCACTCAATGTAGTGCTCGGGCAGGCTGGGGTGCTCGACCGAGCCAACGCGTGCGCGAATCACGTGACCGTCACGCTCGGTCTCGACAACAGGAACGTGCTTCTCGTGCGCCGCGTCCTCGGTGTTTGCAGTCAGTTCCGTGCAACCGGCAGGGGTCGCAACGTCGTCGCCAAGGGCAGCGATGAGCTTGCCGTCGGGGTCCTTAAAGAATTTCGCCATGATGTTCTCCTTTGCTGATGTGCCAATGTTCTTGATGGTTCTTATGCCCAAAGGCAGACAAACCATCCACGGCATTGCAAATGAACACATACCGGATCAGGCAAGCGGTCGGGCCAAAATGCGTCGACCGTCCTGCCCACTCCAGCAGTCCCACCCCGCGCGCGGCTAGCGACCGTCGCCGCCCAGCAGCGCCAGAACATCTTCGCGGGTAAACAGCGCCGACGAGATGCCGTCGCCGCCGAGCACGCTGTTGACCAGGTCGCGTTTGGACTCCTGCATCTGCATAATGCGTTCCTCGATCGTGCCCTTGGCGATGAGCTTGTACACGGTCACGGTATGTTGCTGACCAATACGGTGTGCACGATCAGTTGCTTGGTCCTGCGCCGCCACGTTCCACCACGGGTCGTAGTGGATGACCACGTCGGCAGCCGTCAGGTTAAGGCCCACGCCGCCCGCCTTGAGCGAAATCAAAAAGACCGGAACCTCGCCCGCTTGGAACTGCGCGACCATCTTGGCGCGGCTCTCCTTAGACGAAGCGCCCGTGAGCTTAAGGAAGGCGATGTCCTCCTTGGCCAGGCGCTTACCGATAATATCGAGCATACCCGTAAACTGGCTGAACAACAGGATGCGATGCCCGCCGTCGAGTGCGCCGTGCACGAGCTCCATGCACGTATCGAGTTTGGCGCTCCCCGCCTTGTAATCCTCGTAGTGCAGACGCGGGTCGCAGCAGATCTGGCGCAACTTGGTGAGCTCGGCAAGCACCTTGAGCTTGTCTTTCTTAAACTCGGATGCCTCGCGGTGCTGCACCTGCTGGGCGATGCGGTCCTGGTTTGCCAGGTAAAGCTTGCGCTGCTCGCCGGCAAGCTGCGCCATGACAGTGTCCTCGATCTTCTCGGGCAGATCGGCCACCACGTCTTCCTTGACACGGCGCAACACAAACGGCGACACGAGCGCTTGCAGGCGAGCGGCACTGTCGCCCTCGGCATGCTCGACCGGGCTTTCGAAGCGCTTGGCAAACGACTCGCGCGTGCCGAGCAGGCCCGGCATTAAAAAGTCGAAGATGCTCCAGAGCTCGGATAGGCGGTTTTCGATGGGCGTGCCCGTCAGGGCAAAGCGCACGCCGGCAGGCAGGCGCTTTGCGGCGCGCGCCACCTGGGTGAGCGGGTTTTTAATGTACTGGGCCTCATCGAGCACCACGCGGGCAAAGTCCCGCTCGGCATACTCGTCGATATCGCGGCGCATGAGGTCATACGACGTCACGACCACGTTATGCTCGTCGGCGCCTGCTATCTGCACGCGGCGTTGAGCCTTGGCGCCCACGATGGCGCACACATCCAGCGAGGGCGCAAAGCGCTCCAGCTCGGCAGTCCAGTTGTACACGAGTGAGGCCGGGCATACCACGAGCGTGGGCTTGTTGTCCCCCGCCTCCACGCGCACCAGGATATGCGCGATCATCTGGAGCGTTTTGCCCAGGCCCATATCGTCGGCCAAGATACCGCCGAGGCCCAGATGCTCAAGCGAGCCGAGCCACTGGTAGCCGTCGACCTGGTAGCCACGCAGCGTGGCCTTGAGCGAGGCGGGTACCGTAAAGTCCATCTTGCCGAGCGTGTCCAGGCGCTCGACGGTACGGCGGAACGCAGCGTCGCGATCGGCCTCGAGCGCGGGCGTGCGTGCGAGCATGCCATCGACGAACAGGGTACTCGACGCGGGAAGCGACACGCCGTCGAGCAGGTCGACGGCGTCGACCCCCAGATCCTCGGCAAGGCCAAACGCGGCGCGGGCGCCCTCGTCCAGGCGAACGATATCGCCCGACGTGAGACGCGCAAACGTCTGGTGACGCTTGTACGAGTCGAGGTAGATGGCAAGGTCCGCGGCCGAAAGACCGCTCGCGCCCAGTTCGACGTCGAGCAGATTTCTCTTGACGGTCGCGCGAACCGAGAGCTTGGGCGCGGGGCGCACCGAGATCTGGCGTAGGCGGTCGCTGAGCATGACCTCGCCCAGCTCGGACAGGGCAGACAGGCCCTCGGTCAGCAAGCAGAACAGGCTCTCGTCGTCGCGCTCCTCAAACGCCAGGCCGCCCTCGTAAAAGTCGAAATACAGGGCCGCCGTGTCCATAACGCGAAACTCTGTTATCTCGTCGCGCGGCGGCACGCCCGGGCGCTGTTCTTCGAAGGGGCTTCCCGGAGCACCCAGGCTAAAGAGATCTGCCGACCAGTCGCCGTAGGAAACCGTAATCTTGCAGGTCACGAGCCCGTCGTCGACACCGATTGCCATGGCAAAGCTCGGCTCGGGCGCCACGGTGTCGAGCACGGCGGGCGCGGTAAGGTCGGTGTAGTCGCGCAAAATGGGCAGCGCCATACGACAGAACTCCCCCACCTGGTCGACAGCGATATGGATCGGCGTGCGACAGGGCAGTAAGCGCGATAGGAACGGCGCCGCATGCTGGGCAAACGCTACATCGGCGCGGCGCGCACGGCGGGTGTCGACCAGATAGGCAACGTCGCCCGAAGCAAAGCAGTATGCATCGGCCGGCAGGCGTAGATCGTAGCTGCCGCCAGCCGCCGGCGCGATTTTGGCGGCAAGGAGCGGTGGGCGCTTAGACAGAGCCTCGTCCTCCCCTTCCGGAGGCATCTCAACCGCCACGTCATAGGTGCGATGCGTCGTCGTCCCCCGCGACCAGGCGGGCTCAAAGGAGATGGTCTGGCCACGCAGCAGGTCCAGCACATATACGATGCTATGCTCGGATACCGGCAACTGACGCTCGGCGACAAAACCGCTGCGGGCAAAGTCGTACGATGCCGAGCGCGAACTCGTAATATCGCTCAGGTAGGCGACCGTCATTGCGACAAAGTCGAGCAGCTTCGTCGATACGTCGTCGAATGCCTCGGGCACATGGACAAACGTAAGCTTCTTGCCATAGGAGAACGTACCGCCGCGCACATAGGCATCGGCCATGCCGTCGATATCCTTAACCACGTAGGACACCGAACCGCAGCGAATGCGAAACTCGAGCGCCCAGTTAAAACGATCGGCAAACAGCGGATTGTAGTACGGCACCAGCGAGGGCTCCAGCACTGCCTTGGGCGCATCGGGGTCAATGGTGCTGACGAACTTGCGACGCATAGCCACGAGCTCGTCCATGCGCGCGTCCGAAAGATCGGAAAGCGCCGCCACAAGGCTCGGGCTCGTGGGGACGGGTGCCGGGAAGGGAAAATTGGGGTTGACCGAAGATGCGCTAGGCGCGGGGCGTGCGGACTGTTTGGATTGTGCGGGCGGTGCCGTAAACGTGCGGACCGGCGTACGCAGGCCCTCGACAGGCTCGGCGCCACTGGCATCCAGATACGCCAACGCCGTGGCGATGGCGTGCTTGCACATGCCGGAATAGCGGAAGGCAGCGGGGCAATCGCAGTCGTAGTCGATAACCTCGTGCTCGTCCATGTCGAGCGCCACGTGTGTCTTGTACAGGTCGCCGCGCGAGCCGCGCACCGTGCCCTCGATAGTCACATTTTTGGAGAAGCGCGAGCCGGAGTCCTCAAACGACAGCACGGCGCCGTTGAGCATGAGCGAACGCCCCTTCATAAAGGTACTGCCGAGCGCCGCCTCCTTGCGAAGCGCCTGCACAAACGTCCCCTGCGCCATCACTTCCTCCAATCTCACCCGGGGTAGCTTAGATAACCGTCACGCGGCCTTGATTACCCACGATGGCCTTTGCCTCTGCCAGCAGCGGAATCGAGCGTGCGTTGACCTTGGCCGGCACCTCGGCACGGAGCACGCGCCCGTCCACCTGCTCGATAAAGATCTCTACGCGGTCGCCGCCCGGGTTGGTGGTGAGCACCGTGGCCAGGCGCGCCATATTGCCCTGGCTAAAGCGGCTGTTGGGCACCATGACCTCAAAGACCTTGGGCTTGTTTTTCTCCTCGCTAAGCTCCAGCGGCACAATCTCCTGCGCGATGATCTGGTCGCCGCGGTCCGAGCGCTCGAGCTTGCCCTTAATGCGCACAAACGCGTCGGACAGCTGCGCGCCGGTCTCGGGATCGACCTCGCCGTACAGATACCCCTCGGCCTCCTTGTAGGTCTTGGGGAACACCACGACCGTGGCCTCGCCTTCCATGTCTTCGAGCTGCACGATGCCCATGGGGTCGCCATTTTTGGTCACGCGCTTGGACACGCTCGAGACCATGCCGGCCCACCACAGCGCCTTACCCTCGGGAATCTCCTGGTTGATGGTGCCACCCGTGGGGTTTTGCACCTCATAGCCGGTGTCGATCTGCGAGAACGAAAAGTCGCGCGCCTTGGCTAGTGCATACTCAAACGGACGCAGCGGGTGGTCCGAGACGTAGATGCCCAGAACCTCCTTCTCCTGACTCAGCTTAAGGTGGCGGTCCCATTCCTGGCCATCCGGATCGGGCACGCTCACCTCAAAGCCCGAGCCCTCAACGTCGCCAAACATATCGAAGAACGACGTCTGGCCGCTCGCGCGGTCCTTCTGGCGCTTTACCGCGGCATCGATGATGTTCTCGGGATTGTTCTTGTCCACAAAGTGCATCATCTGGCGACGCGGATACCCCGTGGAGTCGAAGGCGCCTGCCTTGATCAGCGATTCGATCACGCGACGGTTGGCCTGGCTCGAGTCCACGCGCTCGACAAAGTCGTGCAGCGTCTTAAACGGACCGCCCGCCTCGCGCTCGGCGATAATCGCCTGCGCCACGCCGGTGCCCACGCCGCGGATGCCGGCCAGACCAAAGCGCACGCCCTCCTTGGTAGCCGTGAACTCGGTACCGGACTCGTTGACATCTGGCGAAAGCACGGGGATGCCGTCGTGACGGCATGCCGAGACGTAGTGCACGATCTTGTCGGTCTTACCCGTATAGGACGTCAGAACGGCCGCCATGTACTCATGCGGATAGTGTGCCTTGAGCCATGCCGTCTGCATAACCAGGATGGCGTAACCGGCGGAGTGCGACTTATTGAAGGCGTAGGACGCGAACTCAAGGACATCGTCCCAAATCTTCTGGGCGACCTCGCGCGTGTAGTTGTTCTTGATAGCGCCGTTCATCCAGTGGTCGTAGGTGGTCTCGTCCGAGCCATCCTCCCAGTGGAGCACCGTCGACGTGAGCAGCTTAATCTTTTTCTTAGCCACGGGCTTACGGATACGCGAGTCCGATTCGCCCTTGGAGAAGCCGCACATCTCGACGGAGATGAGCATAACCTGCTCCTGGTAGACCATGGTGCCGTAGGTTTCGCCCAGAATGTCGTCCAGACGGTCGTCGTAGGAGACGGCCGGCTCCTTGCCGTTCATACGGTTGATGTAGGACGAAACCATGCCGGCGCCCAGCGGGCCCGGGCGGTACAGAGCGATCAATGCCACGACGTGCTTGTACTCGGTGGGCTTCATGTTCTTGATCGTGGCCGTCATGCCGGCGGACTCGACCTGGAAGACGCCGGCGGTGTGGCCGGAACCCATGAGCTTAAAGATCTCGGGGTCGTCAAAGGGAATCTCTTCCTCTTTGATGTCGATGCCGAAGTTCTTTTTGATGTTTGCCTTGGCCTTGGAGATAACCGTCAGCGTGCGCAGGCCCAAAAAGTCCATCTTGAGCAGGCCCATGTCGGCAACGGTATGGCCCTCGTACTGGGTAATCTCGACGCCGCCCTTGGTGTCGAGCTTGGTGGGCACGTGCTCGTTGACGGGGTCGCGGCAGATCAGAACGGCGCACGCGTGCACGCCCTCGCCACGGGTGAGACCCTCGATCGAGAGCGCCGTGTCGATGATGCGGCGGGCGTCGTCGTCCTTTTTATAGGCCTCGGCAAAATCGGGGTTAAACAGATCCTCTTTGCCGGGCTGCTTGTCGAGCACCTGCTTGAGCTTGACCTTGGGGTCGCTCGAGACCATCTTGGACAGGCGCTGGCCCATGTAGACCGGGTAGTCCAAGACGCGCGCGGCGTCGTTGATGGCCTGCTTGGCCTTGATGGTCGAGTAGGTGATGACGTGGGTGACCTTCTCGGGGCCGTAGAGCTGACGAACGTGCTCCACGACCTCGAGGCGCCGCTCATCGTCGAAGTCCATATCGATATCGGGCATCTCGGTACGCTGCGGGGACAGGAACCTCTCGAACATCAGGCCGTTCTCGAGCGGGTCGAACGCGGTGATGTTCATGGCGTAGGCGACGATAGCGCCGGCGGCCGAGCCACGGCCGGGGCCGACGCCGATGCCGTTGTCCTTGGCCCATTGCACGTAC